>NZ_JAMBQG010000014.1:0-179554 GCF_023369805.1 Parabacteroides leei
TGACTTAGTCCTTTATGAACTAGGTCAATAAAAAGGGGCATGTTGTAGATTGTACCTGAAACAGGAAAAGGGTGCATATCATTTATAGATCAATATATTTCTAAGTCTTATTTCTGTGTCGCTAAAAGGAATCTAACATTCAAATAAATTTTTATCTTTGCCGGAGTTAATGGAGAGAAAGAGATATGGAAAAGCACACACTGAAGGATATAGATGCTACAGTACTGAGACGCCTGAAGGAAGGAGATGAAACTGCTTTCGAATCTATTTATTGGAAATATAATTCGCATGTCTTCAACTTTATCAATTCGCTATTGTATGACAGAGTTTTGTCCGAAGATATTACTCAGAGTGTTTTTATGAAAATATGGGAGAGACGTGAATCGATAGACCTGGATAAGGGTTTTGATGCGTATCTCTTTACTATAGCCCGTAATATGGTCTATAAGGAAACGGAGAACCGCCTGTTATCTGAGTCTGCATTTTATGCATTGTCCCAGCAGCAAACTAATGAAGACTTTCTGATGGAAGAGAAAATCGATGCAGATTCACTCCGTCTCTATATCGATAACCTGATCGAACAATTGCCTCTGTCCAGAAAAGAAATATTTAAGTTAAGCCGTAGAGAACACTTGTCGAATAAAGAAATTGCTGCCCGTCTATCGATCTCCGAAAAAACAGTAGAGACTCAACTCTACCGTTCATTACGTTTTTTGAAAGAGAAATTATCCAATGATCATTTATTGGCTATATTACTGGTTGTATTGGCTAATGAATGTTAAATATGAGTTTTTTCTACTCCCCTTGTAAGGGATTGCCCTTCTTTTCGGATATACAACTTAAACGATGACAAAAAACAATATAAATATAAAGCTACTCGATCGCTTTATGCGTGGCGAAACATCTCCGGAGGAAGAGCAGTTGCTTCTGGAATGGTTCCGTAATTCTGCGTCGAGGAATGAAATTCTGAACTTTTATCAACAGCGGTGGATTGAAACCTTTGATGAAGAGTTGCCTGCAGAAGTTCAGGGACGGATGTTCCTGCGCATTAAGGAAAGAATGCATGAAATAGAGGAATCACAAAAAAGACGGGAAACTAGGAGTATTAAATCCAAATTGTCTTTTACTCGTTTCTTGCCTTATGCAGCTACTATATTATTATGTATAGGAATTTTTTCTTCTTATTTATATACTCTGAATAAATCGCAGGTTGCCAGTGAATATATCGTATCGGCAGAAAAAGGACAGAGGGCAAGTATCGTACTACCGGATGGAACCAAGGTCTGGCTGAATTCGCATACCGAGCTCCGTTACAAAAGTGATTACGGTGTAAAAGAACGGAATGTCTCTTTAAACGGGGAGGCCTATTTTGAGGTGTCGAAAGATAAGGAACATCGTTTTGTTGTAAAAGCCGGTGAGATGGAGGTGGAGGCTTTGGGCACATCATTCAATGTGAAGGCATATAATGAAGATCCCGATTTTGTCGCTACCCTGTTTGAAGGAAGTATAAAGGCCGGAACGGGGAAGGATAATTCGGTTATCCTAACTCCAGACCAGCATGTCAGTCTGAATCGGCAAAGCAGGAGCCTGACTGTCGGTAAGTCCGAGAATGTATCGTATGCCCGCATGTGGCGTAATAACGAACTCGCTTTTGAAAGAGAGAAACTGGATGACATTGCCCTCTTACTGAATCGAATGTACAATGTACGGCTCGAGTTTAAATCAGACAAGATAAGGAACTATCGTTTTTCGGGTGTTATCAAGAATAATAGCTTAGACAATGTAATAGAGATAATAAGCCTTACAGCTCCCATTATTTATGAGTCACATGGAGACACGATCATATTGGATGCGAAGCCGTAGTGAGAATAAATAAATTGTTAATCTTAAAAATTGAATAGCCTATGACGTAAGAATAGTCAAAAAAAGGGGACAGGCTCCAAAGGAGAGCTGTCCCACTCACACGATCTTTTACAAATCAGAATCAATCATTCTCCTTGTTTATAGAGATAACTTGCCGGTTATCTCCGGAGTTTAATGACTCTTGATTCTGCTTGTAAAGTTACTATTTATAATCTTTTATACGATTAAAAAACATCTAAAAATGAGTAACATCAAGCAAATAATTTTACGGGCAGCTTTATGCAGTCTTATGCTTGCCTCTTCAGGCATGACAATTGCTGCCCAGATTTCAATCGCTGCAAAGAATAAACCTTTACGTGAAGTTATTAAAGATATCGAAAAGAATAGCGATTATCGTTTCTTCTATAATGAAGACCTGACCGGTTTAAACACAGTTGTGTCTGTTGAAGCAACCAGTGGAGATATTAAGAAAGTATTGGATAAAATAGTTGCTGAAGCAGGAATTACTTATATTCTGAAAGAGAATAACCAGATTGTTTTATCTGCCCGTTCGGCTCAGGTAAAACAACAATCTACGCGGATAATCACAGGACGTGTAACCGACCAGAAAGGTGATCCGGTTATTGGAGCCAATGTATCAGTGAAAGGAACTACAAACGGTACAATTACCGATATGGATGGTAATTTCTCACTGGAGATATCCGGAAGTCCGGTTGTTCTGGTATCCTATATCGGATATAAGAACCGCGAAATTGTAGTAGGTAAAGAGAAAACCCTGTCTGTTCAATTATTGGAAGATACCCAATTGCTGGATGAAGTAGTGGTAACAGCTTTGGGTATCTCAAAGAGCGAACGTGCATTGAATTATTCTGCCGCCCAGTTATCCGCATCGGAGATAAGCGAAGTGCATTCAGGAAATTTACTGACAAGTTTGGGAGGTAAGATCGCCGGATTGGATATTACCGGGAATAAACGTAGCGGTTCTACTAAAATAGTTTTAAGAGGAATTGGTGAAATAGCATCAGGCTCTACAAATAAACCTTTGTATGTTATTGACGGTGTACCTGTCGATAACTCGAACAATACCGATGTGAGTCCGTTCGGTGGAACAGATTATGGTGATGGCCTGAGTGGGATGAATATGGATGATATTGAATCCATCAGTGTACTGAAAGGTCCGTCGGCTGCCGCTCTTTATGGCTCGAAGGCTTCCCGTGGAGCTCTCCTTATCACTACAAAGAAAGGTGTAGCCGATCAGGGAATCGGTATCGAGTTCAACACAAATACATCCATGTTGATGCCTTATGCCGGATTGGCCCAGTATCAGCAGGTGTATGGTAGCGGACAAGGAGGAAACTATCCGAAGACACTGGCCGATGCTATGGCTGTTTCTGAAGACGCTTATGGCGCGAAACTCGATCCAAATACGACATCTGTCTTTATCGATGGCTCGGAACATAAATATGTTTCCCGTTATAAACCGATGGATTTTTATAATAATGGTTTTAATACAGCCAATACGCTCTCTATCATCGGTGGAACAAAGAAAGCCACTTTCCGTTTTGCTTATGGAAACGAGTATTACAAGGATATTACTCCAGCTTTTAATTATATGAAACATAACCTGACCATGCGTATGAATGGTGATCTGACTTCACGCCTGAGTTATGATTTCAAAATCAATTTTAATGTAACAAATGCCCATCAACGCCCGGAAAGCGGACACGGACAATTCAACCCGACAACGGTATTACCCATTATGGGAGCCGATACGGATTTGAAGAAACTGGAAGCTATGGGACGTGATATCACTACCGGTGGTCTGATGAACAACTGGGACGGTGCACTGAATCCTTATTATATATTGTATCAATATAAGAATAACGACCAGAGCTATAATGGCAACGGACTGGCTTCTGTCAGTTATAAGATACTGAATAACCTGAAAGTCACTTATCGCCAGGGGTTAGAAATGACCGATTTTAATACCGATCAGACTATTCCGCAGGGATCAGGTTTCTGGGCTTCTATGGCCGGACGTTCCGATTATATGACAAAGGGTGGAATGAGCAAGTATAATAGTAAGAACCTGCTGGTGAATAGTGATTTGTATGCAGAATATCATGGAGAGTTCGGTAAGTTCGGACTGGATGCGATGATGGGAGGAAACTACTGGTCACAGAAAACCCGCAGCACCAGTGTAGAAGCTGCCGACTTCATTGCAGAAGGTTTATATACTCCGAGCAATGCCAAAAATCAGAAAGCCTCTTTTTATATGATGAATAAACGTATGTGGGGTATGTATGGTTCTTTGGACCTGTCGTATAACCGCTTTCTTTACCTATCATTTACGGCCAGAAACGACTGGAGTTCTACTCTGCCTAAACAGAATAACTCTTATTTCTATCCTTCTGTCGGAGGTAGCTTGGTTTTTTCTGAGTTAATGGATCGCCCGGACTGGTTCAGCTTTGGTAAGATACGTGCTTCATGGGCACAGGTCGGTAGTGATACGAATGCTTATCAGTTGGATATGTATTACGGCTTATTCCCCGGAGGTTTTCCCACTGAATCGGGTTCGATTGTATACCCCGGAAATATTCAGAATACACAGCTGCCACCGCTTGACCTGAAGCCGATGAGAACAAATTCGGCCGAATATGGTCTCGATATCCGTTTCTTTAACGATCGTCTTGGCTTGGATGTTTCCTACTATAACAATACGACAAAAGATCAGATCTTGCAGATCCCTATTCCTAATTCATCTGGATTTTCATCCAGCCTGATGAATGCTGGTTCTGTGAACAATCATGGTTTTGAAATCTCATTGAGCGGAAGGCCTGTCGAGACAAAAAATTTCTCCTGGGATCTGGGCTTTACGTTGTCACGCAATTATAGCAAGGTGAAGAAACTGCATGACGGATTGAAGAGCATACAGATGTATTTTGTGGAGGCAATGAGTGTAATGGCTATCGAGGGTGAACCTTACGGCGTGATGTACGGCTCAGACTATCTATATGACGACTCCGGGAATATTCAGCGCGATGCCAATGGATACCCATTGTACGATAAGAGTTATAATTCTTATCTAGGCTCTGCTATTCCGAAAGTGATTATGGGACTTACCAGTCATCTGGAATACAAAGACTTTTATTTGAACCTGACTATCGACAGCCGTCTGGGACATAAGTATTATTCAAAGACTTCCCGTTGGATGTATGAACACGGAACCCATATCAATACAGTGCCCGGACGCGATGACTATTATGCAAACGGAACTGGTCTCGATCCGTTGAAGTTAGGTAAGATCCAGAGTGTTACAGCTTCTCAGAACGTATATAACGGTGGTTTTATCCGTATGAAGGAAATATCGCTGGGATATAAATTACCGGTAAGCTTTATCTCCAAGCTGATGCTTAAACAGGCTAATGTCTCGTTGGTATTCAGTAATCCGTTCTTCATCTGGAGGGGAAGCGATTTTTGTGATCCGACATTCTCACTGAATTCGACCGTGGGTATGGAAGGTGTTGAAAACGGTGGTGAACCTGCTGTACGTTCTTTAGGTATAAATCTGAATCTTAAATTTTAAAACACTGGTAAACAATGAAACATATAATAAATTATTTGTCGATGGCATTACTGGGACTTACATTGACTAATTGTAATGCTGACTTTGGTGATTTGAATAAAGATCCCAATAAAGTGACGAAGATAGGAACAGACAATCTCTTCCACAATGTAGTAGGTACATTGAGTATACCTTCCGGCGAAATGAAATATTTCGCTCCGATGATGCAATATACGGCAACGACCAATGGTAACTACGATATTGTCGGTAATACATTTACGGTGGACGGAACCGCAATGGGCGTTTACTCAAGCATATGGAGATCTTATTGTGTAGACTACCTGCGTTATATCAACCTGATGGACGATCAACTGGCAGAGGAAATAGCTTCAGCTTCAAAACAAGCACAGGTCGATATTGTCCGTGCACTTGTATCGAGCAGATATACCGATACATTCGGTCCCGTTCCTTATGATGAAGGAGGAAAGGCTCTGAATGGAATTTCTTATCCCGTATACAGAACTGAAAAGGATATCTATCTGGGGACGGATAAATTCAAAGGTCTTCTGCAATTACTGGATGATGGAGTTCAGACATTGCAAAATTCTTCTGATCCGGTTTTCGAAGACGATATCCTGTATGGCGGTAGCCGCGACAAATGGATTAAATTCGGAGCTTCACTTATGCTGCGTATGGCTATCCAGATATCGAATGTAGAACCGGAGCTGGCTAAGGCGTACGTGAGTAAAGCCGTTGCAGCCGGAGTTATTTCTTCGATGGATGAAGTGGCGAAAGTCAATCACCAGCCGACAGTGACCGGACAACCCAGTTACCTCGATAACACATGGGCTACCGATATCTTGTATTATATCGGTTCACGTGGTTACTGTTATTCAAGTACCTATATTTCTGCATTCAAGAAATACAGTGCTTCTCAAATCGATCCGCGCCTGAAATATATAGCTGCCGTTTACGATGGCGAAGGAAAGTTTTACGACAATTATGAGGATTACGAAGGTATGAAGAACGGATGTGAAATGGATGATGTCGATGACGTTTTGAAAGATATGACATTTGATGAAGATTTTGCTCCTAATATCGGACGTTACGGCTTTGCTTCATTCAAAAAAGAAACAGTGCTCAACCGGAAAGGCGCAACAACAGTAATGGGTGCAGCCGAAGTTTATTTCCTGTTGGCTGAAGCTGTGTTGAAAGGCTATATATCCGGAACAGCAGATACATATTACCGGGAAGGTATCCGCATGGGTATGCGTTCGTTGACTCTGATCGGAGCTCCTATCACCGATGAGGAAATCGAAAACTATGTCAATACGGTTCCCACACTGGGTGAAAATAAAGCAATGAACCTGAGAGGTGCGCTGGATGAAGTGATCACACAAAAATGGCTGGCACTGTTCGGCAATGGTCTTCAGATCTGGAACGATTGGAGACGTACACATTATCCGAGTGTCATTACCGACAATCCTAACCCCAGCAAGTTAAGCGTTACAAATGGAAAAATGATCGGTCGTCTGCCTTATCCGCAAGATGAAATGGTACGTAATGAAGCCAACTATCTGAATGGAACGGCTGAGTTATCCAATAAGACAAACGATTATATGAATGATGTGTGGTGGGCTTTGCCTTATTATAAATAAAACTAGTATATGAAAAAAGTAGTATCAATAAGCAGTAGCCTCTGGCTGCTGCTTTTACTCTTTGCAGCACAAATGCATGCTGCTACTCAGGATGTGTATTCTCCTGATAAGAAGTTGAAAGTCTCGGTCAATACTGCCGGACAGATCGCTTACTCTGTTTATGCCGGCGACGACCTTCTGTTGAAAGATTGTTCCCTCCGGTTGGATTTGGGTGATGAGGTATTGGGTACTTCAGCCGTGTTGAAAACTGTCAAGCGGGGGACTATTCATGAAACGATAAAACCTGAGATTACCTTTAAGAATGCAGTGGTGGAAAACAATTGCAATACCCTGTTGCTTAACTTTAAGGGAGATTTTTCTGTCGAATTCAGAGTGTTCGACGACGGTGTTGCCTATCGTTTTATAACAGCCCGGAAAGGACAGATCGATATTTATGATGAAACTTGCGGTATCAATTTCGGCAGCGATTATCTGGCCCATATCTCGCAACCCAACAGTTTTAAAACATCATATGAATATCCTTATACCCATATCCATACAACAGACTATAAGGCAAATGATAAGATGACCTATTTGCCTATCCTGCTGGAAAATGAGCAAGGGTATAAGATATTGATTTCGGAAGCCGATTTGTCCGATTATCCCTGTATGTTTTTCAGAAGTACAGGAAGAAATGGCCTGACTTCTGTATTCCCGAATTGCCCTTTAGAGTTTGGAGAAGATGGCGATCGCAGTCTGAAGATCGTAAAAGAAGCGGATTATATAGCACACACCTCCGGTAGCCGTAGCTTTCCGTGGCGCTTCTTCATGATCACCAAAGACGATCGGCAGCTGATTGGAAACGATATGGTTTGTAAGTTGTCGTCTCCGAATGTATTAGGGGATGTGAGCTGGGTAAAACCCGGTCATGTTGCCTGGGAATGGTGGCATGATGCAGCATTATATGGAGTGGATTTCAAGTCTGGTTATAATATGGACTCTTATAAATATTATATTGATTTTGCATCTGCCAATGGCATTCCTTATATGCTGCTGGATGAAGGATGGGCCGAGACGACTTATAATCCTTTCATTCCCAATCCCACAATTGATTTGTTCGAACTAATCAGTTATGCCAAAGAACGGAATGTGAAGATAGTCCTTTGGCTTACCTGGCTGGCAGTGGAAAATAACTTCGACCTGTTCCAGAAATTCAACGAATGGGGAATTGCCGGAGTGAAGATCGACTTTATGGATCGCAGCGACCAGTGGATGGTAAACTATTATGAACGTGTGGCCAAAGAAGCAGCCAAGCACCATTTGTTTGTCGATTTTCACGGCTCATTTAAACCGGCAGGACTGGAACATAAGTATCCGAATGTGATCTCTTACGAAGGTGTACTGGGAATGGAGCAGGGGAACCGTTGCATACCAGACAACAGTATCTATTTGCCTTTCATGCGAAACTTTGTCGGTCCGATGGATTACACGCCGGGCTCTATGGTCAGTGCGCATCCCGAAGATGTACATTATACCCGCACCAATGCTATGAGCGTCGGTACCCGTGCTTATCAGTTGGCTTTGTATGTTGTTTTTGAAAGTGGATTGCAAATGCTGGCCGATAATCCTATTTATTATAACCGGGAGAAGGATTGTCTGGACTTTATGGCTTCCGTTCCGGTTGTCTGGGATGAAACATGTTGCTTGTATGCCAAGGTGGGCGAGGCTGTTGTCGTATCCCGTCGCAAAGGAGATAAATGGTATATCGGAGGAATTTCCGGAAGTAAAGGAAAAGAGGTAACGATAAACCTTGATTTCTTGCCAGAAGGTAAAGAATTTAATATGGACTATTTCCAGGATGGCGTAAATGCAGAACGCCAGGCCATGGATTATAAAAAGGATAGTAAAAAAGTGGATGCTTCCTCAAGCGTAACGATCCGTATGGTTCGTAACGGAGGTTGGGCTGCCATATTGGAATGATTGAAATAGAAGGGAAGGTCCCGGTCAAAAAAGACCATTAGTTTTTATTAACAACCCTTCGGGTATACATATCCGAAGGGTTGTTTTGTTTTATATCTGACATAAAGCAGTGCTTGTATAAAGTAGAAGAAAGGTTTGTCGTGTAAACTTCAGAATAATTTCTCTACATTTGTCTTTTATTAATGGCGTTACATGGTGATGTATGGCAGATTTTACCGACGAGAAAACATTATTACGGGAAATAAAGAACGGAAACGATCAGGCTTTTGAATTTCTTTTCAGAAGTTATTATCCTCGTTTGCGCGGGTATGCCTCTCGTTTTGTGGAAGATCAGGAGGCCATAAGGGATATTATCCAGGAAAGTTTTCTGAAATTCTGGGAGAAACGTCAGTTTATAGAAGCCATATCCGTGTCTTCCCTTTTGTTTGCAATGGTTCGGAATGCCTGTCTGAATTATTTAAAACATATTCAAATAGTAGAACAGCATAGTGTCGAGTATCTGGCCACTCTTCCCGGAAAAGAAGAACTTTATAGTCTTGATTTTAACCTGACTCCCGAATGTACCTTATTATATAAGGAATTGCAGGAACAGGTGGACGCCGTTATAAACACACTGCCTCTACGTTGCCGTGAAGTATTTATTATGAGCCGTTTTGATAAAAAGAAAAATCGTGAGATAGCTGAAGCTTTAGGTATCTCTACGACCGCTGTTGAAAAGCATATAGCCAAAGCCTTAATGACCTTCTCCAAATATTTCAAAGATAAGTATCCGCTTGATATTTATATTATTGTTATTGCATGGTTGTTATCCGATTAGAAAGTAACATTAGACTTGTCGGTCTTTTCTCTATCAGCTGTCTATAATCTTCCTCTGAGGCTACTGGAGCATCATATATTATGCCACTAAATTTTCATATAATACGAAAAAGTTATTTCATGGTATGTTTTATAGATCTACGCAGGCGGTAAAAGAAAAAGTAGTTCCAAGGATAAAAAACGGATTCCCGGGGTTGGGTAAAATAGAAATGAGTTGTTACATCATATAGAAATCAAAAATTATGGAATTGGAAAAGGAGAATATTCATCGATTAGCTGTGCATTATTTTGAAGGGAACATCACATTACCGGAAGAGGAAGAGCTCTTCCGGTTTGTGAATGCCTGTACGGATAATTATGAAATGTTCCGTCTGTGGGAAAAAGGGTGGATGCAATCTGCTGTACCTGCGCAGGATGTCGTCAGCGAATGGAAACATTTGCAACGGCGCGTCCGGATACAAGGCGGCATGCCGGAGATGTTGAGGCCGAAGCGATATAGTTTGCGCCAGGCAGTGGCAGTAGCCGCTGTAATCGTAGTCGTATTGTTAGGTGGTTCTTATGGGATATTTTCCCTTTTTAGTAAGCAGGCAGATCCCGCTTACTTTGCCTTGGTCACTGCCTACGGAGAGAAAAGCAGAGTGATGCTGACCGATGGAACCGTTGTTTGGCTGAATGCCGGATCTACTTTACGCTATGCCGATAATTTTAATGCAAAGAACAGGGTGGTGGAACTGGAAGGAGAAGCTTATTTCGAAGTGGAAAAGCAATCCGATAAAACTCCTTTTCTGGTGAAGACCGGTTGCTATGATGTTGTGGTAAAAGGAACCAAGTTCAATGTGACATCTTACCCGGAAGACCCTTTTTCGGCAACGACATTATTGGAAGGAGCTGTCGATGTTTTGTATCAAGGCCGGCAAATGGAAGTGAAGCCCGGCGAAATGCTCTGCTTCGATAGGGAAAAGAAAGACTTTACCTGCCATCAGGTACAGGCCTCGCAATACCGTTCGTGGATAGAAGGAAGGGTCGAATATGACGAAATAGCTTTGGGCGAACTGGCTGTCCGCCTGTCAAGAAAGTATGATGTGAAGATACATCTGGATACAACGCTTGATAAAGACGCCACCTTCAGGGTTACATTGCGGAACGAGGAGACTATCGATCAGTTCCTGAGGGCATTGTCCGATATCATCCCGATACGCTTTGAACGGCAGGGGCAAGATATTTATATCAGAAAACAATAGCGCATTTGTTTATATATGTATTAAATCTAATAACTAACTATCTATCTTATGATGTACAAAAAACTCGTGGGAAGGTCATTAATACTGGCCTTACTACTATCCGGCTCATTATCGGTGGACGCCCAGAAAATCACTCAACAGTTCAGGAATGTCCCTTTGAAAACAGTATTGGAGGAAGTGGAGAAACAGCTCCAGTATTCAGTCATCTATAAAAAAGATGAAGTGAATGAGCAAAAACAGATAAATCATAATTTTAAGGATGCATCTGTAGATGAAGTCTTGTCGGCTATTCTGGATAACGGATTAAGCTACTCTATTCAGGGTAAAATGATCGTTATTTCACTAAAGACCGCTAAAACATCGACCCCGCAGCAACAGAAAAAAGTAACAGGTGTTGTGAAGGACAAAACCGGAGAACCGGTGATCGGAGCGAATGTAATAGAACGCGGAACAACAAACGGGACAGTGACCGACCTCGACGGACGTTTTACGTTGGAAGTACCCCGGAATGCAGTTCTGCAAATCTCCTATATCGGCTATATGGAACAGGAAATCCCGGTTAACAACCGGAATGATATTTCTGTCTCTCTTCTGGACGATACACAGAATCTGGATGAGATCGTTGTTGTCGGTTACGGAACACAAAAGAAGGTGAACCTGACCGGCGCCGTAAGTAGTGTGAAAGCAGATGTGCTTGAAAACAGAACGACTTCGGATCCGGTAAATATGCTGACGGGTAACGTTTCGGGTGTGACCATTGTACAGAATGCCGGACAGCCGGGAGCCGACGGAGCTGCTTTGCGTGTTCGCGGTGTCGGTACGCTCGGTAATTCCGAAGCGATGGTTATCATTGATGGTGTGGAGTCGTCGATGAGTAATGTCGATCCGAACGACATCGAGAATATTTCCGTATTGAAAGATGCTGCGGCAGCTTCTATTTACGGTGTGCGTGCGGCAAACGGCGTTGTGTTGATTACTACTAAAAGAGGTTCTGTAGGTAAGCCCGTCATCTCCTATAATGGATATGTAGGTTGGCAGGAAGCAACCCGCTTACCGAAATATCTGGATTCATATAACTATGGTGTGCTGTTGAATGAGGCCTATAAGAATGACGGATTGGAAGGACTGTATTCCGATACAGACCTTCAGAAATTCAGAGACGGTTCTGATCCGGATCATTTTGCCAATAGCGACTGGTTAGGTGCTTTGTTTAGCGAAAACGGACTATTCCATAATCACTATTTGAGTGTGAACGGTGGGTCTGAGGCCATTAAATATTCCCTTTCCTTTGGTTATCATAATAAGGAAGGGTTGATACCCAATACCGAATATAATAAGTTCAATGTCCGTTCAAATCTCGATGCCAAGATCAACGACCGGCTGAATATCTCTTTAAACCTTTCGGCCTATCGTAGCCGTATGGCATCTCCTGCTACCGGTATGACTGATATCATGTATTATGCTTTTCGTGAGACACCTGTCACTCCGATTCAGTTTCAGAACGGAAACTACGGTTTGTTTAAGAATGAGCACAACTCGGTAGCTTCAGCCCGGGAAAGTGGTCTTGCGCGTACCTATAATAATAACTTCCAGGGAAGTGCTTCTTTTACCTATAAGATCATCGAGGGATTATCTTTGCGGGGAAATGCTTCAACCACATTTAACCTGAAAGACGAACATACTTTCCTCAGAAGTATGAAATTCTATACAGCAGATTCTACGGATCCTATCCGTACTACCCGCAGTTCCGTAGAAAACAAGGACAACAAGATGCTGGAAGTAAATCTTCAGGCGTATCTGGATTATGCGAAGAGTTTCGGCAAACACGACCTGAAGGGACTGTTGGGGTATTCCCAATTATATAACCAGTATCGTATCTTAGGAGCATCCCGTAAAGATCTTCCTCTGAATAACAGCCTGGGTGAAGTAAATGCCGGTGACGTTACGACACAGGCTACCGAAGGGAATATGGTGGAATACGCTTTGCGTTCAGCCTTTGCCCGTGTGAACTATACGTTTGACAACCGCTACCTGTTGGAGGCGAATATCAGATATGACGGTACTTCACGCTTTCCGAAAGATAACCGTTTCGGAGCATTCCCTTCTTTTTCTGCCGGATGGCGTGTGTCTGAAGAAAGTTTCTTTACGGCTTCCTGGGTCGATAACCTGAAGTTGCGTGCTTCCTGGGGGCAACTGGGTAATCAGGAGATTGGCGATTATGCCTTCTATAATACCTATATGTTCGGTCAGAACTACAACTTCGGTAATATGTTGTATCCCGGTATTTCTATCAATGAAAAGATGGCCAACTCGATCATTACCTGGGAAAAGACAGACCAGATAGATATTGGTGTCGATGCGGATGCTTTCGGCGGCAAGTTGAGTTTTACCGGCGACTTCTTTGTAAAGAATACAAAAGATATCCTGCTGGAGTTGCCTATCCCTGAGATCGTAGGTGTGAAGCCCCCGATGCAGAATGCCGGTAAGGTTCGTAATACAGGTATGGAAATGCAGATCAGCCATAACAACCAGATCAATGATTTCAAATATTATGCAACATTCAACTTCAGTTATGTGCATAATGAAATTACTGACCTGAGCGGAGGTGATACTCCCGGACGTTCTGTAGGCGATCCGATCAATAATATCTATGGGTATGTTTGTGAAGGAATCTTTAAAGACCAGGCGGAGATCGATGGGCATCCGACACAAATCTGGGGTGCTAAGCCGGGTGACCTAAAATATAAAGATTTGAATAATGATAAGAAGATCGATGAAAACGACCGTCAGTCGCTGGGTACTTATTTCCCTAAAATAAACTACGGACTTCGTTTGGGGTTCGAATATAAGAACTTTGACTTTTCAGCCTTGTTGCAAGGAGCCGGAATGGTCAATGCAATTGTGAAGGATGAGATCAACAAAGCATTCTATAATGGAGGAAAAGTAACCGAATACCATTTGGATCGCTGGACACCGGATAACCTGGATGCTACGTATCCCCGTTTGTCTATGAAAGATTCTAAAAAGAACTGGATGACTTCTACTTTCTGGATGCAGAATGCCTCTTATCTGAAGATGAGAAATATGCAGATTGGTTATTCATTACCTAAACGGGTGCTGGCAGATTCGGGGATTACTCGCCTGAGAGTGTACTTTAGTGTAGACAACCTGTTCACTATTACCGGATTTGACGGTGTTGACCCGGAATCGGCTTACAATATGAAAGACTTATCTGTGGCTAGCAGCTATTATCCGCTGACAAGAAATTATTCATTTGGTGTTAACCTTTCATTTTAATAAACTGTAGACGAATTATGAAACTGAAATATTTATTTATCTCACTTATTTTGTTGTCCGGAACCGGTTGTAACGACGGTTTTTTAGACAAGATCCCAACAGACCAGCTTTCTGACGAATCTTTCTGGATGGTGAAAGAAGATGCTGTGAAGTATTCCGCAGCCACTTATCGTTACCTGGTTCAATCGGGTAACCATATGGTTATGCTCGATTGTTATACGGATAATGCTGTGCCCGTTCATATTCATGCGGAGCAGGGTGATATATCGTCTTGTACCGCCACGGCTTCGAATCCTCACTTCAAGCAGGTCTGGCAGGATGCTTACCGTGGAATCCGTCGCTGTAATATCTTCCTGGATAATATAGCCAAGGTAGATATGGGAGAAGATGAGAAAACGGTCCTGATTGGTGAGATTGAATTCTTACGGGCTTATTTCCATGCCACTTTGCTAAAGTTTTACGGTGGTATTCCTATTCTGACTCGTGCTTTGGAGTTGAATGAAACAATCCCTTCGCGCAATACGGAAGAAGAAGTCTATAAGTTTATTGTAGAGGAATGCGATAAGGCAGCACAAAAATTACCGTTAACCCGTTCCGATAACACGGAATTGGGGCGTGCCAATAAGGGGGCTGCTTTGGCTTTGAAAGCCCATATCAGTTACCTGATGAAGAAATATGATATGGCAGCCAGTGCGGCAAAGGAGGTAATGAACTTGGGGGTTTATAGTCTGTATGGTAATTATGGGGATCTGTTCTCTGCTGAACATGAAAATAACAGTGAAGTGATATTCGATCATCAGTACATGGAGAATGCACTGGATTATGATTACACAGGCAGCTGGATCGATCAATTCTTCTCTCCGTTGATGATGGGCGGTTGGGAGGCCTTGTCGCCGACACAGGATCTTATCGATTCCTATGAATGTATGGATGGAAAATCTATTCAGGACTCGAAGTTATATAATCCGGATAGGCCTTTTGAGAATCGTGATCCCCGCCTGGCTTATTCAATCCTGTGGCATGGCTGTGAATTCGGAGGGCAGATATACAGCACGGAAGGAACAATGGGGAATGGGAATGCCACCCGTACCGGCTATACCATGCGTAAATATATTAATCCGAAAAATGTAGGAAACGAATATCCCGGCTGGACTAATTATATCCTGTTCCGCTATGCTGAAATATTACTGATCTACGCAGAAGCCCAGAACGAATTAAATGGGCCGGATGCTTCCGTATATGATGCTGTGAACAAGATCCGTCAGCGTCCAAGTGTGGAACTTCCTCCTTTACCGGCTAATCTGACGAAGGATCAAATGCGTGATGCCATTAGACGTGAGCGTCGTGTGGAATTTACCTTTGAAGGAATCCATTTGTTTGAAACCCGTAGTTGGAAGACAACCGAAGCTTGTGTGAATAAACCTGCTTACGGTATGACTTTCGACGGGAAAAAGGTATTGGTAGAACAACGCAAGTTCGATCCGAACAAGAATTACTTATGGGCAATTCCTTTAACTGAAATCGATCTGGCCAAAGGATCATTGGTACAGAATCCTGGATATTGATTATTCATAGATAATAAAAGCCCTTGGCAGTTCACTTTTGCCAGGGGCTTTTTGCGTTTTACCGTTTCAGGCCGGTAAATGTCGGAAACAGTCAAAATAACCACGAATATTGAAAACTCCTGTTGTTTTGGATCCAATATCTTTGTGATACTTAATCTAATATACATAAGAAGTATGAAACGTTACGGGAGTGTTATCGGTGTAAAACCGGAAAAGCTGGAAGAATATAAAAAGTTACATGCTGCCGTATGGCCGGATGTTTTAACGATGATAAAAGAGTGCAATATACGGAACTATTCGATTTTCTATAGGGACGGGATGTTGTATAGTTATTATGAGTATATCGGTGATGATTACGAAAAAGATATGCAGCGAATGGCTGCCGATCCCATTACGCAGGAATGGTGGAAACTGACCGATCCCTGTCAGCAAGCCTTAGAGAACCGTAGGCCCGGAGAATGGTGGGCGGCTATGGAAGAAGTTTTCCATACGGACTGAATATAGTGCCTCTTTCGAAATGAATAAGCTTTAAATATTATTGAACATGAATGACATTATTAGTAAACTTGGCGAATGCGTGGAATTCGGCAAGATCAATCTGGCATCGCCCTATCCGCCGGCAATGAAAGGCTTGCCCGGTGCAGATGAACTGACCCGCGAGGCTTTGGAGAGCGGCTTATCTCCTCAATCAATACTGAATGAAGCCCTGATTCCGGCAATGAACCGGGTCGGCAATAAGTTTACGGAAGGAAAGATATTCGTACCGCAAATGTTGTTGTCGGCTAAAGCGATGAACAGTGCTATGAAACATCTGAAACCCTATTTTCAGAATGGTGAGATCAAACGGAAAGGAGTATTTGTTATCGGTACCGTTATGGGTGATTTGCACGATATCGGCAAGAACCTGACGGGTATGATGGTGGAAGGTTCCGGCTGGGAAGTGATCGACCTGGGGACGGATGTGCCGGCCGAGAAGTATATCCAGGCATTGGATGAACATCCGGGAGCTGTTTGCGGTATGTCTGCCTTGCTGACTACAACCATGAGTAATATGCAACCGATGATCGCCTCTATCCGGGCAAAATATCCCAATACTAAAGTTGTCGTCGGCGGAGCTCCGTTGAATGCGGAGTTTGCACAAAAGATCGGAGCGGATGCTTATGCCCGTGATCCGCAGGATAATATTAACTGGTTGGATTCAATCGTAGCCTGATAGCGTATGAATAAGTTTATCAAACAATTACAAGACAGTGACAAGCGGATCGCTATCCCTATTATGACTCATCCCGGTATTGAAGCGATCGGGAAAAAGGTGATCGATGCCGTTACGGACGGAAATGTACACTATCAGGCAATCAGGAATGTGACGGAAACTTACCATACAACGGCTTGTACCGTCATAATGGATTTGACTGTTGAGGCAGAGGCTTTTGGTTGTACGATCAATATGCCGGAACATGAAGTGCCCAGTGTTACAGGCCGACTGGTATATGATGAAGAAACCGTGAACAATCTGCAGGTTCCTTCTTTATCTGCCGGCCGGATGCCGGAATATCTGAAAGCAAACCGCCTGGCTGTTGAAAACATAAAGGACAAACCTGTCCTGTCCGGTTGTATCGGTCCTTTCTCATTAGCGGGAAGACTCTACGATATGTCCGAGATCATGGTCGGAATTTATATCGAGCCGGATGTGATTAAAACATTATTGGATAAATGTACAGCTTATATTACTGCTTATTGTCGGGAGCTGAAAGCGATCGGTGCAACAGGTGTGATCATGGCTGAACCGGCTGCCGGGTTACTTTCCAATGAGGACTGTCAGGAATATTCGACCGTTTATGTCCGGCAGATAGTGGAGGCGGTACAGGATGAAGACTTTACCGTGATCTTACATAACTGCGGAAATAAAGGACAATGTACCCAAGCTATGATCGATTCCGGCGCTGCAGCTCTACATTTCGGAAATGCTGTGGATATGGTTGAGACATTGGAACAATGTCCGTCAGACCTTATTGTGATGGGAAACATCGACCCTGTCGGCATCCTGAAACAAGCTACATCAGAAGAGGTGTACCGGGCCACAGCCGATCTTCTGTCAAAAACATTGCAGTATAAAAACTTTGTTATCTCTTCCGGCTGTGATATGCCGCCTTTGGTTCCGGATGCAAATATCAAAGCGTTCTATCAGGCAATAGCTGATTTTAATGCGGGAAAATGATGTTCCGGTCATATACATTTTCGTTTGAGGAGGTTCGTCCGGAAATACCGGTATTGATGGAGTACCTCCAGATTCCCGATTCGGAGAGCTATGTTCTCGTTGCGGAGATTGTGGAGAGGACCTTTGACGAATTGAAAGATTCGAAAGAGATCATCGGCGGATATCGTATACTGGATTGTCCGGAAGTAAATATAAAAGAAGGAATAGTCACTTGTTCTTCAGGTCGCTTGCATACGGGACGTAAGATTAGCGGTTATATGAAAGGAGCCGGTCGGATCGCTTTATTTCTTTGTACGGCGGGGAAAACTTTTACCGAATTGTCGCATGTTTATCAACAGAATGGCGATTTTTTGGAAGCATTTGTAGTCGAGTCGATTGGCTCGGCGACCGTTGAGAATGCGATGGATAAGGTACAGCTGCATTTGGAGAATGCGATGATGGAACAGGGAAAGAAGATCACGAACCGTTATAGTCCCGGTTATTGCGAATGGGCACTCTCCGGGCAGCGTGATCTGTTCGCTTATATCGGCGATCATCCGACGGGGATCACGATCAATGAATCTTGTCTGATGCAACCGATTAAATCGGTTAGCGGAATTATAGGAATAGGGGATGAGGTCAGAAAGCGACCTTATGGCTGTGACATTTGCAACAGTACCTCTTGTGCGTATCGGAATATTAGAAGAAAAAACCAATAAGAGTTATGACATTTGAATTATTATTTGGAATCGGGCTGATAGCTATCGGAGCTTTCTCGTCAGGTAGTTTTTCGATTCCTTTCGGAAAGACCCGTAACTGGGCCTGGGAAAACTATTGGCTGATATATAGTTTGTTTGCTTATGTGATCGTGCCTGTGGTGGCATGTTATGTTTTTTGTCCTGGCTTTATGAATGTGCTGTCCGATGTCCCGGTACAGACATTGGGATGGATCTTTTTACTGGGGATTATCTATGGCATTTGTAATCTGACTTTCGGACTTTCCCTGCGTTATCTGGGACTCTCGTTAGGTTTTTCGCTTTCTCTGGGATTGATGATGATACTGGGGACGATCATTCCTCCGGCTATCGACGGGCGGTTGAGTATTCTTTTGCAACAATCCGGAGGAACTATGTTGATTGTAGGTCTGTTGATTGCCGCAGTCGGTATAGCTCTGAGTGGATATGCCGGTTACCGGAAAGATAACGGTGCCGGACCGGAAGCGAATCCGGAACTTAATTTCGGGAAAGGGCTGGTACTGGTTTTCTTTGTCGGCATAACCGGAGCATCGCAAGCTTTGGGTATAGAACAGGGAGCCGGCATTTCGTTAGCCCTGCTCGCTTCGGGTATCGATCCGTTATTCCAGACATTGCCAGTCTTTTTCGTATTGTTCGGCGGCTCTTTTCTGGCTACTGCACTTTGGTGTCTGTTCCTGTCGAAAAAGAATAACAACCTGAAAGCTTTTGTAAAGACTAAGGATATTACAGTTTCAAGCAATTATCTCTATTGTGGTTTGGCCGGCTTTCTCTGGTTTGTCAACTTTATCTTTTATGGTATGGGAAAAAGCCGGATGGGAGAGTTCTCGTTTACGGCCTGGGGCATATTGATGTCGTTGACCATTGTCTTTGCTACCCTTTGGGGATTATATCGGGGGGAATGGAAAGCTACGGATACAAAGACGAAAGCCTGGATGTATGCCGGTCTGGCTGTATTGGTTACCGCTTCTTTCATTATTGGAATGAGTGGGGGAGAGTGATGGAAATTGAAAATTGAGAATTGAAAATTGAAAAATGAAAAATAATGACTTCAAGAGAACGTGTTTTATCAGCTATAGCTCATAAAGAGCCCGACCGTGTTCCGGTCGATATGGGAGCAACTCCCAGTTCGGGTATCTCGGCAATTGCCTATTCCAATTTGCTGAAACATTTAGGACGAACCGATTTGCCGGTGCAGATATACGATGTCGTACAGCAACTGGCACAACCGGATATGTCGTTGATCGATCAGTTCGGTATCGATGTCCTCGATATTGGCCGGACGTTTAATTTACGACCTTCCGACTGGCACGAAACAATATTGGCAAACGGAGATAAGGCTTTATATCCTGCCTGGTTCCACCCGATAGAACAACCGAATGGCTCTTATCACTGCTATGATACGGACGGAAAGCGGGTATTGGCAATGATGCCGAAGGGTGCCACTTTCTTTGACCAGTCTTATTTCCCTTATGTGGATGGCTATCCCGACAGCTATGATAATCTGGATGACGAGATGGGACGTGTCCTTTGGTCGCGTTACGTGCACAGTCCCTGGGATCATGCTGCCGATGATGGTTTCTGGGAGCAGTTGAGAACAAATGCCCTGCATTTGCGGGAAACAACGGATAAGGCATTGATGATCGTCTGTGGTTGTAACCTTTTTGAATGGGGTACTTTCCTGCGCCGGATGGATAATTTCCTGATGGACCTGCTTTGTGATCCGGACCAGGTGGAGCGTGTATTGGATGAATTACTGGAACGCCACCTGGCAACACTGGAAAAGGTCTGTACTTCGGTCGGCGACGTTGTAGACATTATCCGTTTTGGGGATGACCTTGGAATGACGACCGGGCCGTTCATGGATCCGGATACTTACAAGACCCTTTTCAAACCTCGTCATAAGCAGTTATGTGATTATGTCAAATCACATAGTCAGATGCACACTTTTATCCATTCCTGTGGCTCTATCTCTTCATTGATGCCCCATATGATCGAGGCAGGGATTGAAGTATTCAACCCGGTACAAACCAATGCTGTGGATATGTCCCCTGAATTCCTGAAAAAAGAATTCGGACAGGATTGTACTTTCTGGGGTGGTGGTGTAGAAACCGTCGGTACGTTGAATAACGGCACACCGGATCAGGTGCGTGAACAGGTGTTGGAGCGTTTGGAGATCATGTCGTCCGGTGGTGGCTTTGTCTTTAATACTGTACATAATATACTTCCGGATGTTCCGCCGGAGAATATTATCGCCATGTTTGATGCGGTAAAAGAATTTAATGACAGGTGAACTGAACTTCATTTTGTATATAAGTAGAATAATTTCCGTACTTTTGTCTTCTAATTTAAAGAACAGACAAAAGCAATGAAATATCTTATAAAAGGCCCGGAGGGAGCTATCCGGGCTTCCGTACAACTTCCTGCTTCCAAGAGCATCAGTAACCGTGCATTGATATTGAATGCCCTGAGTTATAGTCCTTACGATATACAGAATCTTTCCGATTGTGATGATACGGAGGTAATGATCCGGGCGTTGAACTCCAATAGTAGTGACTTCGATATAAAAGCAGCCGGAACAGCGATGCGCTTCCTGACCGCTTTCCTTTCCAAGATCATCGGTGAATGGACGATCACCGGAACGGAACGGATGAAGAACCGCCCTATTAAATTGCTGGTCGATGCACTGAATTCTTTAGGTGCCCGTATCGAATATATCGAAAAAGAAGGCTATCCTCCTTTACGTATTTTCGGAAGTGCTTTGCAGGGAGGAGAGATTTCATTGAACGGAGGTATCAGTTCGCAATATATATCTGCCTTATTGATGATCGCTCCGCTGATGGAGAATGGTTTGACGCTTAACCTCGAAGGGAATATTATTTCCCGTCCTTATATCAACCTGACATTGCAGTTGATGGAGCAGTTCGGTGTGAAAGCTACCTGGAACGGACAGACAATCAAGATACTTCCTCAGGAATATAAACCGATCCGTTTTACTGTAGAGTCAGACTGGAGTGCCGCTTCTTACTGGTATTCCATGATGGCTTTATCGAAAAACGCTGAAATAGAACTACTCGGCCTATTCAGGAATAGTTTGCAAGGTGATGCTGCCGGAGCGAAACTATTTGCCCAACTGGGAGTCGGCACCACTTTTACCGACCGCGGTGTGCAGTTGAAACGCAATGGGAATGTGGCAAAGAAACTTATCTACAATTTTGTGAACGAGCCGGATCTGGCACAAACATTTGTTGTTGTCTGTGTGTTATTAAATATCCCCTTCCGTTTCACCGGGCTGCAAACACTGAAGATAAAAGAAACCGATCGTATCGAAGCTCTGAAAACGGAACTTCGTAAACTCGGTTATCTATTGACCGACAGCAACGACAGCATACTGGAATGGAACGGAGAAAGATGCGAGCCGGAATCGGATCCGGTAATTGCCACTTACGAAGATCATCGGATGGCTATGGCTTTTGCCCCGGCTGCTTTGGTTTTGCAGCAGGGAATAAAGATAGCCGATCCCGGAGTGGTAACGAAGAGTTACCCTGCTTACTGGGATGATCTCAGGGAAACTGGTTATACTGTAGAGGAGGTTTAATATGTGGTATATCATCATAGGTGTAATCGTGCTGGGTGTTCTTGCCGCCGTAGCCGGTTATTTCAGAAATAAGAAACTGCAGAAGATGCTGGAACGCGGGGAGATCAGCGAGATCCCCGAAGCCCGCGAAATACCTGAAGAGTGTTGCGGACAGCATGAGACCTGCGAACGCGATAGCTTACTGGCTGCCG
Source organism: Parabacteroides leei (assembly GCF_023369805.1). Classification (NCBI taxonomy): domain Bacteria; kingdom Pseudomonadati; phylum Bacteroidota; class Bacteroidia; order Bacteroidales; family Tannerellaceae; genus Parabacteroides; species Parabacteroides leei. Next base: position 22,703 of record NZ_JAMBQG010000014.1, read on the forward strand.
TAAGTAAAAAAATAGAATATTACGACGATGAGGAACTGGATCGTTTCCGGGGACTGGAAGGTGACGAATACGATGAAGAAGCCGTCAACGAATTCCGTGAAGTGCTCTATACCTTGCAGGATATCGAGGTGGCCGGGTGGCTCCGTAGTCTCCAGCTTCGTGCCGTGAACCTGCCGGATGCCCTGAAGGATGAAGCATTCCTTATTGTCGGTGAGAGGAGAATACATTAAACGGTAGAGAACGTCAACAAGTGTTCGATATAAAGATTGTTTCTCCCTAGTGAAACACTTGTTTCTCTTAGGTGAAACATTTGTTTCTTCCCAGTGAAACTTTCTACACCTCGTACTGGATATGAAGATAAGATTGCACAAATAAGACGAACCATCATACGGAATGAATATGGATCTATTACAATATACTTTTTTTCAACATGCCCTGATCGGTAGCCTGTTAACCGCCATCACCTGCGGTATTGTCGGAACCTATGTGGTTGCGCGTCGGCTGGTGTTTATCAGCGGTGGTATAACACATGCCTCTTTCGGTGGTCTGGGGCTTGGTTTTTACCTGGGGACAAATCCCATCCTAATGGCGATGGTCTTTTCCGTCCTTTCCGCTTTCGGAGTGGAGTGGGCCAGCAAGACGCAGAATGTCCGCGAAGACTCGGCGATAGCCGGTGTCTGGGCGCTGGGTATGGCTTTGGGGGTGATATTTATTTTCCTTACGCCCGGCTATTCACCGAACCTTTCGGCTTACCTGTTCGGTAATATCCTGACGATCTCCATGTCTGATATAATCTGGATAGCCGCCTTTGCAGTCGTATTGATCGCTGTCTTTGCCCTGTATCTACGGGAAATAGTATATGTTGCTTTCGATAGTGATTTTGCCAAGACACAGCATATTCATGTAAAGTGGATCGAATATATGATGATGTTCTTTATTGCCGTTACCATTGTCTTGTCTATCCGTTTGGTAGGGATTATGTTGCTGATGAGTCTTTTGACTTTGCCACAGATCACCGTCAATCTCTTCACTTCCGACTTTAAAAAGATAATTGTAGGTAGCATCGTTCTGGGGTTCCTGGGATGCGTTACCGGCCTGATCCTTTCTTATTTTCTGAACGTACCTTCCGGTGCCTTTATCATCCTGGTTCTGGTATTGGTCTTTTTGCTTCTGAAAGGCGTATTATTCTTTACGAAAAGGCAATAAAACAGTTTGTTCTTAGTTTATTATATGATAAAGAGCTATCATAATACGTGAAGAGAGGTTTTTACTATATAATTTCAATATTCGTAGTACTCTTGCTTTGGTCGTGCAGCACGAAGAAAAACACCAAATCAAGTCGGTTCTATCATGCTTTTACGTCTCGTTATAATATCTATTTTAACGGGAAAACTTCTTTCGATGAATCTTTATTAGGTATGCAGACCGGTTATAAGGAAAGTTACTCCGAAATGATCCACATGTATCCGATCAGTGCACAGCCGAAAGACAAGAAAGAAACCGGAGGACCTTTCGACCGTGCTATCGAGAAGGGAAACAAGGCGATCAAGCTTCATTCGATTAAAGCAAAGCCTGCCAAGAAGCCCGGATGGCGGAACGATCCTAAACAACGTGCCTTCCAGGAGCAGGAAGAATATAACCCTTTCCTGAAAAAATGCTGGCTGCTCATTGGCCAGGGACAATTCTATAATGCCGATTTCCTGCAAGCCTCCGCTACATTTTCCTATATTGCCCGCCATTATTCGCAGGATGAAGAAATGGTGGCTGAAGCCCGCCTGTGGCAGGCACGCTGCTATTCGGAAATGGAATGGTTTTACGAAGCAGAAGATATTCTGGGTAAACTGAATACCAATGGAATACCTAAAAAGAACCTGAAACAGTATGCTTCCGTATATGCCGATTACCTGGTGAAGAACAAACAGTTCGACGATGCAATCCCCTATTTCAAGTCCGCTATCAAATCAGAAAAGAACAAACGTCAGCGTACCCGTATGAAATACCTGCTGGGACAGATCTATGCTGCACAGGATCAGGACGGGATGGCTTATAAGATGTTCAACGAGGTAGCCCGGGCCAATCCGCCTTACGAACTTGAATTTGCTGCCCGTATCCGTCAGACCGAAGTCTTTACCGGCAACAATTACCAGAAGGTGGTCAAGATGCTTACACGTATGGCGAAGAGCGATAAGAATAAGGATTATCTGGATCAGGTGTATTATGCTTTGGGTAATATCTATCTGAATCGTGAGGATACCGTGAATGCCATCAGGAACTACGAACTGGGTATCGAAAAGAGTACGCAGAACGGGTTGGAGAAAGCGATCTGTCAGATCAAACTGGGGGATATCTATTTCACCATGCGTGATTATGTAAAGGCTCAACCCTGTTTTAGCGGTGCTTTGTCAGGGATACAGAAAGAATATAAAGACTTCAAGCGTGTATCGAAGCTTTCGGCCGTGCTCGATGAACTGGTTGTACACGTGGAAGCTGTCCATTTACAAGATAGTTTACAGACCCTGGCCAAGATGCCGGAGCCGGAGAGGCTGGCTGTGATCGATAAGATTATCGAACAGGTAAAGAAAGAAGAAGAGGAAGCCAAAGCCTTGGCTGAGAAAGAAGCCTATCTGGCTGACCAGGCTGCTAAGGGAACGGGAATCGATCGTCCCGGGACAGAGACGGGCGGTATTGTATTGCCGACCACTTCAGGTGGGACCTCTTTCTATTTCTATAATCCTTCTACTGTTTCACAAGGTAAAGCACAATTCCAGCGCAAGTGGGGACGACGTGCACTGGAAGATAACTGGCGCCGCCGTAAGAAGGAAATGTCTACATTCAATGATGGCCCTCTGGAAGAAGATATGGCGGAAACAGACTCTGGTGCCGTCGGAGCAGACGGTCTGCCTCTGCAGACTGACTCACTGGAAGCCGGTCTGCCGGGAGTCGCGGCAGATGATCCCAAGTCGCGCGAGTATTATTTGCAACAGTTGCCGTTTACTGAAGAAGAAGTTGCTGCTTCCAATATAATAATAGAGGACGGTTTATATAATATGGCTATGATCTATAAAGATAAACTGGAAGATCTGCCATTGTCGATAGAGGCGTTTGAGGAACTGGAACGTCGTTTCCCGGATAACTCGCATCGTTTGGAAAGTTATTATCAAGTTTATCTGATGGCACTTCGTACGGGCAATACCGCGTTGGCTGCCGAGTACAAGACCAAAATGACGAATTCCTTCCCGGATGCTGATTATACGATCGCCATAGCCGATCCGAATTATGAATATAATATCCGTATGATGGACTCCGTACAGGATTCGATCTATCAGCAAACTTATAGTAGCTATCTGGCTAGCGACACGAGTGCCGTTCGTAAGAATTACCGGGATGTAACTGCTAAATATCCGTTGGCTACCTTGATACCTAAGTTTATGTTCCTTGATGCACTGACATATGTGCAGGCCGGGGATGCCGAAGGCTTTAAGGCCGCGTTGAAAGCGCTTGTTGAAAAATATCCGACTGCAGATGTTACGGAACTTGCCGGTGAAATGCTGAAAGGTATTCTTCGGGGCCGTACGCTGATGCAGGGTAGTGTAACCGGTATGGCCTGGAACCTGCGTTTTGGTCTGGGTGAAGACGGTTCGTTGTCTGCTGCCGACTCGGCACGTACTTTCACAGCCGAACCGAATACTTCATACCGTATGATCCTGATGTATCCGAACGGAAGCGTGGATAAGAACCAGTTACTATTTGCCGTAGCAGCTTACAACTTTGCCAACTTTATGGTGAAAGAGTTCGACCTGACCTTCGAAGAAGCAGGTCCGATGTCAATGCTCAATATCAGCGGATTTAACGGAATCAATGAAATTCTCCAGTATTATAAGATGATATATGGTAAGGACGGTTACGCCCAGGCTTTGGATAAAAATGTGGCTATCCTTCCGATATCCGACGATAATTACGAAACGCTGATGCGTGGAAAGACGCTCGAAGAATATATCAACTTCTTCGAAGAAAACTACGGCGAAGAGGTTCCTGAACTGGCTGCCCGCTGGAAGCATCGTATGGAAGCTGAAGAAGAAAAGACAGAAGAAGCAGCCGAAGAGGAACAGCAGCCGGAAGAAATCCGTCCGGAAGAAGAAACAGAAGAACCAGTTCGTCGCGAAGAAATTCTCGATACCCTTTCTGTGCAACCGGTTATACCGGAAACGGTAACAACTGTAACAACTGTAACACCACAGGATAGTGTTCCTGCCGTTCAGGCCCCGGAAGAGAAAGAACTTACATTGAAGGAGATCGAAGCGATCCGTAAACGTGAAGCTGAAGAGGAAGCAGCCCGTAAGAAGGTGGCCCGTGAAGAGTTTGAAGCACAGCAGAAGGCTGAAAAAGAACTGCAGGAGCAGAAAGCCAAAGAGCGTGCGGACGAACTGAAAAAACAGCAGGAAGAAGAAAAAGCGCTTCTGAAAGCAAAAGCTGATCGTGAAAAACAGCTTGAACAGGAACGTAAGAATAAGTTGAAACAAGCGGAAGCCGATCGTAAAGCCAAGCTGAAAGCCCGTGAAGAACTGCGTAAGCAGAAGGAGCGCGAGTATAAGGAAAGGCAAAAGCTGAAAGAAAAAGAGCGCAAGCAAAAGGAAAAAGAGTATCAGGAAAAACTCAGAGCCAAAGAGAAAGCCCGCCGTGAAGCCCAAAAGGCTAAGGAGGCGGCTGCACGTGCTCGTAAAAAATAAGTCTTTAGAAGATGGTTCGGAACATGAGTACTATGTGAACTATTGCATTTAAACAGTCTGTTACACTGTGAAAACAAAATTATAAAAAAAAGCGTAATACCGCGTACTGGAGACTTTATATAACAAAAATTAACCAAGCCCTTTTTCTTCCTTCCTGTTAAGAGGTGGATTTTTTAGCGTTTGATTTTCATATATTTTTTTATCTGTTTGATTTGCAGATTATTAAAAAAGGCCATAGTTCACATAGGACTATGGCCTTTTTTATGCTCTGTTTGCTTAAAAAAATCTTAGGTCTTTTTTGTTTGTTAACCTTGGGTTGATGGGGTGATGATCTGATTTTGAGAGATATATAGTTTGGAGCTCCCTTTGCATCAGCAGATTTGTATGATAACGCAATACTTGAAAGTTAAGTAGCTTACAGGTATAATGCAAAAACTAAATACAGTATTAATATTAAGATTGAAAGAGATGAAAAGAAAACTACAAGTGTTATTAACCATTCTGTGTTTGTTCATAGGAATGGTTACTGCTCAGGTTTCTAGAGTTACTGGCAAAGTAATTTCGGAGGAAGATAATGAGCCTGTAATTGGAGCATCCGTTTTGGTAAAAGGTACAACTATCGGAACAATCACTGATGTCGGCGGGCGATATACAATTGCCAATATACCGGCTGGTTCAAAAACATTGGTTATTTCATATGTAGGCATGGAGTCTCAGGAAATTGCAATCAAAGACGGTGAACAAATAGTCGTATTAAAGAGTGACGCTGAACAAATAGATGAAGTGGTCGTAGTCGCTTATGGCACGCAAAAGAAATCTTCTTTTACCGGTTCTGCATCAACTGTTGGTACGGAAACAATAAAGAAGCGGGCACTGACCAATGTAACTGCGGCATTGGAAGGGAATGCTACCGGAGTACAAGTCACAGCGGCAACAGGTCAGCCGGGTGAATCCGCTTCTATTCGTATTCGTGGTTTCGGTTCTGTTAATGCATCTAATTCACCTTTGTATGTAGTGGATGGAACTATCTATAATGGTAGTATAGGAGATATTAACCCGTCTGATATCGAGTCGATGACAATATTAAAAGATGCAGCTTCTACTTCTTTATACGGTTCAAGTGCCGGAAATGGCGTTATTTTAATAACTACCAAAAAAGGACGCGAAGCCGGTGGTACCGGTGTGAACCTGACTATTAACCAGGGATGGTCACATAGAGCATATGCAGATTATGCTAAAGCTGGTATTTGGGATTACTATCCGATACAGTGGCAGATGCTTAAAAACTCTTATATATCTTCTGGTAAAACAGCTTCTGAAGCAGCTTCGCTGGCCTCGACAGAAATTGGAAGTACATTAAAATATAATCCTTTTACAGGTATTGCTGATAATGAAATCGTTGGTATGGACGGTCGTTTGAATCCCGCTGCAAATTCTTTAAAATGGGGAGATGATTTGGATTGGGAAGATGCAGCTTTTAAAACCGGCTATCGCCAAGAATATAATTTGAGTTATAATACGAAAACTGATAAAAGCGATACGTATGCGTCTATTGGTTATTTGAGTGATGATGGCTATATGCTTAAAACGGATTTTGAACGTTATTCGGGACGATTAAACTATAACGTATATCCGGTGAAATGGTTTAAGACCGGTTTGAATGTGGGAGTAACACGTACCATCTCTAATTATTCGAGTTCTACATCTTCTAATTCATCCTCTTATAGCAATTTAACACGTTTTACTCGTGTGATGGCACCTATCTATCCTGTTCATAAACATGATTTGTCTACCGGCCAATATCTGAATAGCAAAGGGGAGGTTACTTCTGATCCGAATGAGTATGTTTATGATTATGACGGTACTCGTTTATCGAATAATGGTCGCGATGCTATTGCCGAAACAGAATTTAATATGCGCGAGTTTGCCCGTATGAATCAAATCGGACATACGTATTTCACTATCACTCCTATAGAAGGTCTTGATCTGACAGCTAATTATTCAATAAATAATGTCGATTATCGTCGAAAAGAGTACGAGAATCCACATGTAGGGGATGGTACAGCCGGACCGGGACGCTTAAATCAAATGTCAACCCGGTCATTGACTCAAACATTCAATCAATTGATCACTTATAATAAATCGATAGGCAAACATTCTTTCGATGTGCTTTTGGGTCATGAAAATTATTCATACAAATATGAATACTTATATGCAATGAAAACCCAGGAAACCATATCCGGAATTAATGAGTTTGGCAACTTTGTAAATATCAGTTCACTTTCCTCATATACTGATACCTATAAGAAAGAAGGATATTTCGGCCGTTTGAATTATGATTATGCTCATAAATACTATCTGTCCGCTTCTTATCGGCACGATGGCTCTTCCCGTTTTTCGAAAAATAACCGTTGGGGTAATTTCTGGTCATTCGGTGCGAGTTGGAGAATCAGCGAAGAAAATTTCATGAAAGATGTAAAATGGGTGAATAATTTGAAACTGCGTGCTTCTTATGGGGAAACAGGTAATGATGAGACATTGGATTCGGATAGTAACTCGGATTATTATCCATACCAGACATTGTATGGCCTGGGATATAAAAATGGTAATGAAGCAGGAGCTTATTTTACTGTTATCGCTAATCCTGATTTAAAATGGGAAACTCAGGTATCTACCGATGTCGCTCTTGAATTTGGGCTTTTCAACCGTTTGAGTGGTAGCATTGAGTATTTCAGAAAAGATTCTAAAGATTTATTGTTTGATGTTTCTCAACCTACCTCTGTGGGAGTACCCTCCATTATCCGGAATATAGGTAAAGTTACAAATTCCGGTGTTGAGATTGAATTGAATTATGATGTATTTAAAAATAAAGATTGGAACGTAGCGATAGGCGCTAATGCTACCTTTATTAAGAATAAGATAACAAATCTTCCTGCAACAATGAAAGAAAACGGATATGTCACCGGTTCTAAAAAATGGATGGAAGGGAAATCGATGTATGAGTTCTGGTTATATCAATGGTATGGTGTTGATCCTGAAAGTGGAAATGGTTTATATTTCCTTGACACAGATGCTTATAATGAAGCAGACGGGACGCTGACCGACGCGGCAAAGAAAACAATTGTAGAAAAGGACGGTAAGCTGTTGACTAATTCTTACAGTTATGCAAAATACGATTTTAGTGGTAGTGCTATCCCGAAAGTATATGGTGGGTTTAATCTGAAAGTGGGCTATAAGAATATCGATTTATCTGCCACTTTCTCTTATCAATTGGGAGGTAAGGTTTTGGATTCCAATTATAGAACAATGATGAGTATGACCGAGTTCGGTTATGCTGTAAGTCCTGATTTATTGAATGCATGGCAAAATCCGGGCGACGTTACAGACGTTCCTCGCCTGGATAATAATACGAATCATACCACCAGTGTAGGGCAATCTTATTCGACTCGTTGGCTGACAAGCTCTAATGCATTAAACCTGCGTTCTGTTACAGTCGGTTATGAGATCCCTAAATCATTACTGAACAGAATCATGTTGAAGAATGCCCGTTTGAATCTGACTGCTGAAAACTTGTTTATGCTGAAAGCTCGCCAGGGGTTGAATCCTATGGCAAATTACTCCGGTGTAACTTATAATGAGTATATGCCTTCTCGTAATTTTACAATTGGTCTTAATGTGTCTTTCTAATTTTTAAATGTAAGAAATCATGAAATATATTAAACATATAACGCTGGGATTGGCTGTAATTGGAGCAATGACAATCTCCGGTTGTACAAGCGATTATCTGGATACTGTTCCGACATCCTCTATTTCAGAAGAGACAATCAATTCGTCGCTGGAAAATCTTTACCTGGCACTGAATGGCATTCATAAAGAAATGGTTTCTCAGGAATCAGGTTATCAAAGTATGGGAGGAGAACCCGGGTTTATGATGAGTCGGGATGCAGAGGCTGATGATATGACCTGGCAGACCAATACCTGGATGAAAGCAGCTAATTTGGGATGGGCGTGTAATATGGATGGTAAGAATGGTTATAATACCAAGCACTGGCAGATCTATTACCAATGGATTCTGAATGCCAATAAGATATTGAAAGGATTGGATACCGTTGAAAATACAAATCAGGATCTGTTTAATCAGGTCAAAGGAGAAACTCTTTGTATTCGTGCCTGGGCTCATTTCAACCTGGTTCAACTTTATGCGAAGCGTTATGCGTCAGGAACTACAAACTCGCAGGATGGCATTCCTTACAGGGTATTACCGGAAGCGACGGAACAGGCTCGTAATTCAGTGGAAGAAGTATACAGCAAAATTAATGCAGATCTCGATGAAGCCTGTATTTTGCTAGGTGGTATCAAGGTAAATGATGTGAACCATTATAGCGATATGGTTGCCTGGGGATTGAAGAGCCGCGTCGCTTTGGCCATGCAAGATTATGCCAACGCAGCTATTTATGCTGAAAAATCGATTGCATTGGCAGAAGTTGCCGGATGTAGTCTGATGAGGGGAGCCCAGTTGAATAACGGATTTGCCAATATTACGACAGAAACGAAAGAAGCTATGTATGCTGCAATGACACCGGATGACAAGACGGTCTATTTCTATTCATTCTACGCATATATGTCATGGAACTTTAACTCGAGCGCGATTCGGCAGGGAGTAAAATGTATAAATGCTGAGACTTACCAAACCATGTCGGAAACCGATTTGCGCCGGGCATGGTGGGATCCTACGGGTGAAGCAAGTGTACCCGGAAGTTCTTATGCAAAGAATACATACCAGAATCGCAAATTTACAGCCCGTTCAACTGCTGATGCCGTGGGAGATATTGCTTTCATGCGTCTGGCTGAAATATATCTGATACAAGCTGAGGCGCTGGCACGTATTGGAAAGTATGACGAAGCACAAGCCGTATTCGCCAAGTTCCAGGTAACGCGTGACCCTGAATATAAAGCAAGTAACACCGGAGAGGCTCTGGTGGAAGAGATCATGAATAGCCGCCGTGTTGAATTATGGGGGGAAGGTTTCCGTTTCTATGACTTGAAACGTTTGCATTTACCTATTAAGCGAGGATCGAATTTCAATATTGCATTTTGTAGTTTCCTTGAAAAAGATGCCGATGCCGATGGCTGGGTATGGGAGATTCCTAAAGCAGAAACAGACTATAATTCACTTTGCAGCAAGAACTATTAAAAGTGAATTTTTCTGAAATAATTCTTTTATGAAAAGCGGTGGATAAACTTTTATATGGAAGTTTAGTTCCACCGCTTTTACTTTACAATATTAATTTATAATTTCACATTATGAAATATCTTCTTATTACTCCATCATTGAATTAGCTCAAGTTGAATTGAAGTTGGCTGGAGTACGTTTTAATTATATTATAATGTAGATAAACCTGAAATTGATTAAAATCCGAAATACTCTTTAGCATTCCTGTAGCTGATATCTTCTACCATCTTACCGATGAAAGGCAGTTCGGAAACAGGCAGTTCGCCGTTTTCCACTTCCTTGCCTAACATATTACAAAGGATACGGCGGAAGTATTCATGACGCGGATATGACAGGAAGCTGCGTGAGTCGGTCAGCATTCCGACGAAACGGCTCAATAGGCCCAGGTCGGAAAGTGTGTTCATCTGGTCTTCCATACCATGGATCTGATCCAGGAACCACCAACCGGCACCGTATTGCATTTTGCCCGGCTGTGAACCGTCGTTGAAGCTATACGCCGTTGTCATCATCACGGCACTGTCTTTCGGATTCAGGTTGTAGAAAATCGTTTTTGTCAACATACCTTCTTCTTCCAGGCGGCTGAGGAAACGAATCATCGGCTCGGCCACTTCCAGGTCGCCGATAGCGTCATAACCGGTATCCGGTCCTAGCTTCTTAAACATGCGGGAATTGTTGTTGCGTGTCGGACCGATATGGAACTGCTGTGCCCAGTTGCTGCGTGCATCCATCACGGCCAGTTCGTAAAGCATGGCAGAACGGAATTTGTTGATCTCTTCACCGGTCAGAGTCTTATTCATACGGGCTTTCATAAAGATCGCCTCTATTTCTGTATTTGTATAAGGCGTTGCATAGAAGGTGCTTAGCCCATGGTCTGATACGCGACAGCCCAATGACTCGAAAAAGTCGTGACGTTTCTGCAAAGCGCCCAGCAAATCTTTGAAAGACAGGATCGATATATTCGAAGTTGCTTCCAGTTTAGTCAGGTATTCGTTGTAAACAACAACGTTTTCGATTGCCATCGCTTTGTCCGGACGCCAAGTGGGAAGCACTTTAGTCTTCAACGGGGTGTTGAGGATCGCTTTATGATATTCCAGCGAGTCCGACGGATCGTCGGTTGTACAAACTACCTCCACATTCATACGCTCCATGATTGCCTGGGCACGGAATTCGGGTGTTTGCAGCTTCGCTGTACATTCGTCGTATATTTCGCGTGCGGTTGAAGGGTTCAACACCTTGTCTACACCGAATATACGGCTCAGTTCCAGGTGAGTCCAGTGATAAAGCGGGTTACGCATAGCGTGCTGCAAGGTGTCGGCCCACTTCTCAAACTTCTCGAACGAAGGTTTGTTGCCGGTGATATATTCTTCAGGAACACCGTTGGCACGCATCGCACGCCATTTGTAATGGTCGCCACCCAGCCAGATCTCAGTCAGATCGGCAAACTGATAATTGTCGGCAATCTGTTGCGGGATCAGGTGGCAATGGTAGTCGATGATCGGCATTTTCGCTGCATGTTCGTGGTACAGCTTCCGGGCTGTTTCCGTCTGAAGCAGGAAATCGGAATCAAGAAATGCTTTCATAACTTAACGGTATTTTTTGATGATCTCTAAAGCCTTGACACAAAGGTCTGTTATCGCTTTCCAGTCTTTCGCGGCAATAGCTTCTTTCGGGAAGAGATTAGACCCCATGCCTACACAAGTAACACCGGCTTTGAACCAGGCAGACAGGTTTTCTTCCGTCGGCTCTACGGCTCCGGTAGCCATGATTAATGACCAGGGCATCGGTGCTTTCATATTCTTAACAAAAGAAGGACCGCCAACGTTTCCGGCAGGGAATACCTTACATAAATCGCATCCCACTTCCTGTGCAAAACCAACCTCGGAAACAGAACCGCATCCCGGAGTATAAGGAACCAAGCGGCGGTTACATACCTTTGCAATTTCAGGATTGAACAACGGGCCTACCACGAAGTTCGCTCCCAGTTGCAGGAACAAAGCGGCTGTAGCCGGATCGACGATGGAGCCGATCCCCAGGATCATATCCGGACATTCTTTGGCTGCATATTTTACCAACTCGGCAAAAACTTCGTGAGCGAAATCCCCGCGGTTGGTAAATTCAAATGCACGTACACCACCCTCATAACAGGCTTTCAGTACCTGTTTGGCTGTTTCTATATCTTTATTATAATAGACAGGTACCATTCCGGTGCTGATCATCGCATCCAATACCTGCATTTTACTAAATCTAGCCATCAATTATTCATTATTAATTATTCATTATCTTGAAACTCGTCCTGAACCGTCGCCTTCCATCAATTTTTCCACTTCGTCGACAGTTACCTGGTTGAAGTCACCATATATCGTATGTTTCAGGCAGGAAGCGGCAACAGCAAAGTCGAGCGCTTTCTGATCGTCGGTCGTATAAGTAAGCAGGCCATAAATCAAACCACCCATAAATGAGTCGCCACCGCCTACACGGTCAACGATATGTGTGATATCGTAACGGCGCGATTGATATAGTTTTCCGTCTGCATAGAGAACACCGCCCCATGTGTTGTGGTTGGCATTGATCGAACCACGCAGGGTGATAATCACTTTCTTTGCACGCGGGAACTTAGCCATCAGCTGTGTACAAACCGATTCGAATTCGGCAGCGTTCACCTCACCGGCTGTTTGTGCTACGTCAAATCCTTCGGGTTTGATGCCGAATACCTTTTCTGCGTCCTCTTCATTTCCCAGGATAACGTCGCATCCGGCAACCAAGGCCGGCATTATTTCGGAAGCTGTCTTTCCGTACTTCCACAGATTCTTGCGATAGTTAATATCACAGGATACGGGAATACCCAGTTTGTTGGCTGTCTGGATCGCTTCCAGGCAAGCATCGGCAGCACCTTGCGAGATCGCCGGCGTGATACCTGTCCAGTGGAACCAGGAAGCATCTTTCAATACCTCTTCCCAGTTGATCATTCCCGGCTGGATTTCAGCAATAGAAGAATGTGCACGATCGTAAACAACCTTGCTAGCACGGGCTACGGCTCCTGTTTCCAGGAAATAGATACCCAAGCGGTCGCCTCCATAAACAATATGTGAAGTACCTACACCATATTTACGTAAATCCATTACACAGGCACGTGCAATGTCGTTTTTCGGTAAACGGGTAACAAACTCTGCTGCAATCCCGTAATTTGCCAACGATACGGCAACATTGGCTTCGCCACCGCCAAAGGTGGCATTCAATTGATTACTCTGACTAAAACGGAGATAATCTGGTGTGGCCAGTCTGAGCATTATCTCTCCAAAGGTTATTACTTTTTTATCCATGGCATAAACTTTTATTATCCAGTGCAAAAGTAGTAGATTATATTTAATTTCCTACTATGTGTGTGCGAAAACATTTATACAAAATGGAATTAAAACAGCTATGTCTTGTTTATAATAGTCAATCTTTATCTATCTCCGAAGCAAGCAGCGATACCTGTAAACATTTGTTTCCTGCACGAAGGATTGTTTTCTTCGGGTGTTCGATCCATATCGAGAGAGGATGGATGATGAAATCTTTGTCAATCGGCTCATGTGTTTTCTCTGTTTCGTGAAAGTAGGAGCGGTAATCTTTTCCGGGCTCGGCAATTTCGTCTATCCGCAGCGAAGCAATTTCATCGGGAGATAAACAAACTTTCTGTTCCCATCTTTTGCCGACAAAAGTCTCTTGTTCCAATCCCTTGTCATCCGTGTAAGTGACAACTATTTTGCGTGGAAGCAATGTATGTACGGCTACATGATAAGTCACGCAAAACGGCTCTTTTTCTTTCTTTTCGTGACTTTTCCAAAGAACCAGCAGGGATAAGGCTAACGCCATTAATAGTAGTGTGTATATTTTATTCATAACAACTCTTTGTGCAAAGTTCGGCATATAATTTTGAATAGATGTGGAATATTTACTTGTAAAATACAAGTAGCTCACTTGTATTTTACAAGTTCGTACAAGGAGCAGAAAGTCCGGATATTTTGTTATATCCCTGCATCTTCATCGAAATATGGAGATTTGTTCATATATTTGTTTCACTCTTAAAAGAAAGTGGATAGCATGGAAACAGAAAATGTAAAGGATAAGAAAGTTCATCAAGGTTTAAATGTCAGTAAGATACGCCGATATGAAGATATAAAGCAAGAGGATCTGGCGGAAAAACTGGGTGTTACTCAACAGTTTATTTCTCAACTGGAACAACAACGTGAAATAGGAAGAGATTATCTTGTAAAAATTGCAGCGATCTTGAAGGTTGCACCGGAAGTGATTGAAAACATGGAAGAGACACCGGTTTCTGTTGTTATAGAGAATAATAATTTTGAGAATGGTGGTATAGGTTATATTGGTGAAGTCAATGAATTGAACCAACACCCCGTTGAAAAGATAATCGAACTCACCAAAGAAAATGCATCCTTGTATGAACGTATGTTGGCTAATGAAAAAGAGAAAGTAGCTTTATTGGAGAAGTTATTGAATGAAAAGAAGTAAAGGTCTATGTTTTTCAGTGATTGGGAACAAAAAAAGTAAAGGAGCAGAGGTCTCCGAGTCCCTGCTTTGGGAATATGATCTTTCTCGTTTCGATTGGTATGATATGCGTACGGTGGTTGTGCAGCTTTCTTCCTTTAGCCGTTTGTTGTTGATAATTATCGACAAGCAATTGCTTAGTGTGATTTTTCTCATTCCTTCAGTATGAAATTCCTTCTTCCTGCAGATTCTTTTCTGGTTTAAAACGGACTTTACCCCCGTTTAAAATGAAATATCGCTCGTTTTAAACCAGATTTACCCTGTTATTTGGAATTGATCCAAGTCAGTTTATGCCAGAGACCTTCCAGCGGGCCTTGTTTATGTCCTTTCAGCCACCATTTACAGAAACTTACCTGCAACAGGAATAATACGAAGCCGATCAGCAGGCTGACTGTGTATCCGCAATAGGGAGCCAGATATAATCCGAACGGAAAATAGATAATAGCCCCCATAATGGATTGAGAGATATAGTTTGTCAAGCTCATTTTACCGTAAAAGCGTAATCCTGCTGTGAGTTTCTTGAATGATTCTTTCTGATAGAGCAGTACAAAAGAGGCAACCAATACGGCTGTGAAAGCAAATTTCTGCCACATATCCAGGATGACACCTACCGTTTGTTTTATCATAACGGCATCGCTGTTGTCGTAAAGCATTACTTTCAGCTGGTAAAGCGGGCAGAACAGGATGGCTGAAATGATGAGCGCTTTTACCCAGAAACGGGTGTTGTTGTCGGAAGTAACGAATAGTTGGTTTCTACCGATCAGTAATCCCAACATAAACAGTCCGGCTGTTTGCAGGAAACGTCCGGCTCCGATTGCCCAGAACAAACTTGCTTTCTGTCCCAGCGTCACATTGCCCCAGATGAAATTCCAGAAATTACCTTCTTTGGTATATTCGGCCACTTCATTATACATGGCACCTACGCCCAGGTTGGGTAAGGTATATTCAGGATTGAAGAGGCAGGCGATGTAATGAAACCATTCTACGGGCTGTAATAGAAGGATGATCGCAGCGGTCAGTACAGCTTTGTCGTTCCATTTACGGACGAGGAAAAGGAATAATCCGACAAAGCAGAAAAGCAATAAGACGTCACCTGCCGGGAAAAAGGCGGCATTTAGCGTGGCAAAACCTGCCAGCAGAAGCAGACGCCAGAGGAAACGATATCCGAAGTCTTTTCCTTTTCTTAGTTGATTGGTATATTGAATGTAAAATGTGAAACCGAATAAGAGCGAAAAGATTGCATAAGCTTTCCCTGCAAAGAGAGAGAAAGTAACACTGAATACACCTTCGTCGAGGATATTAAGCCATTCCGGTTGGTTGGCAGGGTCGGGATATACCGGAAAGATGAAGTGTTCCAGGTTATGAACAAGAATAATAGCCAGTACGGCAAAGCCGCGCAGGGCGTCTACCACTTCGATGCGTGGAATTTTTGTAAGGGTTGTTTGTTGCATAGTCTCTATCTTTATAAATTATGGTATTAGAATTGAATTACAAATGTATTGAATTTTTGGAGATGAATTGTTAGGTGCGTGATCGTTTTTGGAAATTTTCTTTAATACTTATTAACTTCTTATCTGTTGTATGTATACGATATTTTCGTAGATTTGCGATATAATCGTAAATAAATAAGAATCATGGAAAAATTGACAATGCAGGAAGAAGAAGTAATGCGCTGGATATGGCAGATTGGTCCTTGTTTCGTTAAAGATATACTGGCGAAGTATCCGGACCCGAAGCCCCCTTACACCACGCTTGCTTCTATCGTGAAAAATCTGGAACGTAAAAAGTATGTGAAGAACAAACGCTATGGTAATACGTACGAATATACTCCGCTGATACTGGAGAGTGAATATAAACGTACCTTTATGAGCGGTGTTGTTCGTAACTACTTTGAAGACTCGTATAAAGAGATGGTTTCCTTCTTCGCCAAAGAGCAGAAGATCTCTACGGATGATCTGAAAGATATCATCGATCTGATAGAAAAAGGAAAAGAATAAACCTTTTAACACCTTATTACCATGACACCGGAATTTGCCTACTTTCTGAAGGTGAATGTAGCCTTTGTACTCTTTTATGCCTTCTATCGTTTGCTCTTTTATAAGGACACGTTCTTTAAGTTGCGCCGTATCTCCCTTCTTGCTTTCTTTGGCTTGGCGCTGTTTTACCCCTTACTTAATATACAGGAATGGGTGAAAGAACAGGAGCCGATGACGGAAGTGATACAGATGTATTCGGCCATCCTGCCGGAAATCACTGTAACACCCGAGGTGGTGGTGAAGACCGACTGGAAGGGCATCCTGCTTTCGGCAAGTTCCTATTTTTACTGGGGTGTCATGGCTCTTCTTTTAGTCCGTTTTCTGGTTCAGTTCGGCAGTATCCTGCTACTGGCCTATAACAGCCAACGGACAGTTATACATGGCGTGCCGGTCTACCGGCTCAGTAAACCCGCCGGACCCTTTTCGTTCTTCCAAATGATATTTATACATCCGGAAAGCCATTCGGATAAAGAGATAGATGAGATACTTACACACGAATGTACACACGTATTCCAATGGCATTCGGTAGATGTGATGATTTGCGAGCTGATTACCGTTATATGTTGGGTGAACCCCTTTGCGTGGCTTCTGAAACGTGAAGTACGCCATAATCTGGAATACCTGGCGGACAATACCGTTATCCAATCCGGATACGACAGCAAGAGCTATCAGTATCACCTGTTAGGCCTTGCCCATCATTATCAGGCTGCAGCAACATTATATAATAGTTTTAACGTATTACATCTAAAAAACAGAATCAGTATGATGAATAAAAAGAGAACCCACGGGATCGGAAGAACAAAATACCTGATATTCATTCCTCTTGCGGCATTCCTGATGCTGCTTAGCAACATCGAGGCGGTTGCCCGTATCACAGGGAAAATTGCATCCGATGCCGTTGCCGAAGTGAAGGAAGCTACCGAGTTCAATATCGCTTCGGGAGACGTCGTAAAGGTGAAAGGTCAGGTGATAGACGATTTTAACGGACCGGTTATCGGTGCGAACGTGATAGTAAAAGGAACCAACATCGGGACAATAACGGACTTGGATGGAAAATTTGTTCTGGAGACGACGAAAAATGCAGTTCTTGTATTCTCATTTCCGGGGACGAAGTCAAAGGAAGTGGCAGTGAAAGATGTATTGGGAGATTTGAAGGTACAGTTGTATTCGGATGGAACAGCTTCCAGACCGCAGTCGCAACCTCAGTCAACTACTCCGCAGAGATCGTCGAATACACCACAAATAGTGTCGGATCAGGTGTTTACCGTAGTGGAAGTGATGCCTGAATATCCGGGTGGACAAGGGGAATTGTTGAAATATCTGGCAAAGAGTGTTAAATATCCGGTGATTGCCCAGGAAAATGGTATCCAGGGGCGTGTAACGGCTTCATTTATTGTGGAAAAGGATGGCTCCATCCGTGATATCGAGGTGATCCGGGGTGTCGATCCGTCACTCGATAAAGAAGCAGTCAGGGTACTTTCGGGAATGCCGAACTGGACCCCCGGAAAACAAAGAGGACAAGACGTGGCTGTTAAATATACAGTACCCGTTACCTTCCGCCTGCAAAGAGCGGATGGTACTAGTCCTGTTCCGAATGATGATAATGATAACGAAGGCATCATGGTAGTGGGATATGGTAGCAGTAATTCAGACAATCAGTCAAACTCCTCCAATCAGGTCTTTACAATGGTAGAAAAGATGCCGGGCTTTCCTGGCGGACAGAGTGCTCTTATCAGTTTCCTGTCGAAAACGATACAATATCCGAAAGAAGCTCAGGAAAAAGGAATTCAGGGAGTGGTGGTCTGTTCGTTTATAGTAGAAAAGGATGGTTCGTTTAGTGATGTTGCGGTTATTCGGGGACTTGATCCTGCATTAGATAAGGAAGCTTTACGTGTCATCGGTGAAATGCCGAAGTGGACACCGGGTACTCAGCGTGGACAAGCAGTGAGAGTAAAATACACTGTTCCTCTTACTTTCAGATTACAGTAATTACAAAACATAGTAAAGCTGATGATGCATAAATATACTGTTTTACTTCTTCTCGGTGTCCTGTCCCTTATGGGGCAGGCACAGAGTTTATCGCTTCAGGAACTGGTAAACAAAAAGCAGTTTGCGAAGGTGATAGCCCGGGCCGATAGTCTTACAGCGGCAGATTCTGCCGACTATGTTACTATGTCGGCTATCGGCCAGGCTTATGAAGGCATGCTCCGGTATAAGGAGGCATACCAATGTTTCCGGCATTGTCTGTCGATGGATACGACCAATGTGGATGCATTGAATGCAGTTGCCCGTGCAGCCATTAATTTTGGAAAAATAACAGAGGCGAAGCGTTGTTTCCAGAAAGTACTGGAATCGGATACGCTGAACTTTTATGCCAATAATCAGTTAGCCCGTCTTTATTATCAGTTAGGCGATTACGGGCAGTCGATGGAATATTACCATACGCTTGCTTCCTTCGAAAGTGATAATCCTTCCATTCTTGCCGGCCTTGCCGATTGCCATATAAAAAAAGGAACCGGTCCGAATACTTTGATCGCTCTTTCCTTGTATGGACGTGCTTTGGAAATAAATCCAGAGAATATCCGTGTGGCTTCTTCCCTGATAAATACCTTGCTTCGGATGGGAGATGGAAAGGGGGCTTTACAGATATGCGATACGGCTTTGTTCTATAATCCGGATAATCGTCAGATACGACAGAGTCAGGGGATGGCTTTGTATATGACGAAGAATTATCTTAAAGCGGATACGGTCTATACCGGTTTACTGGCCGAAGGCGATTCTTCTTTCCTTAACCTCAAATATGCAGGAGCCGCCCGCTATATGTCGGGCCATGCGCTGGATGCTGTCGAGCCCTTAGGGTTTGCTTATGACATTGATTCTACTGATGTGGAAACTGTTCTTCTTTACGGTGCTTCATTAGGTAAGACATACGATCGGCAACGGGCTTATCAGCTATTCGATCAAGCGGAAGAATGTATGAAACCGAAGTCCTTCTTTGTCAATTTATTGACAACTTTCAGAGGGAGTACGTTAGAACGCGACGGTCGTTTCAAAGAAGCGGAAAAGTTGTATTATGAGGCCTGGAAGAAAGATCCGACGCAACTGAATTTCCTGTATGAGATCAGTAAGAATTATTGGGGAATAGAAGCTGGCCTGTTTGAGGATGAGGTGAAATTGCAGAAGACACTTTTCAGTAAGTATATCTACCTGACCGAATATATTAATCGGAATGAATCGGCCAAAGGACTTCATAGTTATCGTTTTTTCCTGGAAGACTTGTATCAGGAAGCTTTTTTCCGTAGTGTCAGCGAGTTGACGATGTTGGCTCCGGATGGGAAAAAGAGCAAACTCTCATTGATCGACTTACGTTCTCTGATTAACAGCTTGCCCGAACCTCCTGAAATAGAAAAGCAACATCATGAACAGATGCGTGCTGCCATGAAGAAACGGGAACAGCAAAAGATTGCTTCGAAGGATTCGGCCAACGACTTTAATGCCGGGAGAAAAGCAGCCCGGGGAACTCTCGAATAAGAGAAACAGTCTGAATAACCTAAATAAGAATAAATATGGGAAAACGGATTGGGATGGCGGGTATATGGCTACTTGCCCTTATCCTTTGCATACCTTGTGAAGGGCAAAAGAAAAAGATGGATGCCGGTACGGCAGAGTACCTGAAAAAGGTATGGGAGAAGTTGGATAAAATTAATTCGGCTACCTATTATGAAGATGTTAAAGCATGGGAACCGGGTGATACGATCCCGATATATTCTGTGCGTCAGTTCCGTAAAGAATATACGAATCTACGGGATACAGCTATCGGAAGCAGTTATGTTATACTGGAAGGAACGGATACTACCTGTTTCAAGGGTGGATATAATGGAGAAGTACGGGCTGTAATCTATCCTGAAGACGAGGAGATTGTTATTGATGATTTTACAAGTAGAAATTTGCCATTCAGGCTTGTTTCACCTCCCTTTTTTAATTATACCAAAAGTATTGTCAACTATATCCTGCAGACGGCCGATAGTGTATCGACCGATTTGAAAGAGTTCGACGATTACCGTTATTTGAAACTGGTTATCCATGAGGACAGGCAGGTTGAGTTTTTCGGAAAGGCTTATTATATTCCCAAGCCTCCGTTCGATTTGGGAGATCCTACTTCTGTCTATGAGTTATGGCTCAGTAAATCAGATGACTTACCTTATAAATATCGTAGGGAAATGTCGCATAGCATTTCTTCTTCAAACTGTGTGGATGCGGAATTAAATAATATATCAATCTCCGATTTCGACTTGTTCAGCTATTTTCCGAAAGGCTATGAGATCAGGCGATGTGGGGAAGAGAGGGACACGACGCGAAAGTCTGATCTCGTTGGTAAGAAAACGCCGGATTGGGCATTGAAAGACGCTAATGAGAAGACTGTCTCGTTGTCTGATTTTGACAGAAGCAAAGTTTTGCTCATTCAGTTGACGGGAATCGGTTGTGGACCGTGCATGGCATCTATCCCCTTTCTGAATAAGTTGAAACAGAATTACAAGACGGAAGATGTCGATGTGGTTGCCATAGAAACATGGGGGCGGAAAGGACATGCCCTTCAGAATTATGTAGGCAAGCATAAAATAGGGTATACTTTCTTAGCTGCCGACGATGATGTCGTCGAGGCTTTTCAAACAGGAAGGGCACTCCCTTTCTTTTTCATCCTCGATGGTCAGCGGATAATCAGAAAAGTCATACAGGGGTATAGTACGGATACAACGGATGAGGAGATTATTGGCATTATCAATGAATTACTATCGAAATAAGCGGGATAATTAATCAGATACGGTTATGAATAAGATCTATATATCTTTTATATTTTCTGCTGGTTTGCTCCTGGCGGCTTGTGGTGGAAAAAAATCCGGTGAACAAGCTCTTTCGGAAACAGTATTTGATCCGGAATATCCAGTAACGATCGCTTTTGCGAAAGGTATTGATACGGAAAAGGAAGTTCTGTTAAGCGAGATAGCCAAAGAGGTAAAGATCGTGCCGTTGGAAACGAAGCCGGAATGCCTGGTGGCTAAGGTGAGTAAAGGAATGATACAAATGGTGGATCATAACTTGTTTATTCCTTGTAGCGAAGGATTATTGCAGTTTACGGATGACGGGAAATTTGTCCGTTCAGTGGCCAAACGGGGACAAGGACCGGGTGAATACGCCATTATACGATTTATTGCAGTAAACGACAAACTGAAACAGGTTTATCTGATGGATAACGGAAAGGTCCTTATCTATTCTGTCGATGGAAAGTATGTGGGGGAAAACAGAATACCTTTCTGCTGGCAATTCACCTTATTGGGCGATAGCACCTATGTCGGTTATATCTATAATAATACGGGACAAAAGAAAGATCGGCTTCTCCTGGTTAATCAAGAAGGGGAGACGTTTAAGTCTTATCCGCAGTACGACCAGTTCACGATAGCCAACGGTCTGAATTACTATCTGTGGGGAAGCTACGACCGTTATGTATATTCTTTTAAAGAGGAAGCCTGTTGTAAAGAATACTATAATGATACTGTCTTTACTGTTACACCGCAGGAACTTCAACCCCGGTATATCCTGGATATGGGAAAGTATAAGATACCGAAAGAAAAGCGTTTCGAAGTGCTGGAAGGAAACTGGACTGTCTATTCCGAACCGGCACAAGCTTATTTGCGACCGGGCTTCCTTGAAACTACCAGTTGGGTATTCCTCCCTTATACTTCCTGGGACGTAACCAATAAAGGTGAACTTCCCCGGTTGGCCATGTATGACAAAAAGAAGGGTGACTGTTACAAGGTAAAGGATAACCGGATTAAAAACGATATGGAGGGTGGTTTGCCCTTCTATCCGGAAGCCCGTATTGCAGATGATATATTGCTTTATTATCTGGAAGTATCCGAAGTGTTGGAATTGGCAGAAGAAGATCCTTCTGTTATGGAATATGAGCAATTAAAGAATCTGAAAGAGGATGACAATCCTGTTTTGATGATTGTTTATTTAAAATGAACAGGAATCGTTTAGTAATCACTTAAATATATACGGAATGGATCGATTTGAAATTTTATCAATAGTAATTATTACCTCTTTCCTGTTTTCCTGCGGAGGAAAGAAGGCGGAGAAACCTGCAGAAGAAGTAGAGGTATTGCCGGCAGTTCCAGTATATCCGATGACTGTTCCGTTTGAAACCGGTATAGAGACAGAGCGCGAAGTATTACTGAGTGAAATTGCTGATTCTGTAAAATATATACCGTTAGAGACGAATGATAAATGTCTGATCAGGGCTTTAAAAGACGCGAACATCTTGAAGACAGATAAGTATTTCTTTCTGCCGTGGGTCGAAACTTTATTTCAGTATACCACGGATGGTAAATTTGTCCGTAAGATCGGGCGCAAAGGAAGTGGTCCTGGTGAGTTTGTCTGGATCTCTCAAATAGATGTCGACGAAAAAAAAGGACTGGTTTTTATGATGACAACCTCTCAACGGATTAATGTTTATGATATGGAGTCGGGAAAGTTCCTTCGGTCAATGAAAAGTCCGGATATTGAATCGGGTGATTTCTCCATGCTGAATGATACGACATCGGTTACATTTGTACGTAACACAAACGGGAAAAGAAAGACTCGTATTTATATTTCTGATATCAAAGGGGATACGTTGAAAACTTTCCCGCGATCAGATTTGTTTGAACTCAATAGCCAGTATTCATGGATGATGAGCAGTTCCACAGACCGCTATATGTTCCGATATGAAAATATGGTTTGCTGTAAGGATTATTACAATGATACTTTATTTATTGTCACAAAGGATTTACTTGAACCGCGTTATATATTTCAAATGGGAAAATATTCTTTACCTATTGAATGTCGTTTTGAATATCTGGACGGAGATAATAAACGATACCAGTCGCTTGCTGCTCCTTATATTAGGTATCAGGCAATAGAAACCGATCCTTATTTGTTTATGCCTTA
Organism: Parabacteroides leei; assembly: GCF_023369805.1. NCBI lineage: Bacteria > Pseudomonadati > Bacteroidota > Bacteroidia > Bacteroidales > Tannerellaceae > Parabacteroides > Parabacteroides leei. The sequence continues at coordinate 46,234 of NZ_JAMBQG010000014.1, forward strand.
TTCAAACTGGGCGGGTGAGAATGCACGCAAACAGCAAATGGCCATGTTTGATAAGAAAACCGGAGATTGTTATAAACTAATCGGTGGTGTTATTAAAAATGATTTGAGCGGAGGATTACCTCTTCGTCCTGTAGCATCATTAGATAGTAAAACTTTATTGTATGTTTGGGAAGTACAGGATATATTCAAAGAAGCCGAAAAGAATCCTGAAATTCTCAATCAGGAGCAACTAAAAGGAATAGGAGAGGATGATAACCCGGTCTTGATGATTGTTTATTTAAAATGAGATGGTAAAATATTTTCAATTGATCGTATTATTCCTGTTAATGATTGGTTGCGACAACAAACAATCGTTTCCAGTTCGTCTTCAATATGAAGAAACTGAATCTCCGGCAAGTATTCAAAAAATAAAGTTATCCGGCGAATTACAAGGACAAACTTATAGGATACGGATGGCTCATTACAAAGAAGGAACTGTATCTTATAAAATATTGAATGCCCCCTCTTATGTAATAAAGGATACAGTTTTATTGATTCATATTGAAGCTGAACCGCTCCATGCACATGAGGTATGTTTTATTGTTGAAGGAGAAAAGCAGGTTAAGGAAAAAGTAGAAGTGGATGATGTTTTACATAGTATTTTATTAGAAATATATCCGACAGACTTTTATCATTCAGATGATACAATCCCTCTAATTGGCTATACAAGTGGTGCTTTACAGGAGGTGATGGTTGATGGGGAGTTAAGATTGGCAGGTAGTTATTGTGACGTCCGTAATGCAAAGTTACCACCTAAGGAATGGCATAACGCGTTCGATATGAAAGAATACATATGGTTTGATCTGATTATTAAGTGAGGTGATGAGGATTGGACCAGCCTTAATATAGATCAAAAAAGAAGAGCGAATAGATTCTAATCGCTCTTCTTTTTAAGTATTATCTGTATAGAATTATACAGATGGATTTTCTATTCACTCAGAACAGTAAGTTCTGCCCCTGTTGCGAAATCCTGTCCGTTCTGTGAACTCAAGGCTGTGAAGCGGATATAACGTCCTTTTACCGGTTTGTCGAAAAGGACTTTCTTTTCATCCTTGTTGTTGGCGAACCGGCCTTTACAAACGGGTTCTCCCCAATTCTTACCATCTGGACTGACCTGGATGGAATATTCCTTGATGTTACCATTGCTGCCATCCTGACGCGGCAGGTAGATAAAGCCTTTGAGTGCTTTTTCTTCACCCGCATCCAAATCTACCCAATGCGGATATTTGGCAACGGTAACAGAATACATACTGTGCCAGATCGTGTTCGGATCACCGTCTACCAGGTTCTTGGCATCACCTCCGTCCACTTCTTCGCTACTGGCATAGATGACCTCCGTTTGTATACTTTCCATTTTATTGAAAGTTTTAGTCGATTTGACCTCCGGGTTATTCTTGAACCAGGCAGTGATCGTTCCACCTTCACGCATCGGGATGGCTTCCGTATATTCTTTCGCTTTCTTGTCTTTACCGATCGTGTAGCAGATAACGGCCTCTTTGTCGATAGACGACAGTTTTACCAAACCTGTACGGCTACGGGTAATAGAGAAAGGAATATCACCTGCGGCTGAAACCTGTGCCACTGCCGAAAGATCTTGCGCTGCCGGGCGGATAATGAAGCCTATGTTATTTTGCCCGGCAAACACACGGTCCTGTACCAATGGGCCACCCTGTCCGCAACTGTTACCTCCCAGACCTGTAACGGCCAGGTCGAGATGCAGATAGGTATCACCGGCTTTCGGTAGTTGGTAAGGATGTCCGGCCAGTGTCAGATCGAGTGCAGAGTATTGTAATGCCGAAGTAGAGAGTCGGTCTGTTGCTACAAAGACAGCTCCTTTACCAGTCTTGTCGGTCAGGGCGCACCAGCGTACGTCTTCGTGGTTGCCCATGTCCTGTGGTTTCGGGAAATTCACAAACTGGTCGGCAACAGTCGATTTATACATTTCGATGAACTGCCCCACTTTACGGTCTGCATAGTTTTCAACAGGGCCACGTCCGTAATAAGTATAGTTTTCATAACGTTGAGGAACTCTCATCATATAACCCAGACGAGGCAGAACCAGACTCGGGTTGTTGGATGTGATACTTGCCTGCAGTTCAATGGAGCCGTCGCGATAGATGGTCCATACCTGGTCGGTAGTAAACTTGAAGTCGTCTTCTCCGAAAACTTTGTCGGTCAGTTCTTCCACACTATTCTTGCCACTGGAAGTTCCTCCCAGTATCTTGGCGGCATTAGGAGCTTGCGATTCTACGGTGTAGAACAGTACGATAGCACCGTCTTTTCTATTAAGAACTTTAGAGGCTGTAGCTCTATGTTTCAGGTTGTGCAGTCCGTTTTCGAACCAACTTCCGTAGAACCAGTTGTCGTTGTTGGTAAAGGCACGAAAAGCATCCAATTTCGGTCCATTACCATCGGCGATGATTGTTTCGTTGTTGTAATTCAAACTGTAGATAGTACCGATCTCGTTGTCGAATTTAATTTCGAAGTTATCTCCCTTGATGGTGGAGAAACGTGGATCAGCCTGTTTGTCGATAGTCAGTTTGCCGGTGGCGGCATTCGCTACTTCATTAATAGCGGGTTTGTCTGTTGCCGCTTTTACAGGAAGTTGTTCTTCCGCCATTACATAGCCTTTATCAGCCCACGGTTTATTTTCGTTCAATAGGAACTGTACCTTGACGAAGTATTCATTTTCGGCTTTCAATTTGCTGTAAGTATAAGGAACGGCCACCTGCACACGCTTACGGGGAGCCACTGTGCCCGGATTCAATGATCCGCTTTCTACCTCTTTCCCGTTTTCGTACAGCGACCATTTTACGGCATAATCAGACAGATCGTTGAAGTAATATTTGTTGAAAATTTCGAAAAGGCCTTTGGAGGCATCGACTTCTGTTACACCGATGTGCTGGTACACCTTCTTTACTTCATAATATTGCGGTTTCGGTTCCAGGTCGCCGAATACGATACCGTTCATAACAAACTGTCCGTCGTTAGGCGTATCACCGAAGTCGCCTCCATAAGCCAGATAACGTTTTCCATCCGGTGTGTAATTATAGAGTGATTGGTCTACCCAGTCCCAGATGGCACCGCCACAGAAGAAGTTGGTCGACTCCATTGCGTCCCAGTAATCGATCAGGTTACCGCAGGCATTACCCATGGAGTGGGCATATTCCGAGATATGGAACGGATACTTGATATCATAATCGCCTTTTACGGCACCACGTACCCAGGAGATAGACGGATACTGGTTAGACCCCATATCTACAATCTTATTGTTTCGTTCGTATTGAACGGGACGTGACAAGTCTGCTTTCTTCAGTGCATTGTAGGCTTCAACGAAGTTCTGTCCCGGACCGGCTTCGTTTCCTAACGACCAGATAACGATAGACGGGTTATTGATGTTCGCATGTACCATTTCCATCACACGTGCCACATGGGCGTCTCTCCATTCTTTCGGATGGGATAAAGAGGCTACACCGTAATAATATTCGTGCGATTCGATATTTGCTTCATCTTCCAGGTAAAGACCGAATTTATTGCATAAATAGTACCAGTACGGATCGTCCGGGTAGTGGGAGTTACGAACGTGGTTGATGTTCGCACGTTTCATCAACATCACTTCATCTTCCATCATCTTACGTGTGATAGCGTGGCCTACGCCCGGATTACTTTCGTGACGGTTGACACCTTTTAGCTTGACGGTCTTGCCGTTTACGTAGTAGTAGCGACCGGCCAGACCGAATTCATCTTCCGAAGCGGGGGTGTCTTTGATCTCTACTTTCCGGAAACCGACAGTGGTGGAGATCGTTTCTACCGTACGGCCTTTTTTATCTTTCAACTCTCCTACCAGGGTGTAACGATAGGGTTGTTCGGCAGACCATTTATTCGGATTTTGTACAGTCAACACAGTTTCGGTTCCTATTTCCTGTCCGGCTGCAACAAGGGCAATGGGGGCAGAGGCCGTGGCATTGTCTACTTTCGTGTTGTCGTCTGAGTAGAGCTTGTTGGCATACAGCGAATAAACGATCGAATAGTTTTTAGCAGCCTTTTTACCCAGGTTACGGATGTCAGCCCGGATATTCAGTGAACCGTTTGTGTAGGTTGCATCCAGGTCGGGAGTCGCTACCAGATCGCGAACGTGTAACTGCGGAACGGCTGTCAACGATACGCTGCGGTAGATACCCGGCAGGCGGAACATATCCTGTGCCTCGAGGAAAGAACCGTCGGAGCTACGATAAACTTCGGCTGCAACGATGTTCGTCCCTTTCACCAGGTAGGGTGTGATATTGAAACTGGCTGTGTTACGTGAATTCTTCGAGAAACCGACGTATTGGCCGTTTATCCAGAGATAGAAGAAAGAGTCGACTCCGTCGAAATTGATAAATACTTCCTTCCCTTCCCAGTCCGTAGGGATAGTGAACTCACGGCGGTAGGAACCTACTTCATTACGGTCTTTGAAGGTGGTCCAGTTTTCCGGCGGAGTGCGCATTACCCCGCCTCGCCAGTCGTCGACAGCCACTTTATGCTGGAAAATAACGGGCTGGTTCACGTAAATAGGAGTTCCGTACTTTTGCGACCCGTCTTTTTGGAGACCGACGATATTCCAGCTGGATGGAACCGGGATATTGTCCCATCCCGATACATCGAAGTTCGTTTGGAAGAAGTCTTTCGGACGTTCTTCCGGCGTACGTACCCAGTTGAATTTCCAATCTCCGTTCAGAGATTGCCAGTAAGCGCTGTTTTCCGGCAATACTTTCCGGGCACTTTCCGGATCTTTAAAAGAGAAAAACCAGGCATGAGGTTGTTCTTTGTTTAGCGCTATGTTTTCGGGTGATTCCCATTCGTCCCCTTTAGGCGCTTGTTCTGAGGCATACTGATAGCCTTTCAATGGATCTACTGTTGCAAAGCTTTGAAAAGTAAAGCTGCATAGTAATAGACATAATGCTAGTTTTTGCATATTGAGTTTTTCTTCTTAAGGTGAGAAATTTGGTCAAATTTAATACAATTTTTGATGTAAACCGATTACATTTGCCGTAAATTAATATTGTGCAGATGAAAAAGTTACTTTGCTTTTTGCTGATGTTACTGGTCGCTTTGCCTTCTCTGACGGCCCAACGAAAGAAAGTCGGGGTCGTGTTGGGTGGCGGAGGAGCAAAAGGAGTAGCTCATATTGGCGTGTTGAGAGTGCTGGAGGAAGCAGGTATCCCGATCGATTATGTGGCGGGAACCAGTATGGGTGCTATTGTAGGCGGATTATATGCGATCGGTTATACTCCGGCTGAGATCGATAGCATGGTGATACATCAGGATTGGACAATGCTTCTGAGTGACCGGGTGACACGTACCAGCCTGTCGTTTCCGGAAAAAGAAAATTCCGAGCGATATATTCTCTCTTTGCCTTTCGGGAAGGAGAAGAAGGACCGTGTGATCAGCGGTATGATCAAAGGCCAGAATTTGCAGAATCTTTTCTCAAACCTCACGATCGGCTACCATGATTCCATTGAATTCAATAATCTCAATATACCGTTTGCCTGCGTAGCGGTAGATGTCGTGGATGGAAAAGATTATGTTTTCCATAAGGGAAGCCTTCCTCTTGCTATGCGTGCGAGTATGGCTATTCCGGCTGTGTTTGCCCCGGTAAGACTGGACAGTATGGTATTGGTTGACGGGGGATTGAATGATAATTTCCCTGTCGATGTCGCATTGAATATGGGGGCTGATATTATTATCGGCGTTGATCTCGGGACCAGCGACCTGAAAGTGTTGGAGGGATTGAATACCCCCGGCGATGTAATCGGCCAGATCATAGCCCTGCATGGTTATGAAAAGTATGCGAAAAATAAAGAAAGGGCCGATTTGTTATTCCGGCCGAATATGACACCTTATAATGCAGCCAGTTTCAGTACGACGGCACTCGATACGCTGATTCGCCGTGGCGAGCAGGAAGCCCGTGGCCGCTGGGATGAGATTATGGCATTGAAAAAGAAGATCGGTATCCCGGAAGATTATCGCCCGGAGGAACATACATTACCCCGTAAGTCATATCCGGTTTTACCTACCGACAGTTTTTATATCCGGCATATCTCTTTTGCCGGTACCGACCCGCGCGATGAGAAGTGGTTGATGCAGATCAGCGGCCTGCGTGAAAATAGTCATATCACCTTGAAAGAGTTGCATAAAGCTATGTCGATCCTGGTCGGTTCAAATGCCTATTCGAATGTAAATTATAAATTGACAGGCGAACAACAACAGGATCTGGTACTGACGGCACAGAAGAAGTCGATCAGTTCGATCAATCTGGGTGTCCGCTTCGATTCGGAAGAGGTGATCGGTGTTTTGCTGAATGCTACCTTAGATTATAGGGCACGCAATCATTCCCGGCTGGCTTTTACCGGACGTGTCGGCGGAAAGATCTCCTATGGACGGCTGGATTATGCGATCGAGCGGAATCCGTTGCGTAATCTGAATCTGGCATATCAGTTTACTTATAATGATCTGGATATTTATCGGAAAGGAGATAAAACCTTTAATACCAGTTATACACATCATCTGGCGGAGTTCGGGTACTCTGATATGAACTGGCTGAACTTCAAGTTCAAGGTGGGCTTACGTTATGAGTATTTCAACTATACTTCCTTTTTGTATACAGGGGATAATAACAACGAGTATGAGGTTAAACCGGAAGGTTTCATCAGTTATTTTGCTCTGGCACATCTGGAGACATTCGATCGCCGTTATTTCCCGACTAAAGGTGTTTCCCTGAAAGCCGATTATTCTTTTTATACGGATAACTTTGTCAGTTATAACGGTCATGCGCCTTTCTCGGCTGTCGGGCTTAATTTCACATCCGTTATTCCCATCACTTCCCATCTGAGTGTGTTGCCGTCTCTTTATGGGCGTGTACTGATAGGAGGCAATCTGGCCTATCCTTTCCTGAATGCAGTGGGTGGAGAGGTTGAAGGAAAATATGTTCCCCACCAATTGCCGTTTGCCGGTATCAACCGGGTGGAGATATTCGACAATGCCATTGCGGTGGCCCGCCTTCATTTTCGGCAACGCATAGCCGGACGAAACTATATTTCGCTGATCGGTAACTATGCCATTCATCATGATGACTTCCTTCACCTGTTAAAAGGGAAAAGCGTTTGGGGCGGTAGCATCGGGTATGCCTATAATAGTATCGCCGGACCGTTGAGTGCCAATTTCAGTATGTCTAATCAGAATACCAGTCTTCAGTTTTATTTGAATCTGGGATTCTCGTTCTGATTTTTATTATACATTTGTTAATCAGTTAATCATTCAAATATATAGGAATACATGAAACTAACACGATTTACCGGGATGGCTGTCGGCTTGTCCCTGCTGATGGGCGGTGTACAGGCCCAGATCAGTTTGCCGTCTGTTTTTACAGATCATATGGTGTTGCAACAAAAAAGCGATGTGCCCGTATGGGGCTGGGGAGTAGCAAGCGGTACGATCAAAGTGGTCGGAAGCTGGGCGCCGAAAGATACGGCGACAACAGTCGTTCGTTCCGATGGTACCTGGGAAACGACACTGAAAACAGCCGGAGCCGGAGGCCCGTATACGGTATCTGTCTTAGGCAATGGAAGTTGTGAACTGAAAGATGTCATGCTGGGTGAAGTCTGGCTTTGTAGCGGGCAATCGAATATGGAATGGACGCCCATGAGCAATATAGATAACCGTGATGAAGAGATCGCTGCCGCTAATTATCCGAATATTCGTTTTTTTCATATCCCTAAACGCGGAGCAAAAACTCTTCAGAACGATTGTGAAGCATCCTGGGCTGCCTGTACTCCTGATGTAATGAAAACTACCAGTGCTGTGGCTTATTTCTTTGGTCGTGATCTGCAAAAAGATCTGAACGTACCTGTCGGCCTGATCGTTTCTGCGTGGGGTGGTACTCCTGCAGAAGTTTGGACTCCGGAGGAACTGGTGATGAATAATCCTCAGATACGTGATGTGATGCCGGATAAAACATATCCCTGGTGGCCGGTGGAGCCGGGTGTTTTATATAATCAGATGATCAATCCGGTTGTACCTTATGCCTTGGCCGGTGCAATCTGGTATCAGGGAGAGTCAAATCGCGATCATGCTTCGTCTTACGGTATTTTGTTGAAGACAATGATTGAAAGCTGGCGGAAGAGTTTTAAGAAGGATTTCCCGTTTTATCTGGTGCAGATCGCACCTCATACATATAATTCAAACGATAACGGGGCTGCTTTGGTTCGCGAATATCAGGAATGGGTGTCACGCACGGTTCCCGGAACAGGGATGGTGGCAATCTCCGACTGTGTTGCAGATGTAACGAATATTCATCCGACAGATAAGCAAAACGTTGGCCTGCGTCTGGCAAATATGGCTTTGGGAAAGACTTACGGACAACTCGCTTCCGGCTACGAAAGCCCGGTATTCAGTAAAATGACGGTCGACAAGAACAAGGCGGTTATTTCATTCCTTCATGCTGATGCCGGACTAATGTGTAAAGGAAAACAGCTGACCGGGTTTATGATTGCAGGAGAAGACGGTGTTTTCGAACCGGGAAAAGCTCAGATCAAGGATAACACCGTTATCATAACTTCCCCTCGTGTGAAAAAGCCGGTTGCAGTCCATTATTGTTTTGATGATGCAACTATTGGAAACTTGTTCGGTAAGGAAGGTTTACCGGTTGCTCCGTTCCGTACGGACAGAAACTGGGGTAATGAATGATATTATTCTGTATCTTTGCCTGTAAAACAAACAGAGATTTATGAATGCAGAAATAATACAATTCCTGAAGGAATTAAGTCAGAACAATAACCGGGAGTGGTTTCAGGCAAATAAAGACCGCTACGATGTATTGCATAAAGGGTTTCTCGATGAGGTACAGCAACTGATCAACCGGATCGCCCTGTTCGATCCGCAGGTGGCCGGGCTGGAAGCGAAAGACTGCCAGTTCCGTATCTACCGGGATTTGCGTTTTTCTCCGGATAAGACCCCTTATAAAATTCATTTCGCCGCTTATATGGCGCAAGGCGGACGTGCCAGTGAACGGGGTGGATATTATATTCATCTGGAGCCGGGTAATTGTATGCTGTCCGGTGGTGTATGGTGTCCTCCTCCTAAACTGTTGAAGATGCTTCGTCAGGATATTTACGATCATATCGACGAGTTTGTAGGTATCATTGAAAATCCGTCTTTTAAAGAGGCTTTTCCGGTAATGGAGGGCGAAGTGTTGAAACGTATGCCGGCCGGCTATCCGACGGATTTCAAATATAGTGAGATCATGCGGCACAAGGATTACTGTTTTGCTACCGTTAAACCGGACGAGTTTTTTATGACGGACGATTGGATGGACCAGGCGATCAAGCATTTCGAACAGTTACTCCCGTTTAATAACTTCCTGAATTATACGGTTGACGAATTTTTAGGGCGGGTATAAAATAAAGAGTCTGAAGCCGTAATGTGTTACATAAGGCTTCAGACTCTTTTCACATTATTGCCTTAAATCATACTCCTTTGTACTTTTTATTTTTATCAATCAGTTCATTTATTCTGGCAACAGAAGCGGCCGACCGAAGACCGTCTTCCGGAGTGTTCATGCAGTAATCGACCAAAACTTCTATCGTCGATACTGCTACATGCATCCGTGTATCGCAGGATGCATAGTAGATAAATACTTTTCCGTCTTCGTCTGCAATCCATCCATTGGTAAATAAGACGTTCGAGACATCCCCGATGCGTTCTTCCCCGACAGGTGCGAGGAAGTAGCCGCCGGGCTGTGCGATCACTTTGGTGGGGTCCTCCAGGGACGTCATGTACAGATAAAGTACATAACGTAGTCCTGCAGCGCATGCCCTGACCCCGTGGGCGAGGTGTAACCAGCCCTGTGGAGTCTTGATGGGATGCGGACCTTCCCCATTCTTGACCTCCTTGATTGTATGATAGTAGCGTTTATCTATTATTCGTTCAGAGAGAACTTCTGCGTGTGTAATATCATTGATGAGCGCCCAGCCGATACCTCCGCCACTTCCGGCATCGATAAAGCCATCCTGCGGACGGGTATATAATGCATACTTCCCGTCGACAAATTCCGGATGAAGGACTACATTACGCTGCTGGCTTTTTGATTTCAGGTCCGGTAGCCTTTCCCAGTCGATCAAATCTTTGGTACGGACAATTCCGGCTTTGGCAACAGCTGACGACAAATCTCCCGGAGCGGCAGCCGGATCATGGCGTTCGCTGCAAAAGATACCGTATATCCAACCGTCCTCGTGGGCGGTCAGGCGCATGTCATACACGTTTGTCTCCTCCGGATCGATATCCGGCAGGTTGACCGGTCGTTCCCAGAACCGGAAGTTATCCACCCCGTTCGGACTTTCGGCAATGGCAAAGAACGATTTACGGTCCCAACCCTCCACACGGACCATCAGTAGATACTTATCCTTCCACTTTATCGCTCCGGAGTTCATACAGGCATTCACCCCGATACGCTCCAGACAATACGGATTAGTAGCCGGGTTGAGGTCGTAACGCCATTCCAGGGGTATGTGTTCGCGGGTGATTACCGGATAGGTATAACGGGTGACAATACCGTTATCATTCTCTTCTTTTATATTTTTTCGTAATATGAGAACTTTATGCAAGTATTGTAATTTTTCTAGTTTTTCTTTGAAAATTTTCATTTTTCTAGTTTTTCAGCTTCGTATATATTAATGTTATAAGTTCTCCGGATAAAGTGAAATTCGTTTGGCACGGTGAAATGCCAAATAGTTAGGTACTGAAAAATGTATTTCAGAAATAACCTCTTTGGTTTTATAGTCAACTTCAATGACTCTGCCTCCAAGCCCATTAACAGTCGGAGTCCCAACTCCCGGACAGAATAACACATGGTCCGTTTCCGGTAAATATTGTGTAGAAGATACTCCCATGGCAAAACAAGATTTTCCTCTTTCTTTCCCATATTCCCATACTTGTTGTATTGTTTTTTGCTCTTCATTAATCTTGTATTCAACGGAACGGGTATACGCTTTTTCCCTGTCTTTATCGTAGGTCTGATAGTTACGGTAGAAACCATTGTCAAGGAGCAATATATTTCCGTTGGGCATGAATACGGGACAATGTTGTCCCCAGCACCATTCGAAATCATCATGATTTTTTTCTCCGTTAAGGATTTCTATATCTGTTATCTTCTCGCCCTTTGCATCTAAAGGCATCAGAAGGGTGAGCGAATTTTTCCACTCTTTATGAGGCGTTAGGATCCATTTAAGCTGATTGTTACGGGTCAATTTGGCGACTCCCTGATAGCGACAGGACACGATGATGCAATCATCGTCTTCCGAATAAATGACTGCATTACCATGAGCCCAGTTACCAAAAACCGCGATCGTGTCACCTGCCGGGACAAAAGTTTTACGAGTTTCATCCAGCGATTTTTTTAGATCCCATTCATTGACAATGGCACCGGTTTCATTGTCTACTTCCACCACATAGTCGTAAGTCGTTACTTTCCCGTCTTGTCCAATGCTTCCATCTTTACTGGCTGTTGCAATCAGATGGCCGTTAGGTATTTCAATGACATCATGATGGAATGAATATCCTTTGTCTTGTATGTTCCATGTATTTAGTATATTGCCGACCATGTCAAACTCCAGGATTCTTCCTGTCTTTACATCTCCGCAATAGAAATTTCCTTTCTTGTTTCGTTTTAAGCCGGTATGGGCTGTTATTCTCATCTCCGGATGATCTTTCAGGCGTAACAGCCACCGGATATCGCCATAGTTATCTATGATGAATGGGCGATGTGTATCGTATTCGTTATCTCCCAAGAAATTGATTAACGTCACTCCGGGCTCCATTTTTTCCCGTTGAGCGACAATCGTTGTTATTTGGGGATATTGGGTGTTAAGTAGCAAGTCGGGGACTGTTATTTTGATTGAGTCGGTCAGTCGTACTTTCCCCTGCTTGTTTGTTTGGGAGATATAGACCGTATTGGTGTGATTCTCATAGAGACCGTGTACGTTTACCCGGTATGCAGAGCTGTACTTCTTGAATGTATGTGACAAATCGGTACCTTCGTGTTTCCCCTTGACACAGACGGTCAGGTAACCGCTTGCCGGTAAAAGTAAATTGAGTTCTGCACTTAAAGGGGCATAGCCGGTAGGATCGAGTTTGATGTTTTTGTCGCTAAGATGGAAAGAGGTTCCTAAGGTCGGAATCTCTAATATCGTGTTGTCTGCGAAAAGCAGTGTTGTTTTCCAGTTGTCAATGTCGGGTGTCAATCGGATGATTTCATGCGAGGGGATAACCAACGTGTCTGTTTCAAAATAGAAAAGGTGTTTATCCTCATTTTGTTCGGTTTTTATTAACAGGCTACCTTCTTCCATTAATGAACGGATAGTTGTTATTTCTTCACCTGTTTCTGTTTCAGGAGAATCAATCTCTTCGTTACATCCGGTACATACTCCCAGTAAAAGAGCAAGCAAGGCAGTTCTTGTGTTATGAATATATTTTCTCATGCGATTACTTTCTATTTACAGACAAAGGGAGGGGAAGGACACGTACTGTGTTTGTCAGGGTGTCACTTCCCCCTATAGCTGTTCTATTCAATTATTTCGGTTTATCTCCACATCGGATGCTGTTCGATAGCCGCATTGGTATTCAATTCATTTTGCGGAATAGGCAGATAAAAATGTTTTGGCTGGAAGTTCTCAGCACCTTGTTTTTTGTTTTTGACGAAAATCTGCTTCATCTCTTCGTAAGAATACCAGCGTTTCAAGTCAAAGAAACGGTGACCTTCAAAGAAGAATTCAAGTTCGTTTTGATGAACCATTTCTTCCCACAATTCATCGGCTCCGTTCCAAGTCTTTTTAGCAAGTCCGGCACGGTCGCGGATACGTGTCAGGTCAGCAGCCGCTTCAGCCAGTTTATTGGTTTTGATACAGGCTTCGGCATGTAGCAGCAATACTTCGGCAAAACGCATCACACGCAGGTTGTTATTCTGGTTTGCCTGGTTGTACATACTGTTTGATTCTGCTTCATTTTTGTAGAAATTGGTGAATTTCTTGATCAAGAAACGTCCGGGTTTGTCACTGATGGTCGGGTAATCCGGTTCACCTCTTAAACGTTTGGTCGCACAAGCCTCCCAGATCTCATCGAATGACATATCTCCGAACCATGCACCATCTTCTACAGTCGTTTCATAATCAGAATGTTTCCAGAAGAAACTGGTGTACATACGTTTATCAAAGCGTGTATCGGAACCGGCCGGGCGTTCTTCAACGATGAAGTCATCTACGATAGAAGCTGTCGGCATCCATTTGAACCAACCGCCTGTACCTTGCGGCCCTACGAAGTTAGGAATTACCCAACCCTGTGTATCGTTCGGCCCTTCAGAGCCCCAACTACCTGAACCGTATTTCCCTTCATATACGAGTTCAAATATTGATTCTTTGTTTAACTCTGTATATTCGGTGAAGTTGTCTTCGAAATTTTCAGTCAGGTCGTATGTGTAAGGGCTTTGCATGATTGTTTTCAATTCCGCTTCTCCCTCTTCGTATCTTTTCAGATAGTTGTATGTTTTGCCCAAGTAAGCGATAGCAGTTCCTTTGGTTACACGACCGGCTTCTTCAGAAGGACGGGTGATCGGCAAATATTCCTTGGCTGTTTTGAAGTCAGCTTCAACTTGTTTCCATATATCAGCTTCCGGAGAACTCGGCTTCATGGTTTCCTCCAAACTTTCAGCAGCAGAAACCAGACGCAGAGGAACATCGCCAAAGTTGGTAACTAACAGGAAGTAAGCGTAACCTCTTAAGAAACTAGCTTCTCCAATCAGTTCGTTCATTTTAGTCTGGTCCATATCCGCTTTATGAATATTGTTTAGAAGGACATTGGCACGATTGATGGTGTTATAGATTCTGCCAAAATCACTTTCTGCCGTATTCGGGGTGTTGGTGAAAGTGGCGGGTTGCCAGTTGTGCGCTTCTTCTCCCAAGATGAACCAAGTATCATCTGCACGGTTTATGGTATGCCAACCGGTATAACCTCCGAAATAGCCATACATCTGGCTACGGATAGGAGAATAGATGGTTGCCATAGCAGCTTGTGCATTGGCTTCAGAAGACCAATAGGTATCTTCTACATATTCATTCGGGTTTGTAAAACTTAAAAAATCAGACTCGTTGCATCCTGTCATGGCAAGGACAGCAGCCGGAACGAGAACCAGCTTTTTTAATATATTCGTTTTCATATTATGAGCATTTTGTTAAATTAGAAATTAAGTTGAACGCCAAATGTAATTGTTCTTGCCAACGGGAAACGACCGTGGTCACAACCTCTTGTCATGGTACCGTCACCACCACCGTTCTGATCGTCGTTCTGTCCTAAGTCAGGTGTATAGCCGGTGTATTTAGTGGCAGTAAATAGATTGTCCATTGCTGTATATATACGCAAATTGTTCATTCTTAACGGTGTCAACAGATTTTGTGGCAATGTGTAACCGAATTCCAATGTCTTCAAACGGAAGAAAGAACCGTTTTCTAACCAGCGGTCGCTACAACGACGGCGGTTTTCATTTTTGTCTTCTTGTGTGAAGCGGGGCATATCGGTATTTCTGTTCTGTTCGGTCCATGCATTTAATGTGCTTGTACCGAAGTTGGTGAATTCGTTCATGGATTCCATGCGGCAACGTGTGTAGTTGTATATTTTGTTACCAATCATGCCGTCAAAGAACAATCCTAAATCAAATCCTTTGTATTGAACGTTGCCACGGATGCCGAAGGTTACATCGGGAAACGGACTTCCTGCATATTGACGGTCATCGTCGCTAATCTGGCCATCACCGTTGTAGTCGATGAAGCGAATATCTCCCGGCTGTGCGTCCGGTTGGATCAATTTACCATCGGCAGTGGTATGTGCTTTTATTTCTTGTTCATTTTGGAAGATACCGTCTGTCTTTACAACATAGAATGCACCAATCGGATCACCGACTTTGGCCCAAGTTATAGTACCTTCACCTTGTGGATTGTAACCAGCAAACTCTTGTTTGTCGCTACCTACGGTAATTTCTTTGATCTTGTTGCTGACCGTAGAGAGGTTTACTCCGACGTTGTAATAAACTTCTCCTACCGTATTGCGGTGGTTAACAACCAATTCAAAACCTTTATTCTGGATAGTACCGGCATTCATTGTCGGACTACCGCCCATACCGACAGATGGGGGCATAGAGATACTTAATAATACGTCTTTGGTTTCCTGGATAAAGTAATCTGCATTGAAAGATAGTTTCCCGTTGAAGAAGCTTGCATCCAAACCGATGTTGGTAGTCCGAGTCTCTTCCCAAGTCAAATCTTTAGGTGATACCCAGTTAACACCGGTACTACTACCCATCCACCACTGACCGCCTTGTACGTAGTTGATACCGCTGGTGGCTGTACTTTGAGTGGTATAGTTTCCGATTTCCTGGTTACCCAATACACCGTAGCTGAGGCGTAGTTTCAATTCGTCAACAGTTTTTTTCGCATTTTCAAAGAACTGTTCGTTCATGATATTCCAACCGGCGGATACAGATGGGAATACACCATATCTGTGACCATCGGCAAAGCGGGAAGAACCATCACGGCGGATAGAGGCAGAAATCATATAGCGCGAATCGTAGCTATACATGGCACGGGCAAACAGAGAAACTAATGAGTGTTCCTGTAAAGATCCGGAAGTGGTTTGTTCCGTAGTGGCACCAGCTCCGATTGCATCTGTTCCTGCCGGAATATCTTTACGGGCTGCACCAAACGAACGGTCTTTATTTTCTTGTGCGGAATAACCGAACAAGCCGGATACGGTGTGTTTTCCGAATGTGTTGTCGTAGTGCAACGTGTTTTCAACCAACCATTGGTCACCGAAAGAAGCACCTTCACTCAGGCTTGACTGTATGGCTCCGGAACCGAAATTGTATTCAGGATTGTAGTTGTAGCTACGGCCGTTGTTTTTGTTGTAACCAAAGTTCAGTTTGTATTTTAATCCTTTTAGACCCAGGTCGATTTCTGCGTAAGCGTTCAATAACAACTCCATGTTGTGTTTTTGTCTGTCGAACAATTCGGAATAACCGACAGGGTTGTCCATGTTTTTCATCCAAGGTTCGATACCGGCATAACCACCTAACTGATTCGGGTCTTTCACCTTCATCAACGGGTTCTGACGCAAGGGGTCTGTAATGACTAAGTCATTGATCTGTTTGTCGGCTGTTTTCACTAACAATGTATTTCCAACACGGAAATGATCGTTAAAGAAAGAGAATGTGTTTTTGGCTCGAACATTAAATGCACTGTATCCTGAATTCAATAAGATACCTTGTTGGTTGATATAACCGGCAGACACATTATAGGTAGCCGTTTTTGTACCTCCGCTGATATTTAAATTGGCTTTTGTGACAGGAGCTGTACGATATACTTCATCCTGCCAGTTTGTTCCGGCTCCTTGGAAGTTTGCTGCGCTTTCAGGAAGGTAACCGCTTTGTTTCATCACTGAGATCCATTGTTGAGCGTCTAGCACATCCAGTTTCTTGGTGATGTTCTGGAAACCGGAATAAACATTTACGTCGATAGTCGTAGGAGTTTCTTTTTTACCGCCTTTAGTCGTAATCAGCACAACGCCATTAGCTGCACGTGAACCGTAGATAGCCGCAGCCGAAGCATCTTTCAATACTTCAAGTGATGCTATATCTGCCGGGTCTACCATGTTGATATCTCCATAAACGCCATCGATTACATACAACGGTGTATTTGAACCTAAAGAACTTAATCCACGAATGTTGATACTCATGCCTGAACCGGGTTGGCCTCCAACGTTGGAAACACTTACACCGGCAATACGACCTTGCAATGCCCCGGCTGCACTTTTGGCGATATTGGCTTGTAGGTCTTTAGAAGAAACAGAGGCAACGGCACCGGTCAAATCTCTTTTCTTCACCGTACCATAACCGATTACGACAACCTCATCCAATTGTTCACCGTCAGCCATTGTGATATTGATTACATTTTTATCTCCAACAGTGATAAAAGATTGTTGCATACCTACGTAAGAAAATTCCAGGACCTGTCCTGGATTGACATTGATGGTGTAGTTCCCATCAATGTCAGTTGTTGTACCTATTGTGGTTCCTTTTACAACAACTGTTGCTCCGATGACTGGATTGTTCTCCGAGTCTTTTACCGTACCTTTCACGGTCATAGCCTGCTGCGCCCAACTGGAAACAGCAAAGGCTCCTAGTAATAGAGAAAAAGCTAGTTTTCTGTTCATAATTAAATATTTAAATGATAAAATAATTCTATTAGGTTAATAAAGGGTTTACTATCCTTAAATTTTGAAGGATAGTAAACAGATTGTTATATGATTTAGGTTGTTATTTTTTGATGATCTTGGCAGTCTCTACACCATTTTATAACTAACCGCTTTTGCTCTTGTTCCTACTAATAAAGCAACAACCAGTAAAATTGTTTGTGTAAAAAAAACTTTTCATGATCTTATAAATTTAAAGTTATTCAACATTTCCTGTAAAGGTTACAACGCTCTTTGCCGGAAGAGTTATCATGTACGTATTACCTACCGGTTGGATAGTCTCCAAGGTTTCCCATTTGTGGGTGGCATCGGTCAGGTAACCGGCAAGCGGGCTAGCTGTTTGGTTGTTGTCTAATGCTAGGTCGATAGTTGTTTCTGTGTCGTTGGTATTGATGGCTACAATTGTAAAGTTATTGCCTTTTTTATAACCGGATACCATATAGCCTTGGTCGGAGTTGTATTCGGCTGAGATGCGGGTACTGCCTACAGGAATATAGCGTGTAAAGTTTCCGAATGTCTCATAACGTTTTCCGGTTTCGTAATCGGTACGATTTTCTTTGTTAATATAAATCAACCCTTCATTAGTACCACTGTCAGGCAAGGCTCCTGCCCACCAGATAATTGAACTTACATTGGCTTCACAAAGGTAACGGTGGAATTTGACTGCCCAGTTTAGGCCGTCATCTATGGAAGTTGTGTATGAGTTGTTCGGGTCGCTGATTTCTGTCAACCATACCGGAATGTTTTTTGATTCTGCCTTCGTAAACGGTTCGATACCCGGATCTTTTTTTGTTACCGGGTCCACATAACCGTGTCCGGCTGCGATGATCGGGTAATTGGTAATGCGGGTATTGACATTTAAAATATCGCGTACATAGTTTTTACTACCCATGATAAAACCTAAAATACCTGTCCATTGTGCATTTTCACCGAAAATAATCTTAACATCCGGGTGATTGGCGGCAAATGTCGGCCCCATGTTGTTAACAATGAATCGTCCCAAGGTAGTTGTTCCCGGTAACCAGAGGCAAGAACTCCAGGAAGCTGCATATTCCGGTTCATTGGCTGGTGATATGGCATAAGGCTTTAGACCTACTGAACTGTAAGCATCACAGAAAGCTGACAGATAATCGGCAAATTTTTGATAGTAAGCAGATTTTAAATTCCCTTTCGAATCACTGTCGTTACTTTTCATATAGGCAGGCGGACTCCAGACAGAATAAACGAATTTATCTACGTCATATAACGCTTTGACACGTTGGTTGATCCATAACTGGCCTTTGCGTTGAGCTATTTCTTCTGCAGCTTCATTCCCATCGGCACTGTAGTCGATATCAAAAAACGGATCGTCGAGCGGCATATCGATTTCTTCATCCAAATGGAAAGAAGTATCTCCTTCGTTTTTCCAATAATGGGAATAGATTTCACCTCTTAATATATTCAAGTGTAATCCATCTTTTCCGAACATCAGGTCTAAGACTGTATCACGTTTGCGGTGTGCATACAGATAATCTGCCCATCCGGCTTGTGCCACACCGAAACCATCAATGTTTTGTTCTTCTGTATTCCAATGGAGTATTACGTCAGTATTTGCAACGGCTTTTGTTGCAAGAGAACCACCAGCTTTCTGGTCTACCATTTCACTGTCTGTACAAGCTCCTAAAAGGAACAAACAAGCGAACAATCCTAAGGTTAATTTTCGAGGTGTTTTCATATTAATTGGCATTAATGTTTGACTTCATTGCAAATGTAGAGAATGAAGTAAATGGAGAAGTGTCGGATTCAGTCAATCTTATTGCTCGTTTCTGTCAATTTTATAAAATTGTAACTATGATAAGCGTTTGTATATTACAATAATTAACTATATGACTTTTCCTTGTAGCATGAGTTTAACTTATTTTAGTGAAAATCTTTGTTTTATATAGTCTTGGATGTTAATCTCTTGTGTTTTGTTTAATTGTTTGGTTTTTAGTTCGTTAGTTGACCTTCCAGTGTGCTGGAAGGTCAAAATCGATTGCTCTATTCGGTCAAAATGTAATAGTGTTTAAACGATAACCCGCAGGCGTTGATAATTTTCGCGATATTCCTGCGGTGTGACGTTCTTGTATTTCTTGAATACTTTATAGAAATAGGATTGACTGACGAAACCGCAACGGGAAGCGATATCCATGATGCTTTCTTTCTCGTTATTATTCAGTTCGCGAACGACGGAGTTGATCCGGTATTCCTGCAGAAAGTCAGTAAAACTATGTCCTGTGTTCTTTTTGAGGAAACGGGAAAGCGTAGACAAGCTCATTCCCATATATTGAGCCAGTTCATCGATGGTTATCTGATTGCAGAGGTTTTTAGTGATATAGTCGAGTATTTTTTTCATTTGATAGTCGCTTTCCGTATATTGGGAAGAGACATTCTTTGATAAGACACGGACATCTTCGGATAAGGACAGTTCATGCAACAGGATAAAGAATTTCATGACGGAATAGAACCCTTTCTCGGTCGAAATCATTCGCATAATAGGAAGTACGCGGTTGATATCTGCCAGGCCGAATACCAGTCCATGCTCTGCTTTTACCATCATTTTCATGACCGAGTCGAACTGGTTTTTCTGAAAAGCCGGGTTGGAGAATAAGGAAGGAGGAAACTGGATGGTGATTTCATGAATGTCGTTCGAACGGCAACTCCCATTCAGCCAGGCGTGTTTTAACTCGGTGTTGGTAATCAATACAAGGTCTTTCTCTCCGATGACTTCATCCGAGTCGCCAACGATCCGTTGCGCACCGGCTGCATGTTCCACAAAGTTCAACTCCCAAACGTTATGGACATGGATTGGAAAAGTGAAAGAAGATTTTGTGCGTTCAAACAAAATAAAACTGTCTTTATTAGATAAAGGTGACTTTTCTCTGAAAACTTCTGTTATCATAGATATTGTATTAAAACTAGTGTGTTGCAGGCAAAGATAGTAGATTGAATTAAATCTGTGGGATGAATTCGGAATAAATTTATTTTTCCGGTTCATAATTGTCAACAAGCTTGCTCATAATTGTTGGCAAGCCTGTCGGCAATTATCGACAGCAAACTTCTGAAAATATGTTCAGGATAATGCTGCAATACTTGTTCCGATAAGATTGGCATTGTTCATCTGATTGATGTGAACTTTTACATCACCCAGTCCGAATTCATTCAGAAGTTCCTGTAATTTTTCCATTACCAGGATATTATAATCTTTGTCTTTCCGGTTCTTACTCCAGAAGAGGCTGCCTTCGGCGACCAGACAGATCTTTTTGGTCTCTTTATTATAAGATGTAAGCAATTTGATCAATCCGGCGAGGGATGCGGCTACCAGTTGTGCCGACCGGTTATAGATCCAATGGGCCACCTCTACGTATTTTTCTTTGTGGATATCCGGATAGTTCATAATCGTTGTCAGTTTCTGTGCATCGAATTTCTCTTCGAATTCTTCCAACGGGAAGGCTGCTTTAAGTATTTCTCCCAGATACATGCCCGAGACTGCTTTTTCAAAACGCTGACTACCCCGGCTGTCGGAACAGGCATCGACCGTATCATCGACAGTAGTCAGGAAAGGCGGGTTGAAGTTTCCGGATTCCAGATTAACGGGGATAAGTCCTTTCATCTGGCAGGAAGGAGGAAGTTTGGTTATTTTTTCTGCCGGGATAAAAGTAGCCATATTAGTTCCCGTTCCGACAATCAGTCCGATATAAGCATCGTAACTGCTGTCGGTAAGACCGGCAAACAGACTGGCTACTGTGTCATTAAGCACCTTTATGCCGGTGAACTTGACGTTGTTCATTTCATTCAAGTAGTTGAGTAAAGGCTTCCCTACAGGTTGTCCGATCATATCCTTTATATTAACCCCTTTGGTCCAATGTAGTAACCGGGCATCACCGTCGGGAAGCGATTCGGCAGCATAGGAGAAGCAATAACCGATCGGCATTTCTTCATCCCGTTTGATTTCTCCGATCGGGTCGGCCAGTTCTTTAAATAATTCATCACGGGTGAAACCGGGAGTTTTCATAACGGATAAATCTTTTTTCCACCCGTTTTCCGGATGAATGGTTGTTTTATCGTTTGCAAAATTGACGGTTGCCACCCTATAATTGGTTCCCCCCAGGTCGAGGACCAATGCTTTTCCGTTTATGCCTTTACTCCTGGGAGTAATAAATGTTGGGAGACATTGTATTTCTGCATTGTCTTCTGCCAGACCTTCTTCCACTTTCTTTTGCAATGAAAGGGCTATTTCTTTCAATTGCTCTTGTTCTAGTTTAAAAATGTTCTTCTCCATGATATACTGATTTAATTCGGATACTAATATCCTTTCTTTATTTATAAATAACAAACGGAGGGCATTATTTAGTTCTAAAAAATGTAGATGATGTACAAAAAACTCTTTGTGTCAATTCGTAAGTTGTGTAACGGATTTTATGTGTTTTTTAAGAAAACCGGTACACTAAAAGACTTTGTTTTGAAGTAATAAGTTGGATTTGTTGTAAATTGTAAGTTGTGCTTGTGGGAGGCAATGTCTTGTGATGGTTTAAAATGGTTAAATATGTTATTTTGGCTATCAAAATGTCAGAAAATATTTGGTTGATACCGGAAAACTGTGTTCATTTGCACGCAATTTGAAAGTAAATCTTATAGGTAATATATTTATGAAAGCTTCAGTTTTAAGAAAAGAAATTTTGGCACTGGTTGTTTTGTTCGTTTGTAGTCTGGCAATGAGTGCTGCATCTCCAAGAAACTATCTTTATGATACAAAAGAGGAGAATGGTAAGATCGTATCGAAAGTTATCTTCTTACATGAGGAAGGGCTTTTGAACAAACAGGTGAAATATGAATTCACCTACAATGATAACGGTAAGGTCGCTGAAAAGAAAGCGTATCGCTGGAATCAGTCAAAAGAAACTTGGGATCCTTATTATCTGATTTCTTATCAGTATAACGAGGAAAAAGGTGAAATCAATTCCGTATACGGAATGTGGAACAAAAAGAAAAAAGATTTTAGTTTGAATACACAAGAAATGGTTGTACCTGCAGCCAGTTATGAGGATATATTCTCATAATACCTATTTTAAAACATTTCATAGACACACACACACGAAAGTGGCGCGAATAACAAAAGACGTGAGTCCCTGTTATTAGCGCCACTTTTATTTTGTAAAAGATTATCGGGTTATCCGATAATCTTTTCTAATTCTTCCAGATTCTTGGCTACATCTTCGTCTGTTACTTCATAATTGGTCAGGTCGCCTGCCAGATACTGGTCGTAGGCTGCCATATCGATCAGACCGTGACCGGACAAGTTGAACAGGATCGTACGTGCCTTTCCCTCTTTCTTCGCTTCTTCTGCTTCGCGGATGGCAACAGCAATAGCGTGAGAAGATTCAGGAGCCGGGATGATTCCTTCTGCCTGGGCAAACATTGTTGCTGCTTTGAATGTATCCAACTGTTTTACGTCCGCAGCATTCATCAGTCCGTCTTTCATCAACTGGCTCACGATCGAACCTGCACCATGATAACGCAGACCGCCTGCATGGATATTGGCAGGAGCAAAGTTATGTCCTAATGTGAACATCGGGATCAGCGGAGTATATCCTGCCTCGTCTCCGAAGTCGTACTGGAACTGTCCGCGTGTCAGTTTCGGGCAGGATGCCGGTTCTGCAGCAATCACACGAATATCTTTACCTTCTGTCAGTTTATGACGCAGGAACGGGAAAGTGATACCTGAGAAGTTTGAACCGCCACCGAAGCAACCGATTACAACATCCGGATATTCGCCTGCCATTTCCATCTGCTTTTCAGCTTCCAGACCAATCACAGTCTGGTGCAACATTACGTGGTTCAAAACGCTACCCAATGTATATTTACAGTTAGGCACCTGCATAGCCAACTCTACGGCTTCCGAAATAGCAGTTCCCAGACTACCCTGATAGTTAGGATGATCGGTCAGGATCTTACGTCCGGCTTTCGTGCTCATACTCGGTGAAGCGATCACCTGTGCACCGAAAGTCTGCATGATCGAACGGCGGTAAGGTTTCTGGTGATAGCTGACCTTTACCATATAAACAGCCAGTTCCAGGCCGAAAGCCTTGGCTGCATAGGAAAGGGCGGCACCCCATTGTCCGGCACCTGTTTCAGTGGTGATATTGGTAACGCCTTCCTGTTTACAATAGTAAGCCTGTGCGATAGCAGAGTTCAGTTTGTGTGAACCGATCGGACTGACACTTTCGTTCTTAAAGTAAATATGTGCAGGAGTATCCAGCATCTTCTCCAGTCCGTAAGCACGAACCAGCGGAGTGGGACGCCATACCTTATATAATTCGCGAACCTCTTCCGGTATTTCAATCCAGGCATCGGTCGTATTCATTTCCTGATGGGAAGCAGCTTTGGAAAACAGGGGATAGAGATCCTCTTCTTTCATCGGTTGCTTTGTCTGCGGATTCAGAATAGGAAGTGGTTTGTTCTTCATATCAGCCACAATATTATACCAGGCTGTGGGTATGTCTTTCTCCTCCAATAAAAACTTTTTAGTACTCATAATTCTTTATGTAGTTTACATTATTAATCAATTTGGCCTTTAAGGCTTACAACTTGGAAGCAAAGTAACAAATAATATTTCGTTCTTCAAATTGAATAAACAAAAATATATACCTTTGTGCCTTCAAATTAGACAAATAGATAACAAACGACAACAATGAAAAAGCTGGCTCTGCTACTGGTAAGTGCACTGACTTTGTTTTCCGCAACTGCCCAGAAGAAAAACTTCACTTACAAGTTTTATGGATTTGTGCGTGGTGACTTATTTTACAACACGCGTGCGAATATGGCTCCGGTAGACGGAAACTTCTACCTTTTCCCGCTGGATAAGAATCCGGACGCGGATGGAGAAGATCTGAATGGAACGCCCAATGGCAGTTTCTATACGTTTACATCGCGCTTGGGTATTAGTGTGACCGGCCCGAATGTCGGTACTGCCCGAACTTCCGCTTGCCTGGAAACCGACTTCGGCGGCTTTTCCGGAAGTACGACCATGTTGCGTATCCGTCAGGCCTGGGTGGCTCTGGACTGGGAAAAGAGTAATGTCTTGATCGGGCAAACCTGGCATCCGCTGTTCGGCTCTGTTTTTCCGGATATACTGAACCTGTCTACGGGGGCGCCTTTTCAGCCGTTCAACCGCAGTCCGCAAATCCGCTATCAGTATAAAGCCGGACAGGTAAATCTTACTGCTTCTGCTCTTTGGCAGTTGCAGTATTTGTCGAGTGGTCCGAAGGGAATGAGTGAAGATTATATAAAGAATAGTTGTGTCCCGGAGTTTTATGTCGGAGCCGATTATGCATCCGATAATGGGTGGCTGGCCGGTGCCGGTGTCCATCTGATTTCACTGAAGCCTCGTACCTCTTCTGAGGTAGATAAGAAAGTTTATAAGGTAAATGAACGGATGACGACATATTCGTATGAAGCTCACTTGAAATATACCGGGCGTAATTATACCTTTGCAGCCAAAAGCCTAATGGCTTCGTGTCTGGATCAGACGGCGCTGATCGGTGGTTATGGTATCAGTTCGGTCGATCCCCGGACGGGGGAACAGGAGTATACTCCGTTCCGGCATTCGACAACCTGGGCTAATTTTACATATGGAACGAAATGGAAGTCGGGTATCTTTATGGGATATACCAAAAATCTGGGAACGGATGATGCGTTGGTATCGAATACAGTTTATGGTATGGGATTGAATATCGACCAGCTTTTTACAGTGAATTTGAATTTATCATATAACCTCCCTCATTGGCAGATCGGACTTGAGTACTCGCCGGCAACGGCTTGGTACGGCACGATCGACCAAAAGAACGGGAAAGTGGGAGACACCCACGCCGTAACCAACCATCGGATACTGGGATTGGTTATGTATTATTTCTAAATTAAACGCTTTTAAATGAGAACGAGACTGAGCATGCTTTTAATAGCCGGATTGTTAGTTGTAGCTTCCGGTTATGCACAGAAGAAGAACTTTTCGTATAAGTTTTACGGACAGGTACGTGGTGATTTGTTTTATAACTCCCGGGCAAACTCCGAGATCGTGGACGGTTTGTTCCATCTTTATCCGTTGGACAAGAAACCGGATGCCGATGGTAACGACCTGAATGCAACAGCAAACGGTAGTTTTTACCTGCTTTATTCCCGTCTGGGAATCGATGTGGGCGGTCCGAATGTCGGTAAAGCAAAGACAACAGCCAAGCTGGAAGTCGATTTCCGTGGTTCGGGGAGTAACTTTGCTATGATACGTATACGGCATGCTTATGTGAATCTCGACTGGGGAAAGTCGGCGGTACTGATTGGCCAGACCTGGCATCCGTTGTTCGGAGACATCTTTCCGCAGATGCTGAATCTTTCTACGGGAGCTCCTTTTCAGGCCTTTAGCCGTAACCCGATGCTTCGTTACCGTTATACGGACAATGGATGGAGCCTGACCGGAGCGGCTATCTGGCAGTTGCAGTATCTTTCAACCGGACCAAATGGTAAAAGCGAAGAATATATAAAGAATAGCTGTGTACCTGAATTTTACGGTGGTATCGATTATAAACGGAAGAACTGGACGGCAGGTGTTGGTGTGGATGTTCTTTCACTGGTGCCACGCGTGAAATCTGTTGTAGGCGATAATACTTATAAGGTCAACGAACGTATTACCTCTTTGTCTCTCGAAGCGCATGCCCGCTATACCGACGAAAATTGGAAGATCTCCGCTAAGACAATTATGGGAGAGAATCTGGCACACCTGTGTATGCTGGGAGGTTATGGCGTGAGCAACATCGATCCGCGTACAGGTAAACAGGAGTATACGGCTTACCGTCATTCGATGACCTGGTTAAATGTGGTTTATGGAAAGAAATGGCAACCGGGTTTGTTTGTCGGTTATTTGAAAAACCTGGGGGCAGGTAAGGATATTGTTGGTGATACCTATGGTGTCGGTCTGGATGTAGATCAGGTTTTTACAACCAATTTGCAGTTGTCTTATGTATTGCCCCACTGGAAACTAGGATTTGAATACAGCCCTTCTCTTGCCTGGTATGGCGAAGAAAAACTGCCGGACGGACGTATCCGTGATACGCATTCAGTAACGAATCACCGTATATTAGGTGTATTAATCTATTCATTCTAATGAAAACACTGATAATTGGAGCTAACGGTTTTACCGGGAGACGGATATTGCAAAACCTGTCTTTACAAGGTAAATATGAATTGGTCGGTTGTTCCCTGCACGAAGATATAGCCCCGGCAAACAGTCACCGGTTCGTTCAGGCAGATATCAACGATCATGCTGCTATCGCACAACTGATGGGCGAGATCCGTCCGGAGGTAGTGATAAACGGTTCTGCTCTTTCCGTGCCCGATTATTGCGAGCTGCATCATGAAGAAGCGTATGCGGCGAATGTGTCTGCTGTCGAGAATATAGCCCGTTGCTGCGAGAGTCTGGGAAGCCGTTTTATCCATCTGTCGACCGACTTTGTATTTGATGGAGATAAAGGATCGCTGTATACCGAAGAGGATACTCCTGCCCCGGTGAATTACTATGGTATCTCTAAATATCAGGGTGAACAAGCCGTAGCTGCCAATTGCAGCAGTTATGCCAATGTCCGCGTGGTTGTCGTTTACGGTAAAGCTTTTCCCGGGCAGCACGGTAACATTCTGCAATTGGTAAAGAACCGTCTGCAGGCAGGACAGGAGATACGGGTCGTTTCCGATCAGTTCCGTACGCCGACCTGGGTAAATGATATTGCCGACGGAGTCGAAAAACTGATGCACGTTTCTCAAAGCGGCACGTATCATATTTGTGGAGGCGAATGTCTTTCCATCGCGGAAATTGCGTATCGTGTAGCCGATTATTTCGGGTTGGACCGTTCATTGATCCTTCCTGTGACTACGGAAGAAATGAATGAGGCTACACCGCGCCCCCGATTCAGTGGACTGAGTATCGGGAAAGCCAGACGCGAGTTAGGATATACCCCTCATTCCCTGGAGGAAGGAATGGAGGAAATGAGATAGTTTATCATATATAATAAGTAATATGAATACAGAAAATAAAAACTCTCTGGAACTTAAGTACGGCTGCAACCCCAATCAGAAGCCGTCGCGCATTTTTATGCAGCAAGGGGAATTGCCTATCGAGGTATTGAACGGACGCCCCGGATATATCAATTTCATGGATGCTTTCAATAGCTGGCAATTGGTGAAAGAGCTGAAAGAGGCTACCGGTCTTCCCGCTGCCGCATCTTTCAAGCATGTAAGTCCGGCCGGTGCCGCAGTAGGTATCGAAATGAGCGACACCTTGAAAAAGATCTATTTTGTAGATGATCTGCCGCTAACTCCTCTTGCCACTGCTTATGCACGTGCCCGTGGTGCCGACCGTATGTCTTCTTACGGTGACTTTATCGCTTTGAGCGATACCTGTGACGAAGCAACGGCCCGCCTTATCAACCGCGAAGTATCCGATGGTGTCATTGCTCCCGATTATACGCCGGAAGCATTGGAGATACTGAAGAACAAACGAAAAGGAACCTATAATGTGATCAAGATCGATCCGGCTTACAAACCGGCTCCGATCGAACATAAGGATGTATTCGGTATCACTTTCGAACAGGGACGTAACGAGATCAAACTGGATGAAAGCCTGTTGACCAATATCCCGACAAAGAGCCAGCACTTCACCGCAGAGGCCAAACGTGACCTGATCATCGCCCTTATTACATTGAAATATACACAGAGTAACTCTGTTTGTTATACAAAAGACGGACAGGCTATCGGCATCGGTGCCGGTCAGCAAAGCCGTATCCATTGTACCCGTTTGGCTGGTAACAAAGCGGATATCTGGTTTCTCCGTCAGCATCCGAAAGTAATGAATCTGCCCTGGATCGAAAAAATACGCCGTGCCGATCGTGATAATACGATAGATGTATATATCAGCGATGACCATGAAGATGTATTGGCCGAAGGTGTATGGCAGCAATTCTTCACTGAAAAACCGGAAGTCCTGACCCGCGAAGAGAAGCGTGCCTGGCTGGATACCATGAATGGTGTGGCTTTGGGCTCGGATGCATTCTTCCCGTTCGGCGACAATATCGAACGTGCACATAAGAGTGGTGTGGAATACATCGCACAGGCAGGCGGCTCAGTCCGTGACGATCATGTGATCGATACTTGCGACAAATATGGTATAACAATGGCGTTTACAGGCGTACGGTTGTTCCACCATTGATTTGGTTATATATTGCTAATCAGTTTGTGAGGGCGTACAAATATTTATCGTCCTCGCAACTGTTATTCAAGCTGCCACCTCCCGTTTACGTGTCGTATCTTCTTTCAGGCTATTAGAAATATTCGGTAAAAGAACGGACTACTTCCGACCGGTTCTTGAAATACCATGCCGGGTCAACCTTTTCCATACAGCTGTATCTTTTATACAAGACAAATATAGTGCAATTTTATCGATTATAGAAGATAGAAAAGCCTCTGTTTTATCGATTATACAAGATACGGAGTTTATATTAAATAAAAAAGGGACCGTCTCTAACAGACCGTCCCTTTCCATATATAGAAAGATTGTAAAGTTATTATCCTATATTCTTCACCTTGATCAGGTATTCAGCGATCTGAACAGCGTTTAGGGCGGCACCTTTCTTGATCTGGTCGCTGACAGTCCAGAATGTCAGGCCGTTCGGGTTGCTGATATCCTTGCGGATACGGCCTACGTAAACAGGTTCTTTATCGGCAACGAACAGAGGCATCGGATAGTCTTTCTTTGCCGGTTCGTCCTGCAGAATGATACCTTCGCCTTCAGCAAAAGCTTTGCGGGCTTCTTCTACACTGATCGGACGTTCTGTTTCGATCCAGGTTGCTTCGCTATGAGCACGCATAACCGGGACACGAACGCAAGTTGCGCTCACTTCGATATCGGAGTGCATGATCTTACGTGTCTCGTTATACATCTTCATTTCTTCTTTTGTATAACCGTTTTCAGTGAACACATCTACGTGAGGGATCACGTTGTATGCCAGTTGATAAGCGAATTTTTCTACTGTCGGTTCTTCGCCCTTCAGAAGCTGTTCGTACTGTTTGATCAGTTCGGCCATAGCTGTTGCACCTGCACCGCTGGCAGCCTGGTAAGTAGATACATGTACGCGCTTAATGTGCGATACTTTTTCGATTGCCTTCAATGCAACGACCATCTGGATGGTAGTACAGTTCGGATTGGCAATGATACCGCGAGGACGATTCAGTGCATCTTCCGGGTTCACTTCAGGAACTACCAAAGGTACATCGTTGTCCATGCGGAATGCGCTGGAGTTGTCGATCATTACAGTGCCATGTTTTGTAATGGTTTCTGCAAATTCGATAGATGTACCGCCACCGGCCGAAACAAAAGCAACATCGATTCCCTTAAAGTCGTCGTTATGCTTAAGCTCCTTAACGGTGTACTGTTTACCACGGAAGTCATAAACACGTCCGGCACTACGCGATGAGCCAAAAAGCACAAGCTCATCCATCGGGAAGTTTCTTTCGTCGAGTACGCGCAGGAATTCTTGCCCTACAGCTCCACTCACACCAACAATTGCTACTTTCATTTTGAGCACTAATTAAATTGTTTTGTAAAAAATAATGTTATAACTTTACCGCATCCAAAATCGAACGCGCGTAATAGTTGTAAACTATTAGGGTGCAAAGATAGATATTTTTAAAACAAAACTATATAACTATGAAACAATTTATTCTTATTATCCTTGTATTACTTCCTGTTTGTGTATTTGCACAGTTCACAGAAACTTTTGATGGGCCGGAAATTACTTCCTCTAATCAGTGGAAGGGTGATTTAAATGATTTTGTGATATCTGATGATGGATGGCTTCAGCTGATTGGTGATTCAGAAAAGAAATCATCGGAGCTTAAAATACCTTTATCTTTTGCTGATAATATGGAATGGACATTTGATGTGAAGATGGCTTTTAAACCAAGTGATCAAAACCATATTCGTTTTTATTTGCTTACAGATAAATATACATTACCAGGCGGCTTAGTCGATGAGTTCTATGTACAAATAGGCAGTACAAAGAAAACGATTACTTTACGTCGTTTGCGTGAGACTGAAAAGTCTCCTAAACGAGTTATTGAAAAAGAGTTAGATATATTGAAACAGGAGTCCGTTTTATTAAGTATAAAGGTGACTTTAGAGAATAGGAAGTTATGGTCGCTATATGTTTGTAATGTTGGTATGGATACGTATACTTTGTTGGGAACCTATGAGCAACATCTTTCTTCCAGAATAAAATCTATAGAATCAAGAATTGCTTGCTTTTATTCCAAAAAAGTTAGAGGACATTTTATTGACAATTTGCATATAACATCTCCAGATGATATTCCGGTTGATCCTGAACCGGAATATCCTCCTGTAGAGGCTGCTTTACCGACATTGTTAGATATTATGCCATTAAGTCTTAGTGAGTTGCAATTTACATTCGACTTGCCGGTTGATATATCGAATGCACGGTTCTCAATTACCGGAATTGGAAATACAACATCTATTTCTTACGTTAATACGGAGATGGTAGTAAAGACTGTTTTCCCAAAAGAAATGACTCCGGGAGAGAATTATACTATTTCTTATAATGGGTTAACCGATTTAAATGGAAATAAGATGGATGCTTATTCTCAGGATTTTACTTTAGAAGATGATGAGGAAGAAAACATTCCCCCTTCTATTCTTATCAACGAAGTTATGGCAAAACCAGGGGATGGTCCTCTTTTTGAATATGTGGAGTTATATAATCCGACAGATCTTATATTCTCATTGAATAAATTAGAACTTTGGAATGGGAATAAACATAAGAGATTACCAGATGTTGTATTGCCACCTCATGAATATGCATTACTATATAATGATACTATAGATTATAGTGGTGAAGGCGTCGCTATACCAATTGAAAAGTTTTATGCTTTGAATGATGGTGGAAAGACGCTTGTTCTAAAAAGTTCAGATGGAACTATTATCGATGAATATGAATATCCTAAAGCCACTCTTGCTAAATCCTGGGAACGCTCCGATTCCGGTGATTGGCATCTTTCTTCCGATCCCCGCGGAGGAACACCTGGCTCTGTTAATTCTTCAGGAGTGGAAGAGCCGGATAAACCCAATAAGCCGGAAGAACCGGTCGAGCCTGATAAGCCCAATAATCCCGATGAACCTTCAATAATCGTAGAACCAGGCGAATTCATCTTTAACGAACTTCTTCCCAATCCTTTTGCCGGTGGTGCTGAATACATCGAACTATATAACCGTTCGGATTGTTCGTTGCCGGTTTCCGGATTATCTGTTGCAGTCCGTAAGACCGATGGAACATTAAATACCCGTTACCCGCTATCTTCCGTTACCTCTATGATTGAGCCGGACGGTTATGTGCTGTTAACAAAGAATCTGTCGGGTGTTACCGATTTTTACACAATCCTGTCTTCCTCTTCCTTGTTTGAAATACCCAAACTCCCTATACTGGCAAATACATCTTCTACACTTGTTTTGTTCCGTACTGAAGATGAAACGGTAATCGATGAAGTCTCCTATTCCTCCAAATGGCATGTCCCTTCTGTCAAAGACCAGAAAGGCGTAGCCCTTGAACGGATTGACTCCGAAGCTGAAACACAATCGGCTGCCAACTGGACTTCCGCGTCAGCCACGGCTGGTTACGGAACTCCCGGATACCGTAATTCCCAATCCGATGCATCGTCTCCCAATGAACCGGATAAGCCGACCGGTATCGAAGCCCCGGAGTGGGTTCCCGGTTTGGAGCATTATAAAATTACTTATTATCTGGATCAACCGGGATACAGTTGCCGCGCCTTTGTCTTCAACATCGCCGGCCAGCATGTTGCCGAAATAGCCAACCATGAATTATTGGGCCTTTCCGGGGAGCTGACCTGGGACGGTTCGTCGTCTGTAGGAAGGAAGTTGCCAACAGGTGTTTATATCTTTTATGTGGAACTGTATCATGTTAGTGGACAAATGAAGACTTATAAGAAAGTGTTTTTGGCAAAATGACGATAATATTAATAACCGGTTAATAATTTTATTGCTTTGTATTTGTGGAATATACTTTAGTGTATTACCTTTGGAGTGTTTCTGAAGTACAGGGCATTAACCATAAAACTTAATGCTTATGAATAAGAAAGAATTAGAGGAAGGAAAGGCCTCATTAAAAAGAACCTTCTATATTATAGCAGGATTTATTCAGATCGTTTGGCATCAGGTAGAATCATTCAGGAAGAGATGGATTATCTGATAATACAAATAGATGTTGTCTTGGATTGGTATATTGGCTTAACTAAAAATAAGGAGGAATGATTATGGATGAAAGAGTCTTTTTCTCAACAGAGGAAATGTATGAAGAGTTTCTTCGTTTTTCAAAAATGAATGAGGCAGAACGTGAAACGTTTTCTGAAGAAAATATTCTTAAGATAAAGAATATGTCTCAGGAAGAGTTGAAAGAGTATGATAAAAACCTGATTAAAGGCATGACACAAGCTGTCGAATTTGCTAAAAAAGAGGATCCGGAACTTGCATTATACATGAAAATGAGAGAGGCGTCACGATATATGTCTTTGGCTCCGGTTGCAACCGATTACTTTGGAAAAACAAAGCAGTGGCTTTATCAGCGTTTGAAAAATTATAATGTAAATAATAAGCCGGCAACCTTTACCTTTGCTGAAAAAGAACAATTCCGGCAAGCCCTTTTGGATATCAGTCGAAAGATACAGGAAGCTGCATTGAGTCTTTAAAAAAGAAAGGCGGTTTTATTGATAAACCGCCTTATACCATTGTGTATTATTTCTGTACCAGTCGTTCAACTGAGTCAAATTTTCTTGTAATGGATAGATAGATAATCCGGAGAACGTGTTGACTTTCGTCTCTCCACCTTTTGAGCAATAAATATAATCGGTACTGTACCTGCTTGTTACTGCTTTGTCCATACAATCCGTGAAGCGGGTAAACTGTTCGTCTGTAGCCAGATGTTTTATAAGGTCGCTCAAATCATACAGTCTTGTCGGTGCGCTGGGTAAGTAGGATAATGTCTGTATACCCGAATAAGGTAATGAATAAGTACCTTCTTCCCCTCCCTTAGCGGTAATAATCTCCTTAGTGATGGCGGCAAGATCATTCAACTCGCTTGTTTTCGTTACGGCAATACAGCCAAAAGGACTTCCATTATTCTTGTAGTGTTCGTAAAAACCTTTTGCCACTCCGTCGAGGTTCGCTTTTGTCTCAAATAAATAAGGAAGTACTTCCTTGTAAGGGAATCCTGCAGCAAGAACTTCTGCAGGTGATGCCACGATATAATCTGCTTTATCTTTCAACTCGTACACACATTCGACACCTCCCATACTGCAAACATCGAAAAGCAGGAAGTCAAAATGATATTCATCGGGTATACCTTTAGCCAACTCATGTATTTCCATGTTTTTACCAGCCTCTTCACCGAACGATTTAAGCATCTTATTATAACCGGAAGGTAACCAGGAAGTACCATGGCTGGAAAAGATCATGCCGTAGCTGTCTGCCGGAAAATCAGTTGCAACCCTGTTGATTACGCTTTTCATCACTTCCGGATCGATTGCACTTTGGTTAGTATAATCTTCAATATGATGCTTGGTTACGATACCATTCGTACCTTCTTTGATCTGATAAAGCTCCGCACTTTTATCACTCTTTGAATAATAAACGATCAGATTTCCTCCATTCAGGTTCTTTGGGGTAGCGACAGAAATCATATCTTCAATATTCTTGCTGATATTCGATCCTAAATTGCTGGCAACAACATACATCAACACAGTCCGTTTTGGCCCTTCTTCCTTAAACTCCTCCTTCGTACAACTCCCGAATGCAAGGACGATAAGTAGGATATATATAAAATACTTAATCTTCATCATATACTAGTAATACTATTTCTTACAAAGGTACGGATAATTTTTATCCACGCGATGAAATTAATATCATTTCTATCTATCGGGACATTCTTTTTATTTATATTTGTAGGCTTAAATTAATTGAGAATCAATGATTAAATAAAACTAGTATGAACAAACTCTTGTTGATATTCCTGACATCTTTATGTGTCGGGATGGGGGTAAAGGCACAGGTCGTGGCTGTAAAGTCGAACGTGTTGTATGATGCAACAGCTACGGTGAATCTGGGTGTTGAGGTGGCTTTCAACAAACACTGGTCGTTGGATATCTCCGGAAATTATAACGGATGGGATATTGTCAGCGATAAATCGTGGAAACATTGGATGATACAGCCCGAAGGACGTTACTGGCTGCATGAAAAGTTTAACGGACATTTCTTTGGCGTGCATGGTATCTACATGGATTATGATATTTCCAATTCCAACTTCCTGTCGGTGATGAAAAAAGACTATATTTACGACGGTAACGGATATGGAGGCGGTGTTTCCTACGGTTATCAGTTGTATCTTTCTCCGCACTGGAATATTGAGTTTTCGGCAGGTGTCGGCTTTATACATTTCGAGTACGATAAATCGGTTTACCCGACTACCGAAGACGGTTCTTCTGCAAAGTACCGCAATAACTATTTCGGGCCGACGAAACTGGGCGTAAGTATTACTTATATCATAAAATAAGCGAACAATGAAAACTTCATTCTACATATTCTTTTTCTTTTTGATCATGCAGGTGTTGCCGTCGCAGGCACAGACATCTGTTTATAAAGGAATGGTCAATATTAAGCAAAATAAGATTGAGCTTGAAAAGGGTGTCTTATCGTTGGATATGGATGTCAGCCTGTGCGGACTGTCTGTGGGGCGTCTTCAGAGCCTGGAGCTGACTCCGGTGTTACGTAACGGAAGTAATTCTGTGCGCCTGCAACCTATCCGTGTCAACGGAGCGAACAAACAAAAGATGTATAAGCGGGCACTGGCCTTTCAGGGGAAAGCGGCTGCCGATGGGAATGCTTACGTAGTTTTGGAAAGCGACCCGGCTCTATTGCAGGAAATTTCTTATAAGAAAGAAGTTCCTTTCCTTCCGTGGATGCAACATGCCGAACTGATCCTTGTTGGCGAACTGAATAACTATGATGATATCCCGGTTCAGGTTTATACGGATGTCCTGTCGGATGATCTGAATATCCGCTAACTTCATTAATCATATAATAGCAGCGAAAACTCTTTCCGCAAAGAGTTTTCGCTGTTTTGTATTCATTCCATTCAGCAGAGTGTTTCGATTTCTTCTACCGATATTCCTGTGCATTTAGCTATGTTGGCAGTTGCCATTCCCATGCGTTTCATATTGGCTGCGGCCTGATGCAAAGCTTCTGCTTTCCCTTCTGCAAGCCCTTCGAGCCGACCTTCCCATTTGGCAGTGTCGAGAACGTCGTTCTGGATCATGATCGCATTCAGATGCTCGTCGTATGCATGGCGCTCACTCGACGACATGGAGTAGTATTTTAGTTTCTCGCGGGCTTCGCGAAGACCGGGAGTAGTTGTATCGGGACGGATCGTGCCGTCTTTCAGGTATGTGATCCATTCGTCGAGCGGTGTTGTAGCCACTTTGTCGAATTCGTTTACGCGGATCAATATATATTCCGGAAAGATTTCTGCCGGCAGGCGAGTGATGACAGCGTCACGATCGCGCGCGTTGATACGCAGACAGTCACCGGTATGCACACCGGTGAAGTGGTTCTGACCATGATAGATATAATCCGTTCCTACGCCGAGGTCGAAATAAAGGATACTGATGGAGTAGACTTTTTTCACATTCTGATAGCCATCCCCTAATGATATATGTTCGGTGATGGCTTTGGCTACACCGTAGAGGATACGTTCGAGATAATGCACTTCGCGAGTGTTCTGGATTTCGACAAAGATAATCTCACCTTTACTGTTCTTGGCCTTGATGTCGACACGATTGAACTTGTCGTCAGCCCTCTCCTGGTTTCCTTCGCTTTCAAGGATTTCGAGGATATGGACTTCTTCACGCAGCATGACAGTCAGAAAGCCGTTGAGCACACCAAAATTGGCCTTCTGACGTAGCAAACGCTTGATGGCCCAGTCAAATCGGATATACCGGTCCTGTAACTTTTGTCTTTCATTCCCTGCCATGGCTTTCGGATCTAAATCTTTCATAATTAAGTGTTTTGTGTTAATATCTCTACAAATATACGTAATATTCATGTGCAACAAGGAATAATAAGGGATAATCTTAGTGAAATTTGCCAATGTGCCAATGGAGATCACCTTTTGTCAGATGTGAATGTAAGTGTCGTTGGTAGGGGTGGGGAGTAATTATTAATTGAGACTTGAAGGCTGGTACTAAATGTTTTCCAAATGAACTATCATACTATCATGATTTCATTATACCATTTGAATATCAATAAACACGTTAATGATGGTCGCCTGTTTTAACTATCATTCAACTATCATAAACTATCATAAAACGACCTGTTTGAGGTAATGCATCGCAAAAAAGGGGATTAAAAACGATCAGATGCCTACTGTTTTCCGATAATATCCTACATATTTAGCTCAAATATGGCTGTTATTTTCACGAAAGCTACTTATTCTTCTCCTTGAGATCCCCTTTTCAGGCCCTTTTACACCCGGGGGTGAACGATGCTAAGACCCGGATCCCAATACCCTTTACACCCGGGTCTCGGAAAAGAAAAGTTCCTACTTCGCTGAAAATAAGTCATATACCCAGCCTGTTTTGCTAGGCTGTTTTATGATAGTATGATGGTTGAAAATGGAACTATCACACGAACTATCATAGTCTGTAAGCATTATATTTCAATACGCAAGAAGTCAAGAATGATAGTATGACAGTTCTGTTGGACAATATCCGTTTATGTGTAGGTTCATTATTCCTAAATGTGAGCTATCATTGAAGCGATTGGACAGACAGGGACATTTCTCTATATTGTTGACTCAGTTATTGCTAGAAGTAAACCGTCTCGTTGCTGGTTCCGCCATCTGCCCAGGGGGTAATGCTGCCCGATAAGCTTATGTCTGATGCCTGGATAGTGAAGGTGTAAATTTGTCTCTTTCCTTTTTCAAAGCCTTTTTTCGATTCGATACGATAGTCTTTGTCGCTCATTCGGACGATGAATACAGGTTTATCTACCGGATAAAGAAGAAAATCGGTAACGACCGTTGTTTCTGTTGGGGTAATAGCCTCGTTTTTACCGTCTGTGATTGTAAAGGGAGAGGTAGAAGCGTTTGCGCTTAGTACTCCGGTCTGCACATTCAACAGGATTGTCGACGGATAGTTTTCCATCGAGACGCTTTGCAAAATCATATCTTCTTTGATGTCGTCCGCTTTCTTGAATTTAAGTGTGATGGCGGAAAGGATATGGTTGAAAGAGAGATTGACTTTCTCGTCGGCTGTCGTTTTATCTTTGTCTAAGACGGGGGTAGCCCACATGATGTCGTTTTGTTTCGTCAGGTCAAAGGAGATACTTAACGGAGTGGCTGTGGCCGCTTCGTTATAAGGGTAATAAGCGTAAAAGTTTAGTAAGGTGTCGGGGTTGACAGAGTAATGGGCTTCAGTTGTACTGGTGAAGT
The DNA here is from genome assembly GCF_023369805.1 of Parabacteroides leei. Taxonomy (NCBI): domain Bacteria; kingdom Pseudomonadati; phylum Bacteroidota; class Bacteroidia; order Bacteroidales; family Tannerellaceae; genus Parabacteroides; species Parabacteroides leei. The sequence continues at coordinate 84,222 of NZ_JAMBQG010000014.1, forward strand.
CGTTGCTGCCGGATGATTTAGTGTATGGGGTGTTGTTTAGATCTTTGCGGATAACTTGTTCGGTTGCGTTGTTTTTGTTGTGTCCCCAACTGAAAATACCAATAGAGGCGGTTGATGGAAAGGTTTCGCCCTCGGTGATGGCTTTGGAAACAATGTTGGTTATTTTTCCACCGAATAGTATGACCGCACCTTTTCCAGTCTCGTTTTGAGGTATATCGCTATCGCTATTACAACCGAATATGAGAACGAAGAGGGTGATTATAAAATATCTTTTGTTTATCATATTAAATATTTTCTTTCACGACTGGGGTCGATTGGGGGTTATTCAGTGAGTTGATCGAAATAGTTAACGTATAGACGGAGCTTTCATTCCATGAGGTTGTCAATGTCTGTTGATCGAAAGTGACTGGATAGTAGCTATTCCCGATCTGCAAGGAAAAGCTGTATTCGCTTTTGGGGAATAATAGCAATTCTCCAGGTATTACTGTTTCGTCGTTAGTTAGTAATTGACCAAAGGTAAAACCTGTGGATAGTATAAATGTGCCTGTTGTGCCTGAGGCGATGTCTACGTTCCCATTTGTAATATCCATCGTTCCTGTGTTTGGGCCGGAAGCAATGATATTTACTGCTGAACTGGGTTCTAGTGAGTCATTGATATTACTTTTCAGTTTGAATTTGATTTGTGCCAGTTTATGGTCGAAGGTCAAATTGACTGATATAGGATGGCTTTTGTTTCCTGCCTGAGCGGAAGCATACATTAAATCGTCTTGTCCTGAGATAGAAAAGGCGATTTCGTTGGCTGTTGTTGGTTGATTCGTGTCTTGTATATAGGATGGATAGTAGCTATATAGAGTAACATCGCTGCCGTCTACCGGATAAACAACCGGCGAGTCGAATGCTAATTGCGAATTTAAGTTGTTCGAATAAGGTGAGATGCCATCTGAATATAGATTGTCAGTCCTATATATTTTTATATGTGAAATATTGTCGGTGGTAAAAGCATTAACTGCAGCTTTTGTTTCTACATCAATCTGCTTAGGGGTGTTGATAAGAATAGGGACGGGCTTCTCTATTATCTTAGCAGCTTCCTCGGCTATTTCGCTACTACATCCACAAAGGAAGAGTAGGAGGCTAAATATGTATGAGGGGTGAGCTTTCATGATGAATTAATTTAGATGACTAAATAAACAATTAGTAACTTTTCAATCAAAAAGAAGAAAAGTTACTAATTGTTTTGTTCTTTATTCAACTGTACCTGTACCACCTGTAACGGGCTCCCATTGTCCAACTGATGCTGTTACGTCAACGTTTGAAGCTTTAAATGTTAATTTAATCTCATATGCTTTACTGGCTTCAGTACTCACAACAGAAGGGTCAATAGTAATACCATCTATATTCTTTTCTGTTTTTATTAATAATTGGTATTTTGTGTCGCTAGGTAGTACCATTACATTTCCTGCAGGTTTAGCTTCTTCTGCAGTAGGACTTGCTGCAGAGTTAGGTAGAGTTAATGCTGTTGTGAAATCGTAATCAACAGGAACATTTGCTATAGTTTTGCTGCTCGTTTCTGTTAGTACCCCTTGGGTTAAATCTAACTCAACAGTAGTACTCGCATCTACCACCTCTATACTTGTGATATCTCCCCACGCATCTATAGCATCTTTATCAGCGGCAATAACCTTAATCTGCAGTTGAGTTAAAAGATGTTTGAAGTTCAATTCTTTACCAGTAGACGATTTATTTGTTCTGCTACCAGATATTTCATTGGATACCATGATGTCATTATCTCCTTGGATAGTATATGCCACTTTACCATTGGAGGCTGTAGCTCTAGGGCTATAACCAATCATATAAATAGTTTTGCCATCAGCAGGGTAATATTGGATGGGATTAAAAGATACTTTACCATCCGTGTCTACGGATATATTTCCTGCTCCTGATTCAGTCCAAAGTGATGTGGTATATGTTTTTGTAGTTTCACTAGCTATCACTTGAGCTTCAAATGCATCACCTGGGTTTACAACAGCTTTTGAACTAATTTCCAATACTCCTGCATTTAACTCAATTGGAACCTTTACATCAACTTCATCTATTGGGTCACCTTCGCTTGTACAAGCGGTCATTGCTGCAAGAGTTGCAGCAATTGAAATCATACTTAATACTAATGTTTTCATAACTATAAAAATTTAAATTGTTTGAATTTTATTCGTTGCTTGTTATTTTTATCATTCGATGACCATATTGTCTCCGGCAGAGACTTCCCACTTGTTGATCTTTACAGTGAAGGAAGCGGTCTTTTCTACCGTTACGGATACGTCTACATTTACGTTGTTGCCTTCCGTTGTGCCTATCGACTCTCCCAAATCGAGGGTGGAGGAAGAGGTAGTGCCGTCGGTGAGGGTGAAATCCAACTTGACCTCGTTTGTGGGGGTGGTGGGAGGGGTTTCTCCATGCTTGGGGGCGGTTCCTAGTATCATGATGTTTGCTTTTACTCCTTCCTTTGAGGGAGTGGTTTCAAAGTTAACCGTGGTTGTTTTATCCGGTACGATCTCTAACTTGCTTAAGTTGAAAGCCGACGGTACGCCCGATAGCCCTCCTTTGCAGTCTTTTATATGTTCCATACCGTCGACTTTTATGTCGAGCGTTACTTCGCGGATCAATGGAGTCGGACTAAACTCTCGTTTGTTCTGTGTGCCTTCGTCGGCCTCCACTTTCAGATCATTGATGGCTATCCCGTATAAAGGAGTACGTCCCGATGTTACGCTTCCGGATGCTTTTGTCTCCGGGATGTATGCTTCTGCCGTTTCGAATGACTCCATATTGCGGAACTGAATGTTATCTGCATCGCAGTTGAAGATCAGTAAACGGTATTTATCCGGTGGCAGGGTGAACTGCAAACCGTCGGCATTGCCTTCGATCTGTGTCATGGCACCCTTTTCCTGGGGATAAAAGCAATAACGTAATTTCTGGGGATTTTTGTAGCCGCTCATGGCCTGTTCCCATTTCAACGAATATGAAATGAAACCGTAGGAGGATTGTTCCGACTTGTCTTCAGGACTGCATTTTATGAAGCATGTAATGATCAATATTATGCAGACTGCTATGCCACACGTACAACCTATTTCTCCTTTTATCATTTTTGTAACATTCGTTGATTATCAACTATTGTTGTTGATGACGCAAATATATCGGGAAAAAACAGGCGAAATATTGCTTTTTCTATTCAATAAGTTGTAAAAAGTGCAAGATCCGTTGATTTTTACTGGTTTTCATCTTTCGGGGTACGCATTGAACGGGGTGACTGGCCAAAATTAGTCCGGCAGAAGTGGGAAAAGTTGGACAGCGACTCGAAACCATATTTATAACTGATCTCGGAAATAGACATTTCGGTGGTGGTCAGGTCGTTCTGGATGTCTTCACATTTCTTTTTCAGCATCCACTGGTAGGCCGGTTCACCGAACGTTTCTTTAAACAGACGGCGGAAGGTGGGCGTGCTGTATCCTCCCAACTGGGCGAAGGCTTCCACGTCCTTTGCCTTCATATAATTTTGCATAACGAAGTAACGGAAGCTTTTGCTGTAACGGTAGATCGGCGAGTAGAACGCTGCAAGATCTTTTAATGTATAGTAGCAGTTAAGCAGGTAGACCAACTCTGTCCGTTTGGCCTGCAGGAAGCCGGCGCACAACAGGTCGTCGTTCAGATACATTCTTACTCCTTCCACGAAATAGCGCAACGGCGGACACATTTCCATCACGATGGCCTCGCGACGGGAAGTCTCGGCTATGCTTGCTCCTTTGTTGAAACGCTCGTTGCAGACGTTGATCGGGCGTTCGAACAGATACAGGATACATTCTACAGCTTCGAGGACTTTGAACTCCACCTTCGAGCCGATCGGTTGCAGGATGAACTGGCCGTCACTAATGATAGTGTGGGGATGTTCTTCACTGTTTACTTCGACGGTTCCTTTCAGCAGAAAATAGAGTGTATTCTGCATGCATTTTTCCTGGGGGATTATTATCCCCTTCGGATAAGAACGATATTTAAAGATCTGCTTCCTGTATTCGGGACAGGAGGCACAATCCGTGAATTTGGTATACCTCAGATCTTGTGAGAACATATTACCCTAAAGTCTTATAACTTAACCTTTTTACTCTTTCCTGAACTTTCGTTGTGAAAACGATCGACAGCGGTCACAATATAGTGATATTTTTGCTTCCCATTGTTATAAGGCATTAAATAACTTGCCTCGCGGGTTATTTTTACGATTTTGGCCGGATTGCTCAGGTCGACCGGTTCTTTATTCTCGAAACGGTAAACTACAAAATAAGAAGCAAGTTCCGGATTTGTAGGGCTTTGTTCAGCTTGCCAGTGCAGTTTATACCCCTCGGCTGTCCATTCCGCTTTCAGCTTTTTTACTTCCTGCGGGGCGCGGTTATGCATATGGCTATAAGCCGGGATCAGGGCCGGGTAACGGTGATAGTTTCTTTTCAGGCTGTCGGCTACGCCTTTGTTGTTCCATAGGATCTCGTTGGCAGGCCAGAAACAGTTGCCTTTTACTTTCGAGAGCGAACGTTCGTAAAGCATTTTGCGGGTCAGCTGGTCGGCTTTCATGGTACGGGCTACGTCCTGACCTATATAAAGATGTGTACCTTCGGGTGTCGCATTCTTGTTCCACCATTGGATCAGGGTGATATAGTCGGCTGCCGGGTGGCCGATTTCCCAGTATATCTGTGGCATGTTGTAGTCGATCCAGCCTTCTTTTACCCAGTGGAGTACATCGGCGTAGAGATCGTCGTAGTTTTGCAGGCCGTTGGTGTTACTGCCTGAGCCGTCGGGTGTACTTTTCTTATTCCGGTAGATACCGAAGGGGCTGATGCCGAAACGCACCCAGGGTTTGGTAAGCAGGATGGTCCGTTTCAGTTCGCGGATCAGCGTGTTTACGTTCTCACGGCGCCAGTCGCCCCGTTGGGCGGAGGTGTATCCTTTGTTCAGGCCATATTTCCGGAAACTGTCGTCGTCGGGGAAAGGCATTCCTGCTGCGGGATAAGGATAGAAGTAGTCGTCCATATGGATGGCGTCTACGTCGTAACGACTTACGATATCGCGTACCACTTTACAGATGAACTGGCGGCTGTCGGGCAGTCCCGGGTCGAACAGGATCTGTTTATTATAGGTTACGAACCACTCCGGGTGTTTGTGATAGATATGCGAATCGGCGAATCGGGTATTTCCGGCCGTGCTTGCCCGGTAAGGGTTCAGCCAGGCATGAAATTCCATGTTCCGTTTATGGCACTCTTCTATAAGGAAGGCCATCACATCGAAGTTACCGGCCGGTGCTACACCCTGTTCACCTGTATAGAAACGGCTCCAGGGTTCGATATCCGATTTATAAAAAGCGTCGGCTTCAGGGCGTACCTGGAAAATGATGGCATTGATGCCACAAGCCTGCAGATAGTTGAGTTTGCGGACGAAGTCTTTGCGGAGTTGGGCGGGAGTCATATCCTTGTATTCCCCCTGAAATGCGGTTTGTATCCAGGCTCCCCTGAATTCCCGTTTATCTTTTCCTTCTGTTTTTTGAGTTGATATCTGTCTGGTTGTCGAACAAGACGTTACGACACACAGGAGTATGGCCAGCAACAGTCGGATATATTGGATCTTCATGAATTTTCGTTGGTTTGGGATTATTGTAACACATTATCAAATCTTGTGGCAAAGATACATTTCTTTTTGCTATTTTTGTATCCTTTATTAGGGAAAGATTTATGTCTGAAAATAATTCTATATTTATCAAGGGGGCTCGTGTCAATAACCTGAAGAACATTGATGTAGAGATCCCACGCGACAAATTGGTCGTCATCACCGGATTATCCGGTAGTGGAAAGTCTTCACTCGCTTTTGATACCTTATACGCCGAAGGTCAGCGCCGGTATGTGGAAAGCCTTTCGGCTTATGCCCGCCAGTTCCTGGGACGTATGAGCAAGCCGGAGTGTGACTATATTAAAGGCATTCCGCCCGCTATCGCGATCGAGCAGAAGGTGAATACCCGTAACCCCCGTTCGACGGTGGGTACATCCACGGAAATTTATGAATACCTACGACTGCTTTATGCCCGTATCGGAAAGACGATCTCGCCTGTTTCCGGGTTGGAGGTGAAGAAGCATCAGGTAAAAGATATCGTCAAAGAGGTATTGTCTTACCCGGACGGAACCCGTTTTGCCGTATTCGCCCCGGTGGTGTTGCCCGAGGGACGAAATATGAAGGAACAACTGGAGATCCTGCAGAAAGAAGGATATACCCGTTTGTCGATCAACGACACGGCTTACCGTATGGCGGAAGTGATGGCAGACGAGTCGTTATTGGCTTCTCCTTCTATCGAACTGTTGGTAGACCGTCTGACCGTTTCGGACGATAAGACGTTGAAAAGCCGTTTGGCCGACTCGGCGGAGACTGCTTTCTTCGAGGGGCACGATACCTGTATCATCCGTATCTATGCGGCTGAAGGCACGGTCGTGAAGGAATACTCCAAGAAGTTCGAAGCGGATGGTATTACCTTTATCGAACCGACGGATATGATGTTCAGCTTCAATAATCCGTTAGGGGCTTGTCCGGTCTGCGAAGGATTCGGTAAGGTGCTCGGGATAGATGAGAATCTGGTGGTACCTGATAAGAGCCTGTCGGTCTATCAGGGTGCGGTAGTCTGTTGGAAAGGTGAAGTGATGGGAGAATGGTTGAAGGAGTTCATCGCCAAGAGCGAAAAATACAACTTCCCGATCCACCGTCCGTATTACGACTTGACACAAAAGGAGAAAGACCTCTTGTGGCATGGTGCCAGGGGACTGCACGGCATCGACGACTTCTTTAAATTCGTAGAAGAGAACCTATATAAGATACAGTACCGGGTGATGCAGGCCCGTTACCGGGGTAAAACGACCTGTCCGTCCTGCAAGGGTGCCCGTCTGAAACCGGAAGCCTTGTATGTAAAGGTTGGCGGGAAGAATATTGCCGAACTGGTGACTTTGCCTATCACGGATGCCAAAGCATTCTTCGATAACCTGCAACTGGATGAAACGGATGCTGCCGTAGCAAAGCGTCTGTTGACGGAGATCATGAACCGCCTGCAGTTCCTGTTGGATGTAGGGTTGGGGTATTTGTCGCTCGACCGTCTGTCGGCTTCTCTTTCCGGTGGTGAAAGCCAGCGTATCAATCTGGCCACTTCGTTGGGTAGCAGCCTGGTCGGTTCTTTATATATATTGGATGAACCGAGTATCGGTCTGCATTCGCGGGATACCGATCTGCTCGTAAAGGTACTGCGGCAGTTACAGTCGCTGGGAAATACGGTCGTTGTGGTTGAACATGATGAAGATATTATCCGGGCAGCCGATTATATTATCGACATTGGCCCGAAAGCCGGACGTCTGGGTGGTGAAGTGGTTTATCAGGGGGATGTAAACAACCTGCAGACCAGCAGTAACAGTTATACTGTCCGTTACCTGACCGGTGAGGATAAGATCGAGGTTCCTTCTTTCCGTCGTTTGTGGAATAATTATATAGAGGTAAAAGGGGCCCGTAAGAATAACCTGAAAGGGATCGATGTGAAGTTTCCATTGAATGTGATGACGGTGGTAACGGGTGTCAGCGGTTCCGGTAAGAGTTCGCTTGTCCGTGATATCTTTTTTGAGGGGGTGAAACATTACCTGGATGAAGCCGCCCGCCTGATGGTGGATTGCTCCGGATTGAGCGGAGATATGAATCTGATTCAGGGTATCGAGTTTGTCGACCAGAATTCGATCGGTAAGAGCTCCCGCTCTAATCCCGTGACCTATATCGGGGCTTATGACGAGATCCGTAAGTTGTTCGGCGAACAACCTTTGGCCAAGCAAATGGGTTATACATCTGCATACTTCTCTTTTAATAAAGAAGGAGGACGCTGTGAGGAGTGCAAGGGTGACGGCCGGATCACTGTCGAGATGCAGTTTATGGCGGATATCACGCTCGAGTGCGAAACTTGTCACGGCAAACGCTTCAAACAGGATGTGCTCGATGTGGAATATCATGGGGCAAACATTTATGATATGTTGGAAATGACGGTGAACCAGGCGATCGAATTCTTCGAACAGTATCCCGGCTCACAGGAAAAGAAGATTGTCAAGAAACTGAAACCGTTGCAGGATGTCGGTCTGGGTTATATCAAACTGGGACAAACGTCTTCTACGTTATCCGGCGGTGAGAACCAGCGTGTGAAACTGGCTTATTACCTGGGACAGGAAAAGCAGCAACCGACCTTGTTCGTGTTCGACGAACCGACCACCGGACTGCACTTTCACGATATAAAAACATTATTGAAAGCATTTAATGCCTTGATCGATAAAGGACATACGGTTGTGATCATCGAACATAACATGGACGTGATCAAATGTGCCGACTATCTGGTAGACTTAGGTCCGGAAGGTGGTAATGCCGGCGGTTATCTGGTTTGTGCCGGAACACCGGAGGAAGTGGCTATGTGTCCGGAATCGTATACAGGAAAGTATTTAAAAGAAAAATTATAGAGCTATGAACAACTTCAAGTTTCAGAATCCTACCCGACTGATCTTCGGTAAAGGGATGATTGCGGAATTGAATAAAGCTATTCCCGCCGATAAGCGCATCATGATCACTTTCGGAGGTGGCAGCGTAAAGAAAAACGGCGTATACGATCAGGTAATAAAGGCTTTGGCTGGACGGGAGTATGTAGAGTTCTGGGGAATCGAACCGAACCCTTCGATCGAGACTTTGCGTAAGGCAATCGCTTTAGGTAAGGAAGAGAACGTGGATTTTCTATTGGCTGTGGGCGGTGGATCGGTACTCGATGGGACTAAGCTGATCTCTGCCGGTTTATTGTATGACGGTGATGCCTGGGATCTGGTAAAGAGAGGTGCTGCCAAAGAGACTGTTCCGATGGGAGCTGTGCTTACTTTGCCTGCTACCGGCTCGGAAATGAATAACGGTGCAGTGATCTCCCGTCATGAAACAAAAGAGAAATATCCGTTTTATAGTAATTTCCCGGTTTTCTCGATCCTCGATCCGGAAACGACTTTTACGTTACCGGCTCATCAGATCGCTTGTGGTCTGGCCGATACGTTTGTGCATGTAATGGAACAGTATATGACTACCACCGGACAGTCGCGCCTGATGGATCGCTGGGCTGAAAGTATCCTGAGCACTGTTATTGAGATAGCTCCTAAGATCAAGGCGAATCAGCAGGATTATAATGTAATGGCTGACTTTATGCTTTCTGCCACAATGGCATTGAACGGCTTTATCGCTATGGGGGTTACCCAAGACTGGGCTACTCACATGATCGGTCATGAACTGACTGCTTTACATGGTCTGACACATGGTGCTACTTTGGCTATTGTTTTCCCCGGTACTTTGCGTACCCTTCGCCCGCAGAAACAGGATAAGATCCTTCAATATGGCGAACGCGTCTGGGGGATTACCGAAGGTTCGGTTGACGAACGTGTCGATCAGGCTATCCGGAAGACAGAAGAGTTTTTCCGCAGCCTGGGTCTGTCTACCCGTCTGGGTGAAGAAAATATCGGTGAAGAAACAATTGCCGAAATCGAACGCCGCTTCAATGCAGCCAATGTCGCTTATGGTGATGCCGGAAATGTAACCGGAGCAGTTGCCAGACAAATCCTTGAAAACTGTAAATAAACCATCTTTATACAGAATCCTCTGCTGTTGAATGTTAATTAATATTCCGGCAGAGGATTTTTTGTGCTCATTTGAATATATTTATTACCTTTGATACTATCAAATGATACTACCGGCATGAAACCTCCTTATAATATAACCCCTTACATATTCTTATTAAAGAGAATCAAGAAGAATATTATCGAATGTTGGCTGTGGCTGATAGCCAGGGAGCATCCACTGTTTTTATAGAGTTTATGCTCCGGATTTTAGAAGAATCGCTGGAAGAGTTGCTACAATCGCAAAATATAACTATTTCAGGTAGTGACAGGATTGCTTTATTTAAGGACTATATCGCAGATCGATCTTTTACCCGTAAAGATTATCTGAGATATTTTAAAGAACTGTCAACGGCTACAGCCAGCCGTGATCTGAAAGATGCTGTCGATAATCATTTGTTGCGGAAAGAAGGAGAGAAAAGTCTGACACGTTATACATATATATAAGATATAGATAATAAAAAAGGAGAATGCCTCATATCGGGGACATTCTCCTTTATATATTGGATAGAATTAGTCTTATTTCTTCTTCATATCAAATGATAAGTCCATCGGAGTAAAAGGAAATGCGTTTTCACCAACTTTTACGCTGGCAGCTTTTAATGCGAATTTCAAGTTCTTGTCGTTAATTGCATAAGAAGCTTTGTTTGGTACTTCAATGTTTACTACCACTTCCATATTCAATGCTTTGATGGATATCTTCAATGGATCCGGATTTAATGTCATGACAACAGAATCTTTTGCCGCATTCATTGTTGCCGTGTAGTTTGTTTTGTATTGCAGACTATCACCAATCTGTTCAATGATAGGTTTTGAAGCTTCTTCACCCAGGATTGCTACTACTAATGCCTGATAAGGGAATTTTTCGAATTGAATTGAGTCATTTGCGACTTTAAGTTCCAACTCTGTTGCTGTGGGATCAGCTGCTGTTGCTTTGGCTTCTTTAGCATAAGTCATCTTTCCGGTAAATTCACCATTTACATCTTCCACTGTTCCTACTGTCGGGGTCTCATCGTCATCATCACTACAAGAAGCAAAAGTTAAACCAAATACAGCTAGCATCATCACAAGTGACCATTTCAACGTCTTTTTCATCGTTCTTATTTTTTTAGTGTTAATAAATTATGTACGACTAATAAGATGGAAGGAGTTGACAAAAGGCTGCATTGAAATCAAATAATAATCGAAAAAAGAAATAAGATTTTTATTTGAAGCGTTTTAAACCATCTTTTTTAAGCGTCCATTCGAGGGTCTGTATTTCCCGGCAAAGTATGTTCTTGTTATATTTGATGAAACTGGTTATAAATCAATGATAAACATATCTTCTTTTTCTTTTTTCTGAGTATATTTGCAACCTATAAAGAAATTAATAAGTTTATGGCATTGTTTGGCCGGGAGACGAGTATAAGGTATATATTCTTTTTGGGGGGCTTGTTTTTGTTTTCTACTGTATTGTGGGGAAAGGAGGCTGTTTCTTTCTGTTGTTTGTCGGAGGACACTTCAGAATCCGGCCTTTGGTGTGAACGCTCGTTAGAGATCATTCTGATACTCTCGTTACTCGTATTTATGTTTATCCTGTTTTTTACTATCTTTTATTATCGGCGTAAAAAAGAAAAAAGCTATAAGGCGGCGAACCGGAAAATGATGCAGTTGCTGGAAGCAATGCCCAATATGGCATTGGTATACGATCGGGAATTAAGAATTCTGGATGTTATAAATCCGCAGGAGGGAATATTGCTTGGCATTAAGAAGGAAAAACTGGTCGGTATAACAATGAATGATTTGGCAGTCAGGTATCCGGTGCATGCCGATGCTTCCCGGACAATAGAACATTATATCAGTGAAACCCGGAATATAGGAAAGACTTTTTCATTTACTTATGAAGTATCCGATGGCGAAACTACTTATTATATGAACGCCCGCTCAGCCCCGTTTGCCGAGGGAGGGGTTATCTGTTTTGTACATGATGTTACTCCTCAGGTTACTGCCGAGAAAGAAATATCCAATTGGAAAACTTTCCTGCAGTCGATCGTGGATAATTTGCCTGTCGGACTTTTTGTAAAGGATGTATCCGATGACTACCGTTATTTGTTCTATAATAGCAAAGTGAACGAGTTTTATCAGGGAGACCGGAGGTTCATGCTGGGAAAAAATGACTTTGAAGTGGATGATCCGAATGCAGAAAAATACAGGAAAGAGGATGAGTTGGTGTTGAATAGTGACCACCCGATCTCTTTCGACCGTGTTTTTATGAATGAGCTTCCCGGTAACGGTTTCCGTTGGGGCGTAACGACCAAGTCGAAACTCACGGATAGTAACGGGCGGTGTTATATCGTTGCTATCCTTGTCGATACCACGGAGGTTCGAAAGAAAGAGCATGAGATGGAGCAGAATAAACTTAAACTGGAATTTACGATCGATGCCGCACAGATCATCCCTTGGGAATTCAGCGTGGTTGAACGTACCTTCTATACACAAGGCTATCTGACAAATGAAGGTAGAAGGGTGATCTCGGAAGTAAATTATTTGTCGTATGTGCATCCGGAAGATGTGGAACTGGTAAAGGATGGACTGGCCGATCTGATTAATGGCAGCGATAAGGTCATGGATATCCAGGCACGTATCGCTTTCCCCGAGCAAGAGGAACGGTGGTTTGAGTTGCAAGCAGTCTCGTATGAGCATGACGATCAGGGGCGTGTGTCGCGTATCCTGGGAATCCGTCGCGATATAACCGACCTGAAAATGACAAATGAACTGATCCGCCTGCGTGATAAAGCCGAAGAATCCAACCGTTTGAAAAGTGCTTTCCTAGCCAATATGAGCCATGAAATCCGTACGCCGCTTAATGCAATTGTCGGCTTCTCTAATCTGATTACCATGGCAGAAGATCCGGATGAGGTAGAGGAATACTGCCGGATCATTGAAACGAACAATGAATTGTTGCTGCAACTGGTCAATGACATTCTTGACTTGTCGAAGATCGAAGCCGGGCAACTCGACTTTAATTATTCGGAGGTGGATCTCCCTGTAATTATTCGTGACCTGGAGCAGGTTTACAAGAGCCGGACCAAAGAGGGGGTACAACTGATCTGCGAGATACCGGATGTATCTTATATAATACAATCGGAAAGAAACCGCCTGACCCAGGTGCTTTCCAACTTTATGAGTAACGCCTGTAAGTTTACGTTTACGGGTTCGATCCGGATAGGGTATGAACATATTGACGGTGGTTTGCGCTTTTTCGTTACGGACACCGGTAAAGGAATTGCGGCAAAGAACTTGGCAAACGTTTTTGACCGGTTTGCCAAATTCGATTCTTTCATCCAGGGCACAGGACTGGGACTATCTATTTGCCAGTCTATTGTACAGTCTTTGGGAGGAGAGATCGGGGTGGTATCTGAAGAAAGAGAAGGTTCGACCTTCTGGTTCACGTTGCCTGAAGATTCTGTATCCGCCTTAACATCTTCCCCGGTTTCGTAAGGGAAAGATTATAAGGCGGATATTCTTGTGATCAGATCAGTTGACCTACTTCCTGTAAACGTTTTCTTAATTGTTTGATATCCACATTATGGACATCCGGAGATTTGGATGGATAGATCTGGCCGGCAGCAATACCGACGGCTTCCCCGGTCACTAAGGATGGCGGCATAACGCGTAAACTTCCATGTGCATATGAGTCCGTCGAAATACAACGTCCGGCAACCATTACATTTTTTAGATCCATAGGGGTAAGGCAACCGAACGGTATTCCGTGGGATTCTCCTTTTTTGTAACGGGGATAAACCGTTGCATCCTGTTTATGAACATCGATATAATAACAGTTACGTCCGATACCATCGTTAAATTCCCGGCGTTCCAGCCAATCTTCCAATGTAAATGTATAGTCACATTTTATCCGGCGGCTTTCCCGTATCCCCATCAAATTGGCTGTACCTGCCAGAAACGATGACGCAAACGATTTAGGTTCGAATTCTACCAGCCCTTCATGTAACTGCCGTGCCAGTTTACGCCCTTTCATCATGGCTTCTGTCAATGATGCCGGATCGGTACTGTCGACAGTTACGTGTCCGGCGTTGAATCCCAGGAATCCGGGACCGATCAGTTTGTCATTCATGTGTTTATCCTTTACCAACGGATACTTCGGGTTACCGTAGATCGAATGGATCGGACTGTTTGGCCGGTTGGTATGGACATTCCCTATTATAGAAAATGCATATGGATCGACATTCGATACGGTGAAGCATAAAGTACCTTCCTGCACGGAACCGCTGTCGTCTCCCATAACGAAACCGGCTCCGGCCCAGGCGGCCAGGTCTCCGTCACCCGTGCAATCGATAAATACCTTTGCTTTATAAGTAGACAGTCCGGCTTTGTTGGCAACAACTATTGCGTCGACCACTCCTTTCCGTTTCATTTCGACGGCTGCCATTGTTGAGAAAAACAGGACTGATACACCGGCGGAGGTTACCAAATCATCGTATACTACCTTTAAGTATTCACCGTTTATCGGAACCCAATTATCGTAATGGATATGGGGCACTCCTTTTTTCGATTCGGTGAAGACTTTCTCCGCAATACCTTTATAGATGATTTTTTCACCGTCTGTAAAAGGGCACCAGGCATTTAGCAAGCCGGAGGTCCCCATTCCTCCCAAAGCACCTGTTCCTTCTATTAATAATGTTTTGGCACCTTCGCGTGCCGCGGCCGTAGCCGCAGCACATCCCGAAGGTCCTCCTCCGACAACTATCACATCCCAATCATCGTAAACCGGTATCTTCGATTTATCCGGTGAATAACTGCCGGTAGGATTTTCCGCAGCAAACGGTGTTACGCTTGCTACGGATGCCAGGCCTAAAGAACTAATGTTTCTGATAAAATTTCTTCTTTTCATATTACCATCCGGGATTTTGTTCCAGTAATTTATTCGCATCCAATTCGGTGACAGGTATAGGCAACAAATAATGTTTTTCTTCTATCACTGCTCCGATAGCCGGATTTTGTTTCATCATCGCTTCTTTCAGTTTATGTGTGCGCAAGAGGTCGAAGCGGCGATGTCCTTCGAAGGCAAACTCTCTGCGACGCTCCAGAAGGATGGTGTCCAGAAAGTCCTCCTTATTTAATCCTGTCTTGATATCGATAGGCGAAGTTTCATTCATGTTAAACCCGAAAGCCCGGCGGCGTACTACGTTCAGGCAATTATATGCCTCTGCATCAGATGGATTGATGGCGTTTAAAGCTTCTGCACGCATCAGGTAGACATCCGAGTAACGCAATAGCGGATAATTATTTTCTCCTCCCTGTGATCTTACGGCTAGTGGAGATGGATCCTGGAATTTGTTCACATAACAGGGAAATTCATAATTAGAAGACATATTCGGATATTCTTCTTTGGTGTAAAGGCGAACATTTATATCCCGCCGTAGATCTCCTTCTTCATAACAGTTATAGTGATCGGATGTCACAGGGTTATCGCCGTATCCTACCCAGCCGTTTATATTGACAAAGGGAGGACGGTAAAAACCGTTGTAATTACTCCCTATCACTCCCGGAGTGTTCCGTTTATACTGAATTTCGAAAATAGACTCTTGTCCGTTTTCTTTTTCAACATCAAAGTTATCAGCGTAGTTTTCCCAGAGTTTATATCCCATTTGCATTATTTCCTCTGTCTCTTTCACTACATTCTGATAATCCTCGCGGGTTAAATATACTTTTGCCAGTAAGGCGGCTGCGGAACCTTTTGTGGCACGTCCTAAATAACCGCTGGGCAGTTGACCGACAGAAGGTAAAACAGATTTGGCTTCCTGTAAGTCTTTTATGATCTGCTCATAACATTGGTCGGTTGTATTTCTTGCCACTTCCAATCCGTCCAGTTTTGTCGTTTGTTGTAGTACCAGAGGTACTCCTCCATATACGCGGACTAAGTTGAAGTAAGCTAAAGCCCGCAGGAATTTAGCTTCTCCGACAAGCCTGCTTCTCACTTCTTCTTTGATCAGGTCGCTCCCCATATTCGAAATGTTCTCTATTGCGAAATTGGAGCGGTTGACTGCTATATAATGTTTGATCCAGACAGAATAAACCAAATTCGTATTCCCGTCAAACTCAAACTTATCCAATGCATTTTTATCCAGATTGGTGGTGGTACGGCCGCCGCCCCATTCACTATCGTCCGTACCCTGGCTTTGCAGCACTTCCCAGAACTGATTGTAAATGTCGTTATCCGTAAAAACAGAATAAGCTCCGTATACGGCTGCAGTCGCGTCTTCTTCCGATTTAAAGAAGTTTTCGGGGCTGAGATTGGATTCCGGGATCAGATTCATATCTGTACAAGAACTCATCATGATTGAGCTCACGATTATAAATGCTATCTTTTTCATAACTTAGACTCAATTAGAATTTTATATTCAAACCAAACAACACTGACTTTGCAAATGGATATGAGAAGGCATCATACCCGGCTCCCAGGTTATCCTGACCGTATTTACTTACTTCCGGGTTATCACCGGAATAGCTTGTGATCGTAAAGAAGTTTTGTAAAGAAGCATAAACACGCAAACCGGTTATATACTTCGTGAAGCCCAGGAACTCAGTCGGCACGGTATACCCTAATGTGATATTCTGGAAACGCCAGTAAGAACCGTTTTCTACATATTGGTCGGATACGCGCAAGACGGCTTTCGAACGGAGAGGTCTTGGAAAAGCTGCATTCTGATTTGTAGGAGTCCATCTATCCATCGTCGTAGCAAACATGTTGGTCGCTCCCTGCATGTTCTCCATCATGACTCTTGTTCCATTATATACATCATTTCCAATAGTGAAAATCGTATTTACATTTAAGTCGAAGTTCTTATAGGAGAATGTATTATTGAAACCTCCGAATACCTTTGGCTGGGCACAACCGATAATGGTGCGGTCGAGGTCGTTGATTATGCCGTCCGGAACGCCATCCGGTCCGCTGATATCCTTAAAACGGATGTCTCCAGGTTTGGCTGTTGGCTGGGCAGATCCTTTGATATCATCCGATTCACTGAACAGTCCGTCATATACATATCCATAGAATGTTCCCAGAGGCTGTCCTACCTGTACGATACGTCCCAGGTGTGTCCCTGTATCATCCTGTCCGGGCTGGTCCGGATAGATGAAAGAGACATCTCCCAGATCCAACACTTTGTTTTTGTTGTAAGTAAGATTTAAACTGGTATTCCAGGTAAAGGCTCCTTCTACCGGAGTTGCATTGACGGATAGTTCAAAACCTTTGTTTTCCACCTCTCCGATATTTTTCAAGCCGGAAGAGAAGCCGGAAGATCCGGGGATTTTGACTTTCAATAGCAAGTCGTGTGTCTTTTTGTAATAGCCGTCGATCGTAACGGTCAGGCGGTTATTGAAAAAGCCGAGATCGATACCTGCATCGAACTGCGAAGTGGTTTCCCATTTAAGGTTCGTGTTGGCTACTTGTGACGGATAGTAGCCCGTTACTTTTTGACTATCGCTTACATAACCGGTTGACCCCAACAATGCATATGAAGGATAAGTTCCGATTCCGTCCTGATTTCCCGTTATACCAAAACTTATTCTCGGCTTTAAATTACTGAACACATTCAGATTCTTAATGAACGGCTCTTCCGAAGCTCTCCATGCAAAGGCTGCAGACGGGAAATACCCCCAGCGGTTATCTTTACCGAAACGGGAAGAACCGTCGGCACGAATGGAGGCCGTGAACAAATACTTATTATTCAATGTATAATTAACGCGTGCCAGATAGGAGTTCAAAGCCCATTTTGTAACACTCGAACCGGGTGCGGAATAAGTTGTGCCGGATCCTAAATTATTCATTTGTAAGTTATCGTTCAGAAAGCCATAAGCACCGGCATTAAAACCGTCGTAGCTGGAAGATTGCTGGGTATAGCCGACTAATCCGGTGAATGAATGCATTCCCCATGTATTATTGTAAGTCAGTATGTTCTCGTTGATCCAGGTGTACGTATTGTTGGAAGTTTTCTTTGCTTCTCCTCCTTTCTGGCTACCGGAATAAACTGAGCGGGGATTATAGTATTTGTTTGTTGTATAATCGATGTCGATACCAATCGAGGATTTAAACTTCAAACCTTTAATAATATTCCATTCGACAAATGCATTATTCAGTGTGCGGAAATTAGCATTCCAATCCACTTTTTCATTGATTATGGCAACCGGATTGTCGAACGTGATAATACCGTTGTTATCACTAAAGGTATAGCTGCCGTCTGCCTGGTTTACAGGTAAATTCGGAGGTGTTGTCAGGCGTGTTTCCAAAACCGAGTTACCAACACGATTGTTGTCTACTTTCGTCATTGTCAGACTCAATCCTAAATTGATAGTCGAAGATATTTTGTGATCGATATTTGCCCTGAAAGCATATTTCTTCATCTCAGTAGACTTGATGACACCTTCCTGGTCAAAATAATTGAAAGATGTCAGGAAAGTTGTCTTTTCATTTCCTCCGGAGATACTCAACTGGTAATTCTGTGTCAGTGCATTATCGTTGGACGTCAGTTTCTGCCAATCGGTTGTTGCCGGATTCAGGCTTTCATCATAAATCGCGTCACCTCCTGAATTGACCAAAGCTTCATTGGCCAGTTGTTCAAATGAACGGGAGTCCAGCAGGTCGTATTTTTTATAAATATTCTGAATGCCCCAGTAAGCGTCGAAGGCAACGGATGTTTTGCCGCTCTTACCTTTCTTTGTCGTTACGATAATTACACCATTGGCACCGCGTGAACCATAGATTGCTGTGGAAGAGGCATCCTTTAAAACTTCAATCGATTCAATATCAGATGTCGGAATAGAGTTTAAAGGGCTTAATGCCGTTTGGCTCGAACTGGCACTTGGATAAACCGGCATACCGTCGATGATATATAAAGGCTCGTTTCCTCCGGAGATAGAGTTGCCGCCACGGATACGTACTGTGGAACTGGCGCCCGGCATCCCGGAATTTTGTACCATATACAGGCCTGATGTACGTCCTTGTAACATCTGATCTACCGATTTGATACTGATCCCTTGCATCTTATCCACCTGGATAGAGCCGACGGCTCCTGTCAGGTCGCTTTTCTTCACGGAACCATAGCCGATAACAACTACTTCATCCAGGCTCTGGGTATCCTCCGATAGAATTATTTTCAGGAAAGACTGGCTGCCTACCGGTACTTCTTTCGTCAAATAACCGATATAAGAAACGAACAACGTACCGGAAGGACGGTCCAGGTTTAAAGTGAATTTACCCTCGGTATCGGTCACTGTCCCTACTGATCTTGAACTTTTCTCGACAACATTGGCTCCTATAACAGGTTCACCGTTACTATCCGTGACGACTCCGCTGATTGTTTTACTTTGTTGTGCTGACGAAGGTATAGCAGTTGTTGTTCTACCGACAGACAATATGATATACGATCCGTCGATGGAGTATTTCACATCTGTCTTTTCAAACAGATTAGCCAATACATCATCCAGAGATGCTTTTTTCAGGTTGACAGACACTTTTCTGTTTACATTTACATGCTTGTTATAAATGAACAGATAATCGGTTTGTTTTTCAATCTCGTTCAATACGTTTTCCAATTCGGTATTACTTCTTTTGATAGTAACGTTTACATTCTGTGAACTGGAATTTTCTGCGTACAGGCAGAACATGAACACGAATAATAACAAAGTGGTTATTTTCATGACTCTAAAAAATTGTTTACATCGAGGTCTTTTTGCAGAATAAGACACCGACAAAGATTTTTTATTCATATCTTTGGAAATCAAGTTTATTAATACAGTTAGATAATTGTGTTAATTCTATGCCGGTAAGTGTCCCCACACTTGTCGGCATTTTAATTAAAGGTTAACTTTCAATTTTACATAGGCTCTCTTTTTTAGGGTTAAACATCATTTTATATAAATAGCCGAGTCGTCTTTGCTTCGTATAAATGTATATTGGGCATCTTTTTGTAAGATGCTCAATGCTTTATCTATACCATCGGATATACGGAATTTGCCGCTGCAAACATAATCGGCCAGATTGGTATTCTCTATAATAATATGTATACCATAACATTTCTCAAAACGGGTCATTAATTCCTTGAAATGCATATTTCTAAAGCATATAAGTCCTTCTTTCCAACGGAAAAGATCGAAATCGGCAATAGGTTCCGATGATAAATGACCGTTTACCAGAGTCGCTTGCTGATTGGGTGTTAATATCAGGTTGTCGGATGGTTTCTCTCTCTCGACGATCTTGACGGAACCTTCGAGTAAAGAAGTACAAAAGTCTTTCGAGTCGTTATATGCTTCTACATTGAATTTTGTACCTAATACTTCTATGTTACATTTATTTGTTTGCACAAGGAATGGTTTATCCGCGTTATGGGTAACTTCAAAATAAGCTTCTCCGTTCAGTGTGATCTCTCTTTTATCTCCGGTGAATGCAGCGGGATATTTCATTTCCGAGCAGGCGTTCAGCCAGACATTTGTCCCGTCGGGTAAGGTCAGGTTTACGCGTTGACCGGCAGGAACGGTGATTGTATTCATTGCCTGACGGATCTTTTTTATCTCTGATTTATAAGCATAAGTACCACAGGTAATCGCTATCGCTAATACGGCAGCTAGTTTTACCATTTCCAATATTGCTGTCAGATAGAAAGGACGGGATTTCTTTTCTTTCGTAGTCTTTCCGGTATCTCCCGACAGAATCATTGCGTCGAAAAACTCACGCTCCCTGAATAGTTCCTGTTCGTTTTCCTCCGAAGTTTCCAGCCATATACGGATCGCTTCTTTTTCTTCCCGGGAAGCTTTTCCGTCAAAAAACTTATATAGTATTTCTTTTTCCATTTTTTCCGTTTCTGCTTATATAGCAAATAAGGAAAAAACATCCCTAACGGAAAATGGCACTTTTTTCAAAAAAGTTTTTCTCAGGAAAGAGGCTTAGTTTAAAAATCTTGGCAAGAAAGCCAGTAGAGGGAAATAATCCTTCAATGTTATGCGTAGAATTTTTAAAGCTTTAGTGATATGGAATTCGACACTTTTCGTCGAGATACCCAATGCTTCCGCTATTTCTTTGTGGCTTTGGCTATTATAGCGACTGCGGATAAAGATGTCGCGGGTCTGTTCTGGCAGTGTTTTTAAGGCTTTTTCTACCAAAGACTGTAATTCATCGGAAAACAGCTTTTCCGGATTGCAGGCTTCAAGGGTTGCAATCCGCAGATTTAATTCCCAAACATCGCAGTTCTTTAAATATTCGACAATTTCTTCACGTGTGCGCAGACGTTGAAGGTAATTCAAACATTTATGTTTGATGATAGTAAGGATATAAGCCGGCACATTGGAGTCAGTCGCAATCTTTTTCCTGTTTTCCCAATAATACATCAGGCTTTCGATTGCAATATCTTCTGCAATCATATTATCGCCTACGTATGTATTGGCAAAATGGACAAAACGACTTTTATAATCAGTAAATAGCTGATTGAAAGAATGTATCTCGGATTCGCCTTTCATAAATGTATGATCAAATTGGTGATAAAGATATGCATAAATCTGGTTTTTCCTATTTCACACCTTGATTTTCTTCCAATAAAATAATATTTTAATCAACCGGGCTTGAGAGGGGATTGATAACTGGTTTATTGTTTTTTATCGGAAAGATTACCGGGATAAAGAAAATATACCTATTTTTATTTGTTCAAAACATTTGACAAAATGAATCTTAATAACCTCGCTACTTATCCGAAGGAACATATACGTTATGCTGTTCTTTCCTTTTTTCTTGCCCAGGGGCTTTGTTTCTCCAGTTGGGCGAGTCGTATTCCCGATATTAAAGAACTATTCACAGTCAATGATGCGCTCTATTGGGGAATGGTGTTGTTTATGATCCCGGTTGGAAAATTCATAGCCATTCCATTGGCGGGTTACCTGGTGTCGAAACTGGGAAGCCGTATCATGGTGCAGGTGAGTATTATGGGATATGCCGTTTCCCTGTTTGCTATCGGGTCTGCCGTGAATATCTATATGTTGGGAGCATGTCTGTTCTCTTTTGGCGTATTCTGGAATTTATGCGATATCTCGTTGAATACGCAGGGGATCGGGATCGAACGTCTTTATGGGCGGACGATCATGGCTTCTTTTCACGGAGGATGGAGTCTGGCAGCCTGTCTGGGAGCCCTGATAGGTTTTATTATGATCGTTTCCGGTATTACTCCTTTCTGGCATTTTACGATGATTGCCGTGATAATTCTTTTTATAACGATGTTTAGCAGGGGGTACCTGCAGGAAGATACGGAGCAGGTGAAGGCCGGAGGAGAAGTTGTAAAAGAAGATAAGTCAGAGAAATGGCAATATATAAAACGCCCGGAGATGCTGCTTATCAAACTCGGTTTGGTAGGTTTATTTGCCTTGATCGTGGAAAGTGCAATGTTTGACTGGAGTGGTGTGTACTTTGAGTCGGTATTACAGGTACCGAAATCGTTGCAGATCGGATTCCTGGTATTTATGGTGATGATGACCGTAGGACGTTTCCTGGCTAATTATGCGTACCGGATATTAGGTAAACAGCGGGTATTGCAGTTGTCCGGTGCTTTTATTTTTCTTGGGTTCTTTATATCGGCCCTACTGGGAAGTTCTTTTGATTCGATGGTATTGAAGGTGATCGTAAACTCTTTCGGTTTCATGTTGGTAGGATTGGGTATTTCCAGTATGGTGCCTACAATTTATAGCTTGGTCGGTGCAAAGTCCAAAACACCGGTCGGTATTGCTCTGACTATTCTGTCGAGTATCAGCTTTATAGGTTCACTGATCGCTCCGCTCTTGATTGGCGCTATTTCGCAGGCATTCAATATGGAATATGCCTATATGGTGGTAGGTCTTTTAGGTCTATGTATCTTGTTGATGACTACGTTCAGTAAAGCTTTTAAATGATTCGGTATTTGTCAGTTTTGAGCAATCATTGAAGCTATCCCCTTATCAAAGAGACTTCGCCATTACAGGTTCATTTGCCGTCTGCTTTAGCTGACGGATTACAAGTTGTTTCTCCTTTTTTGGCTTTAGCCACATTTCTCTTAACAGAGAGTGTGTATTTAAAATGGGACTAAAGTCCAATGAGAGAGAGCATTTACTAATCCGTCAGTTAAAACTGACGGCAAATGAACCTGTAACTAAGCCTGCCTTATTAAGGACAGTTAGCCGGTGGGCACATAAGCTCATATCTTGCTATAATAGCTCAATTATTTCTAACATCCGAGCGCGAAGCCCAATTATTCATTATTAATTATTAATTGAAAAGGTTTCACCTTTTGCTAAATTTAAATTTCCGGCAAACGTTGTTCTGCCGTCTCCATGCAACGGATGACATCTTCCTTGGTTCCATTGAAAGGACCTGATGCTTCGATCTTAATGGTCGACATGGCAGCTGCGAAGCACCCTGCTTCTTCTATCCCGGCACCTTTGGCACGCTGATACAGGTAGCCGGTCATGTAAGTGTCGCCACAGCCGGTGGCATCGACAATTTCTTTCGGCTTATAAGCCGGTATCTTATGGAATGCCTGTCCGTCATAAATGACAGATCCCAGACTGCCTAAAGTGATCAATACCTCTTTTACTCCCCAGGTATATAACTGTTTAGCAGCACTGGCAACATCTGCGTATCCGGTCAGTGCTACCATCTCAAGTTCATTGGCTTTCAGGAAATGGATATATTTCAGTGCTTCCTCTTTCCCGACCCAGTCGGTGGCGTATACATTTTTATCCCTTACTTCCCGTAGATAACCTTGCGAGTCGGCCGAGACAAATCCTTTGTTGGCCATGTATTTTACTATATCCAATGAAAAGTCGTCTGCCAACAAGCTGCCCAGGTGGAATATTTTTGCTTCCACATCTTTCAGGTAATCGATGGTGAAGGGATCGGCTTTAGCCAATACCCGTTGTGTACGGTTATCCTGATTCTCTCCATAGATGTTTTCAAAATAAACGGAATGTTTACTGGGCATTACCGCGACGTCGATTCCTTCAGACCGCAGTCTGTCGACCTCCTTCATTTCAGATTCTGCAAGCGCGGTTATCAATGTGTAATCTATATCGTTGAAATGTTTGATTGCATGCGAGAAGTAAAATGCGGTTCCTCCCGCCATGTGTACAGTATTTTTAGGGGTCACTATCTTGTCTAACGTGATGTGCCCTATACAGCAAAGATCATGCATATTATTGATTATTTGTAAATACGTACAAAAGTAGTCAAAATTGCAACGGATAGGAACCGTATCTTTATTTTTATTATTTTTGTCTATTGACGATCATTAAAATTGTTGTTATGAGTAAAAACCTGATTCATGAAAAATTCGTTGGCGCAATCAGAGAGAAGATACCGCACAAAGCAACCTTAACCAACACATTGGTTGAATTACTGAGCCTGGAGAGAGAGGCTGTTTATCGTCGTATGAGGGGCGATGTAGCTTTCTCCTTCTCGGAGATTGCGGCGATCTCCAATAAACTAGGACTCTCGTTGGATAATCTGGTCGGAACAAACTCGGCTAAAAGTCGTCCTTACCAGTTGAGTCTGGTGGAGTATGTCGATCCGATCGAAGACGATTACAAGATGTGGGGACTGTACAACGAACGACTGAAGGAAGCACGGGAAGATCCGGCCTCCTGTAATGTGGAATGTATAAACGTTCTGCCAACTATTTTTTTGCTCGATTATACACATATCACCCGTTTTTATTTGTTTAAATGGTATAACCAGTATGGCCATTCGGATAGGAGTGTCCATTTCCGGGATATTGAATCAGCAGAGAAATTGTTGGAAGTCCAGCGGGTAACAGCCATCGAATCCAAACATATAAAGAATACTACTTATATATGGGACCCTTTGATCTTCCAGTATATAGTAAATGATCTCCAGTATTACAGCAGTATCCGTCTGATCGATATGGAGGATGTCCATTCGATAAAACAAGAATTACTGCATTTTCTTAATAAGTTGGAGATTCTTGCTTCGAGGGGAACGTATAGTGATACCGGTAATCCGATACAACTCTATATATCCAATATTAATTTTAATGCCAGTTACAGTTATCTGGAAACCAAGAGCTTGCGTATCAGTATGATCCGTGCTTTTATCTTGAATTCGGTTATTTCACTGGACGAGAAGGCGTACGGGATATTTTATAACTGGATGCAGGCGCTATTGAAATCGTCGACGATGATCTCTGTCAGTGGGGAGAAACAGCGTATCTTATTTTTTGAAAAGCAAAGGGCGATTATTGATTGCCTGTAATCCAAATAAATCCGTATCTTAGTTGCGATCTTTAAATATAACGTTATGGAATTTCTACTAGTCGTACTGATCGTTGTCGTGTGGGTCAGCCTATATTCTCATATAAGTAAGATGAATGCTCATGCAGATGCTCTCCGGAAAGATATTTACAGTCTGAAGAAGTTTGTGGAATCTCAGTTGGAAGAGATAAAACGGCAATCGGGAACAAGTACGACTATCATAACGGAGGATATTCCGAAAGAGGTAGTAATAGAAGAACCGGTACAAAATATTGCAGAAGAACCTGTTACGGTTTCTGTGGAAAAGTCGGACGAGGTAGAAATCCAACCCCTGATCCAGCCGTTCGGCCTCGTCAAAGAGAAAAAGAAAGTCGATTACGAGAAATACATCGGAGAGAATTTATTCGGAAAGATAGGTATCCTTGTCCTTGTGGTCGGTATGGGATTGTTTGTTAAATATGCGATCGATAAGGATTGGATAAATGAAGTATTCCGTACAATCCTGGGCTTTGTGGTCGGCGGTGGCTTGTTGGTGGTGTCGCAAAGGCTGAAGAACACCTACCGCACATTCAGTTCCCTGCTGGCGGGTGGCGCTTTTGCTATTTTTTATGTAACGGTGGCGATGGCTTATCATTATTATGGTTTGTTCAGCCAGACTGTTGCGTTTGTTATATTGGTGGTACTGACGGTGTTGATGTCCCTGCTTTCGGTAATTTACAACCGGCGCGAATTGGCTATTATAGGTTTGGTGGGTGGCTTTATCGCTCCTTTCCTGGTCAGTAACGGGATGGGAAACTACCTGGTTCTGTTTATTTATCTGACAATTTTGAATCTGGGTATGTTCGGTTTGTCGCTGTATAAGAAATGGGGTGAGTTACCTGTTATCGGCTTTGTGGCTACTTATGTGATCATGCTGGGATATTCACTGGTGGCTGACCTGGATATTGCCGGAAGCGGACAATTGATCCATCTGTTGCTTTTCTCCACCTTGTTTTATCTGATATTCCTGCTGCCTGTCGTTTCTGTGTTGCGTACGGATAATAAGAAAGCGAATCAGCCGTTGATGATGATTGTAGTATTGAATAATTTCATCTATCTTTATTTTGCTTTATGGTATCTCCATGAGTTGCAGTTGCCTTATAATATCAAAGGTGCATTCACCCTGTTTATTGCTTTGGTTAATGCATGTCTTGCTTTTGCCATACGTCGGAGAAAGTCGGATACGGGTTATCTGTTTACCGCATTGACAGGTATGTTTCTGACCTTTATTTCGATAAGCACACCTATTCAGTTGGAAGGTAGTTTCATTACGCTGCTTTGGGCTACCGAAATGGTTGCTGTCCTGTGGTTTTTCACAAAGTTCCGGCAGACTGTTTATGAGTATTTTGCTTTAGCTCTTCTTTTCCTGACAATCATTTCTTTCCTGATCGATGTGGAGAATGCCTTATCGGAAGGTCTTGTTCAGCCTTTGTTGCTGAACGGTACATTTGCTACCGGGATCTTTACCGGGTTGGCCTTTGGCTTGTTTGCCTGGTTGATGGAACGGGAGAAAGAACTGTTTGCCGGGGCGACAAGCCTGAAATATATTCCTTTTAGTGTGATTTCGTTACTGGTTGCCTGTAGTGTGGTATATCTTTCGTTTATTGTAGATTTCTACCGTAATATAGCGTACTGGCCGTTGAGTTGTTGTTCTTGTCTGGCCTTTACAGGCTTTACCCTATTATTACTGTTGATAGGGTTGAGGAAGCGTTTTCCGATGGAGCGATTCTCTGTTGTTTACGCGGTGGCAGCGGGGCTTTCCGGCTGTCTGTTTATCCAGCTTTCGCGGGTTGCCAACGAGTATGGTGATTCTTCCCTGTTTATTTTGCAGTGGACATCCCTCGTTATTGTAGTGATCCATCTGTTTCTTCTTGGAAAATGGTATTACCGTTCTTTCGATTTCCGTCAGAAAAGGGCGAACCCGATGACTTCGTTTATTGCAATTGCTTCAACTATACTATGGGCAGTTGCTGTGCATAATATATTGTATCTTTCCGGTTTACAGAATGAATCGAGTGCAGCCCTTTCCATTACCCTGAGTATTGCGGGCTTTATTCAAATGTCGTTTGGTATGCGTTTGCATCTGAAGATTCTGCGTATGATTAGCCTGGCTGTCTTTGGCGTTGTTCTTCTGAAGCTGGTCATTGTCGATTTGTGGTTGCTGCCTACGGTCGGAAAGATCATTGTCTTTATCATGCTGGGGGTTATCCTGCTTGTCCTGTCCTTCCTGTATCAGAAGCTGAAGAAGGTGTTGTTTATGGATAATGATGACAATCTATCGGCAAATGGGTAAGTGCCAATTACCTTTGTATTGTTGTTGTTCTCCTTCCTTCTCATCTCCTTTATGTGCTTCCTGTTCTTGCTGACTCCTCACTTAATATTTGTTTGACAGGGGTGGGACAGCTGTTCGACCCGAATGGGACAGCTGTCTGACACTCGTCGAACAGTTGTTTGACCTGTGTCGAACAAAGATTAGTTCGGCATGTATTCCCCTTTACCCCGCAGGTGATTGTCGGCAGATGCCGGATCGTTTAAATTGCCTCCGTAGTAGTAGCCGACAGATGGCTGGAAAGAGAGAAAAGAACCTGCTTTTCAGGTGAATTTTGGGGGAAGTTTGAAAATCGGTGAATCGGGTGTTCGTAAGGTGCTGGAAATGAGATATCAAAAAAATACATATATAAGATGTACGCGGGTACATTATATATAAGGAAAAGTGATTTAAATTACTTTTATGGTGAGTATTACGAACAAATCGGAATGACTAGAAATAACGTTCCTTTTTTCTAGTCTACAAATTTAGATATAAGTTTTGTTTCTGCAATCATTTTGTAAAAATATTTTCCCTCTCTATATGCTTTCTTATCAACCGAATAGCAAAGTTTGTACGAAATAGGGCGTTCTGGCCACGAACCCGGAAAGAATGACTAGAAAAAAGGAACGTTTTAGCTAGTCATTACAGCTATAGAACGTGTACAAAGAAGTTTTCATTAACATTAGTATTAATATTAAATTTAGAATTATGAACAAAAAGTTTTCTACGCTTGTTGCCAGCGTCCTGCTGGCGGGTGCCGTTGGAACTGTGGGTGCTGTTGTTCCTTACAACAGTTATGTGAAGAGTGTCGGTGTCGGTACTCAGGCAGAAACAGTTGTTAATGGTGTGTCCTATCAATTGACTTCAGGCGCTAATGTTCTGGTTATGCAGGAACAGAGCAATGGTACTATGGCATTAAAGATGGTTGCTGCTGATGAAGCAGACTTGATGTCTTCTTTATGGACGATTGTATCTGAAGATGATGGTGAAGGTGGTGTTTCTTATACATTCATCAACAAAGCAACAGGTCTTCCTCTTGCATTCGATACAAAAGATGCAAAATTAGGTGGTACAAATGCTACAAATGCAATGGGTAATGTTTCTTTGTGGAAATGGAGAACTGGTACTTCTGTCAAAGGTGCTAAAGATTTAGTGTCTTATTTCCATAAGGACTCTGCTTTGGTTTTGGAAAATAACGGAGGTGCGATTTCTGCAAAGAAAGTGTATGCAAAGACAACAACTCCTTCAAGTTCTTTTACTGTTGATGCATATCAGGCAGAGGAAGTTGTTTTAGGGGTTGATGCTTTGAACTCTATGTTGGGTATCCAGCCGATAGATGGCAAGATGAAGTTAGGCTTCACTCGCGATCAGTTGAATGGTGTTGAGAACATTTGGTTAAAAGAGTACACAGCAGTAACGGCTCTTGGTGAAAGTGTTGTAGCTAAAGCTGCGCAAGCTGCTGCTCAAGCTGCAAAGAATGTAAATACTCCTTCTGGAGTTGCAGATGCCATTATTGCAACAATTATTCCTAGCTATACAGCTGCTCAAAAAGAGATTGTATATACAATCGCAACAGAGGCTGCTAAAGGAAGTACAGTTGCTGAAGCAAAAACCAAAGCTACTACTGCTGTTGGTAAATATACTTCAGCTCAAACTGCAGCGACTCATGAATATGATTATGCAGTGCTGCAACAGACTGCTATTAACGCTTTAACTGCTGCAACTTATGCTGAATTTGTTGATGCTGTGGATGGAGCTTCTGTTACAACAGCTTCTTTGAAAAATGATGCAAAAGGCTTAGTTGCAGAAGCCGGTTATAGCTTGACTGCTGCAAAAACGGCTATCCAAGGAATGGAAGATGAATATGTTGCAAAAAAAACTAGTGCAGATCAAAAGAAGGCTATCAGAGATTTGATTGATGCTGAGATTGATAAATTAGCTAGTGTTGACTTTGCAAATTTTGTCATTGGTATCAAAGCTATATCTTTACCAGCTGTAGATCAGGTTATATTTAAGGAGTTAATAGATAAGGTTGCTTTAGTGGCTGAAGCTGATTGTGGTGCTCCTTTTGCGATAGGAACAGCTCAAACTGCAGCAAAAGCTACATTAGCAGATTATGATGCTGCAGCAGCAGCGGCTGCTTCTAATCTGACAGATGTTCAGGCAATTAATACTAAAGTTAAAGCATTGACTGGCGTTAATTCAAAAGCTGATTACGATGCTGCTGTAGAAGCAGTTACCGTAGGTGCTTCATCTGCTACAACCGACGAAATGAAGGCAGTTCAAAAGGCTATGAAAGCATTGGTTGCTGGTCCTGGTTTTGTAAAACCAACGCCTGAAGCAGTTTTAGCTGTAGTTCGTTCTTTTGAAGATGCTAAGTTGGCTGCAACAGGAGCAAATACAATTGCAACAACTGTAGGTTCTGCAGTTTCTAGCTATAATGGTGATAAAGCACAGGTTCTTGCCGCTATTAATGCAACAAAACAATCTTATTATTCTACAGAAGAAAATGATGCTGTAACAGCTATTCATGATGCTGCTAATGCAAAAACAGCTGTGGCTGAAGTTATTGATGCTGCTGTAGAAAAAGCTGCAGAATATGTTGGTGCTTCTGCTGATTATGTATCTTTGGCTTCAAATATCAATAAAACAGATGCAAGCAAGACTACATATCTGCGTGTAGATACTACTTATTTGACAACTGTATCTTCTGATAAGTATCAGTTGGCATTTGCTGTCGGTACATTTAATTCTGCATTGAAAAACTCTAAAAAACAGTTGGTTGATGCACGTTTACAAGAAGACTTCAATGGTCGTTATAGCTTCAAGTTCACTTATTATCCTACTCAGGATTCTTTGATGATTGAACCGGCTTCTTACATTTATCCATTTACTGACAAAGCATATGCTGATATAACTAATACAGAAGTTGCAACAGCTAAAGCTAAACCGGAATATGCTGGTCAGCAGGTTAAATTGGCTATTTTGGCTAAGGATCACCGTGAAGTGACAGTAGGTGTAGCTGATAAAACGAACACATCTACATCTGCTACAACTATCAACACTCGTATCTACTTGGGTGGAAATTCAAACTACGAACGTACAACTTTGGCTTCCGGTGTTTATTTCTTCAATCTGGTAACAGATCTGAAATCAAGAATAGATGACAATGGTAAATATCGTGTAGCTACTTATTGTGGTGATAACTGGAAAGCTTATGAAAACGAAGAAACAACTCAGCGTTTTGGTAAAGCTCAGGACTTCAATCACATGCCACGTACTCAGTGGGTTGTTGAACAGAACGAAGGCGTAGCTGGAATTCAGACTGTAACTATCACAAACCGTGAATTTGGTGTTCGTTATAATAATGTCCAATTGTACAAAGCTGGTGACAATGTATTTGCTCAGGTAGGTGCATTTGCTAATACTTCTGTAATTGATACATTGGCTTATACTAAGGTTGCTGACAAATATACATCAGACAAATACCTTGGTTACAAGAAGTTTGAAAAAGCATTAGACTACGAAAAATTCTACAACTTGGATTATCTGTCAGGTATGGAATTGGGTAACTATGTAAGCTTCAAGGGTGACTCTTCTGTTTATGTAGACCTGAAGGGTGGTAAGACATTCATCGAATTTGTTCCTGCTTCTGAAGATACTGAATTCGGTTATGCAAGCACAAAAGCAGGTGCTGTACAGCTTTATAAAGCAGCTTATGCACTGCGTGTTCATAACGAAACATTGTTGACTACTGGTAGTTATTATGTAACAGTTGGTAAAGATGGTAAATCTTATGTAATCACTCACGAAACTAGCGGTATTACTCCTTCTTACTTTGTTCTGAAAGAAAATAACGAATTGGTTTCTGAAGAAGGTGACACTACTTGTTACTATGCATTGCAGCAAGTTTCACGTTATGTAGACGATAAGAAATTCTATGTAAATAGCGACTGGAATCGTGTAGGTGTACGTGACGCTTCAATGGCATTTACTGTAGAAGAATCTTGTTATTTCACTCCTGAAAAACGTATCGCTACTTTCGCTGTAGTTGAAGATAACACTCCGTTGTATCGTCGTCTGGGCGTATCAAAGGCTGATGATGGCTTCCTGGATATGACAGTTCAGAACGGTAAGATCTATACAGTAAACAGTGCTGCTAAAGAATATCTGTATGAAGATGCAACAAGCAAATATTCAGCAGGTAAGAATATTAACTTCCTGGGTCTTGAAGGTAAGGGTGTAGATGCTAAATCAGCGATGTTCGTTGATACAGCTTATGTACGTGGAAACACTAACATGCCTCAGTATATGTTAGTAATGAATCCGCAGATTGTTAAGGCTGATACAGTTTGGTGTAACGCTACATCAACTCACAAACATGCTACATTGGCAGACTCTCTGGCTTGTCCTCACACAACTATTACTCCGGCTAGCATCACAGGTCGTTACCTGATCAATGCAGAAGACTCTGTTGCTGCTGGTGATAATAATTATGTATGGAATACTAAGTACACTCGTTTGGCATTTGTAGATGCTAAACATATCGGTGATACATTGGTGATCTTCCGTAATGGTAAAGCTAGCACTGCTGCAAAAGACTCTATCTTCTTAGGTAATAATGACCATAACAAGGTAACAACAGCAAGACCTAACGGTATTAAGAATCCGGTATTCGCATTCCGTTTGGTTAATGCAGATGCTTGTGACTTCTTGATCGAATCAGCAGGTGATCATAAGATCCCGTCAGATGGAACAGGTAAATGGGTTGCTATTAAGAATGGTGTTCCTGTTGTAGCTGCAATGGAAACTTATACAGATGCTATCCGTGACGCTGAAATCTTCAACATCGAACCGACTGAAGAATTCGCAACATCTAATGAAGGTGTCTCAACATCTGAAGTTTCAGTAATTGCTGGTAACGGAATCGTAACTATCAAGGGTGCTGCCGGTAAGACTGTTGCTATCAGCAACGTTCTTGGTCAGACAATTGCTAACACAGTTCTTTCTTCTGACAACGCAGAAATCGCTGCTCCTGCTGGTGTAGTTGTAGTTGCTGTGGAAGGTGAAGCTGCTGTTAAAGCAATCGTAAAATAAGAAATTTTTTTAATCAAAAATAATCTGTCACGCGGTCATCGGCCAATTACCCCGCGAGGGCGAACAAGTGACAGTTTAATACTAAAGTAATAAAATAAAGTTCTTCTGCCAGTACTCCTGCGAAGGAGGAACACAGACACAAAAAAGGCCCCGGAAGTTTCAAATTTCCGGGGCTTTCTTGTGAAATATATAATTTTATGTAACTTTAAGCACCCAAAAATAGTAAAGTGTTAGATATCCGGCGATTATAAAAAGAGTGTGAGCAATGACGAGAAAATAAATTTAACTGATGAACAGGTTTTTCGAAATCTGTTTGACCGCTACTATGTACCTTTGTGTGTCTTTGCGGAACGCTATGTGGAAGACGAGGAATTAGCGTCGGATATTGTGCAGGAATGCTTTGTCAGGCTTTGGCAGAAGCAAAATGACTTTCAGTTTATTTATCAGGTCCGGTCGTTTATGTACACCTGTGCCCGCAATTCCTGTTTGAACGAACTGGAGCATCGCCAGGTGGTGTCAGGATATAAAGAAACAACAGCTGCGCGTATGGAAGAATCGACTTTCCATGACTATCTGATAGAAGAAGAAATGCACCGCGTTGTAATGGAAGCAGTGGATAAACTGCCTTCACAAAGCCGTAATATTATACGGTTGGCCCTGGAAAACAACTCGAATGCAGAGATTGCTGAGAAACTGTCCGTCTCCAAAGAAACCGTACATACACTAAAGAAAGGAGCCTATAAGAAACTCCGTTCTTTCCTCAAAGAATACTACTATTACGTACTATTTCTCTAGCCCGGTTAAAAAAATATTCAATGCCATTCACCCTGTTTTTAACTTCGCCTGTTTTACTTAATAAAAGATCACAGGAATGTTGGAACAAGATTTCTATATTGCAGCATTAATAGCTAAATCAGTAACAAACTCACTGTCTGAAGAAGAAGCGCAGGAGCTGGAACGGTGGAAAAATGCCTCTGAGCATAATCTCCGTTTATTCGAGTCGATGTGCCGGAAGGAAAACTTGTATGCACATTTCCGGCGGGCAGAAAAATATGATAAGGCAGTTGGTTGGGAACAGGTACAGAAGCGTATCCGTGTGACACGCCGCAAAAAACTCTATCTGGCTATTTGTCAGTATGCTGCCATCTTCCTTCTTCCGTTGGCCGCAGGAATCCTTACCTGGCATTTTACCCGTGACGAGGGGCGGAC
Organism: Parabacteroides leei; assembly: GCF_023369805.1. NCBI lineage: Bacteria > Pseudomonadati > Bacteroidota > Bacteroidia > Bacteroidales > Tannerellaceae > Parabacteroides > Parabacteroides leei. The sequence goes on from NZ_JAMBQG010000014.1 coordinate 117,891, forward strand.
TTTCCCGGAACCGGTTTTGGCTGAGACTATGCATATAACTCCGGGTGAGAGCAAGGCGGTATTAACTCTCGGTGATGGGACGGTGGTCGGGCTCGATGCCGAATCCCGGGACGAACTCAAGGAATCCGGTATACAGATCAATGTAAATGATGCAGAACTGGCCTATAATAAGAAAGAGACTGATGTCGTTGCCAAAGAAGTAGTAGTCTATAATAAAATAGATATTCCGCGTGGAGGAGAATATAAACTCCGGCTGAGCGATGGTAGCCTGGTTCATCTGAATGCAATGAGTTCATTGCGTTATCCGGTTCATTTTTCCGGTGATTCCCGCGAAGTGGAACTGACGGGCGAAGCCTTTTTCGAAGTCAGTAAAAGCAGATCTCCTTTCATCGTAAAAACAAAAGGTATAGATGTACGCGTGTTAGGTACAATGTTTAATGTGTCAGCTTATCCGGACGACCATTGTATACAAACGACACTGGTGACCGGCTCTGTTCGTATTCATACGAAGGAAGGGGGAAGTATAGATTTAAAACCGTCACAGCAGGCGGAACTCGATAATGAGTCGCACGAACTGGTAGTCCGGCAGGTAGATGTATCTCTTTACACCTCGTGGATACATGGAAAGATCTATTTCAAAGACGAACGGCTTGAAGATATTATGACTGCTTTATCACGCTGGTACGATGTGAATGTCATTTATGGTAATGAAAATGTGAAGAATCTTCGGTTTGGATGTAACCTGAACCGGTATGAAGAAATCGACCCTTTCCTGGAACTGTTGAGGGCTACAGGCAAAGTAAAGACGAAAGTGGAGAAACGAAACATCACTATCTATTGATTAAAAACAAAATAGCATAAGGTCTAATTTAAAATTTATTGTTATGAGAAAAGGCAAAGAGAACTTCCGAGAAGGCAGTGGAAAGAGAATCCTCTGCATATCCGGTTTGGTCTGTTTATTTCTGACAACCGGGCTTGCACAAGCTCCGGCCCGTTCGGCGATACCTAGTGCGACTGTGACTGTCGCTTTCAGTAATGCAACCTTACGGGATGTGATCTGGGAGTTGCAAAAACAGACCGATTTTACCTTCGTATACAGCACTCCCGATGTGCAGAATGTGAAAGTGAACAAGGTGGATGTTGTTAATGAAGATGTCTATAAGGTGCTCGATAAATGTTTGGATAAAACGAATCTGGCATATACTATTCATAATGGAGTGGTGGCTATCCGCCATACAACCGACATGGTAAGCGCTGCTGTTGTTCAGCAAAAAAAGATGGTGCAGGGAAAAGTATTCGATGAGACAGGTGAAACTGTTCCCGGAGCAAATATAATCGTGAAAGGTACTGTTTATGGTACGACAACCGATATGGACGGAAACTTTGCGTTGGAAGTGGAAGACGAAAAGAATGTAACGCTCGTTGTTTCTTTTGTCGGCTATAGTCCGAAAGAAGTACGTGTATCGGGAAATTCTCCTTTGAAAATTGTATTGGAATCGGAAAACCAGCAACTGGAAGAGGTGGTTATTACCGGGTATGGAACATATAAGAAATCAGCTTATGCCGGTTCTGCTTCAACGGTAAAGACGTCGGAGGTGAAAGATGTTCCGGCCGTTTCATTCTCTCAGGTATTGCAGGGTGCAGCTCCCGGAGTACAGATTTCGTCGGCATCCGGTCAGCCGGGGGCTTCTTCCTCCATTAATATTCGTGGTATGGGATCTTTCAATGCATCCAATTCTCCTCTGTATGTGATAGATGGTGTACCGGTAAACTCCGGGAATATCAGTAGTACAGGATCAGATGCAGGTATGGATATTATGTCAACTATCAATACATCGGATATAGAGAATATTACTGTTATAAAAGATGCTGCGGCAGCTTCCTTGTATGGTTCGCGTGCAGCCAACGGTGTGATCCTGATCACAACCAAGCAGGGAAAAACAGGAAAACCTTCGGTTTCGTTGAAAGCCGACTGGGGTTTCTCTGACTTTGCCATGGATTACCGTGAAGTAATGGGTGGGGAAGAACGTCGCAATCTGATTTATGACGGGTTGGTAGCCGACGGTATGGTTCATAAAAAGATGACGGAAGCAGAAGCCCGTGAGTATGCCGACGGTGAAATCGACGATTATGCCCCGAAGCCCTGGTGCGGATATATCGACTGGGATGATGTACTGTTCCAGAAGGGTAGTCATCAGACTTATGAAGCGTCTATTACCGGAGGTTCGGATAAATTCAAATATTATAGTTCTTTGGGTTATCTGAAACAGGAAGGTGTTGCTTTGAATTCCGGTCTGGAACGTATTACCGGCCGTGTAAATATCGATTATCAGGCCACCAAGCGGTTCAGCTTGGGTGTAAAAGCTTTATTTGCGAATGTAAACCAGGATGTGAACGACGAGGGAACTTCTTATACTTCTCCATTCTATACATCCAAGAGTGCTGTTACACCTTCCGACCCTGTCTATAACGAAGACGGTAGTTGGAACCGCGAATTAATTCGCATCGCCGATCGCAATCCTTTGCTATCGGCCACTTACGACTATCGTCGTGAACATCTTACCCGTGCATTTAATACGGTATATGCGCAGTATGAATTTATAGATAATCTGAAATTCAAGACGACGTTGAGTTACGATTATACTTTGTCGAAAGGCGATCGCTGGTATGACCCGCGTACCTCAAACGGTGATGATTTGAACGGAGATATGAAGAAAGTATTCTACGAATACCGGAAGCTGGTCTGGGAAAATGCGTTGAGCTATCAGACAACTATTGCCGACAATCATCATCTGGATGTACTGGCCGGTTACGAAACGGATATGTTCGACCGCGACCATCTATCCGGCGAATCATCCAACTTTGCCCGTTATGACAGGAATGATGTGGAGAACGGTATGAAGCTGGAATCCGTAGGAGGGTATAGCCGTGCATATCGTCTGGTTTCTTATCTGACACGTATAAACTACGATTATAAGAATAAATATTATTTAGGTGGTAGTTATCGTCTGGATGGCAGTTCCCGTTTGTCGAGTTCGAACCGTTGGGGTAGCTTCTGGTCTGTTTCCGGAGCATGGAGAGTTATTGACGAAGATTTCATGGTAGATTTAAAAGATCAACTGACCGATTTGAAGGTAAGAGCCTCTTATGGTGTGAATGGTACGCTTCCTTCTGACTATTACGGATATATGGGCTTGAGTTCTATCAAAGAAGGTTATCTGGAACAGCCAGGTATCCTGCAGTCGCAACTGGAAAATAAAGACCTTTCCTGGGAAACCAATCATAACTTCAACCTGGGACTCGATTTCGGTATCTTCAACCGGTTGAATGTGACACTGGAATACTATACTCGCCGCACTAAAAACTTACTGATGGATCGTCCGCTGTCTATGACAACCGGTTTCGATAAGTTTCTGATGAATATCGGTGAGGTGAAGAATCATGGTGTCGAACTGGAAATTAATTCGACGAACATTTCCAATAAAAATTTCAGTTGGAATACAACGTTTAACCTGGGGCATAACAAGAACAAGGTCGTTCGTTTGGATGGTGTGCAGACTGAAATTGTCAGCGGTTCACAGATCCGTAAAGTAGGAATGCCTTATCGTACCTTCTATTTGATTGAATTTGCAGGTATTAATCCTGAAACCGGTGTTCCTCAGTTCTATACCAATAAGCAGAACGCCGACGGCAGCTTTGATAAGACAATCACTGAAGATCCCAGTGAAGCTTACCGTATTGCTACAAAACATGCAGATCCTGTAGTGCAGGGAGGTCTTTCTAACAGCTTGCGTTATAAGGGTTTTGATCTGAACTTTATGCTCTCTTATCAGTTCGGAGGTTATTCGTATGATAACTGGGCACAGAAAACGGAACATGGTGGCGATGACCCCGAAGCCAATATCCCCATTTATTATCGTGACCGTTGGCAGAATCCGGGCGATCAGACGGATATCGAACGCTTTATCCTGAATGGCGATGTCTCTATGAAATCGTATGCAACGACTCGTCGCCTGCACAGTACGAATTTTATCCGTCTGAAAAACCTGACATTTGGCTATTCTTTACCGAAAGCATGGACAAGTGCTGCCGGTATCGACAAGGTTCGTCTGTACGTATCCGGCAATAATTTGCTGACATGGGCGAAGTATAAATATTACGATCCGGAAGCAGTTAGTGGTGGTACAGCCATTTGGGGTACTCCTCCATTACGCTCGGTTACTTTTGGATTAAATGTTAATTTCTAATCATAAAGTGTACAATATAATGAAAGCATTAAATTATATATTATCCGGTGTTTTAACCCTGTTCGCAACTTCCTGTGGCGACGGTTGGCTAGATTTAGACTCATCGACAGAGATTCCCTCGGAAGGTTCTCTCGAACGTTTGTCGGATTTTCAGTATGCGTTGAACGGCATCTACAGTGCCATGCAGAATTCGGACGGTTACTCCGGACGTATCATTTATTACGGCGATGTAACAGCCGATGATGTACAAGCTAACGGTGCAACCAAGCGTACCGGTAGTTATTATTTGCTGAAGTATACGAAAGACAATGCACCTTCCACCTTATGGCAGATTCCCTATGAGCTTACCCGTAATGCGAATATCATTCTGGAAGAGATCGTAAATATCCCGGAAACAGAAGAGAACGAGGAAGAACGCAGTGATATAATCGGACAGGCACTGACTATCAGAGCACTGGCCTTGTTTGATTTGACTCGTATTTATGGTTACCCCTATACAAAGGACAACGGTGCTTCCTGGGGGGCATGTATCGTGCAGGATGTTCGTCAGATCGATAGTAAGCCATCCCGTAACACTGTAGCCGAATGTTTTGACGCTATCATTAAAGACCTGAATGATGCCATTCCACAACTCAGTCCGGAGTTTAATTTCGGAAAGATGAATCGTTGGGGTGCAATGACTTTGTTGAGCCGTGCTTACCTGTACAAGGGGGATAATGAAAATGCTTTGAAAGTGGCTGAAGAGGCTATAGCCGGTGCAGCCAAGTATAAATATCACCTGTGGAGTAACGAAGAATATCCCACAGCCTGGGGAGATGAACGTAGTGCTTCCGATCCCGGTGAAGTATTTTTCGAGATCGTTAATCTGACGGTAGATAGTCCGGGAAAAGAAAGTATGGGATATCTTTGTTGGCGCAGCGGATATTCGGATATGATCCTGACCAGCTCTTTCTTCGGATTGTTGAATGAGGACCCGGATGATGTTCGTAACAAGGTGTACGAAATCTATAAGGCAAAAGCTTATATCAATAAGTATCAGCCACAGAAAGGTGAAAACCCGGCAGATGCCAATATACCGTTGTTACGTATGTCCGAACTTTATCTGAATGCAGCTGAGGCGGCTGTTAAATTGGGCAATAATGTAAAAGCTGTTAAGTATCTTGAACCGATCGTGAACCGTGCAAATCCGGAAATGACAGTAAAAGATGAGACGCTTTCACTTGAACGTGTATTGAACGAGCGTCGTAAAGAGTTCTACGGTGAAGGCCACCGTTTGTATGATGCTTTACGTAATAACCAGACAATAGAGCGTAAAGATGTGAAGATATCTGCTATCAGCAGTACGAAACATCTCTCAATGCCGGATGAAGCAAAGAAATTTGATCGGAATTATTATAAAGTTGTGCTTCCTATTCCTAAATTTGAAATCGATACGAATCCAAATATCGCATCACAACAGAATCCTGATTATTAAATAGATATATATGAAATCTTTCCAATATAAATTTATAGTATTATTCGTTCTCCTGACAAGCTGCTTTGTGCAGCTGTCGGGTGCGGATAAGAAATATAAAGAAAAAGTAGAATCATTATCTACCGACGGGCCTTATTTATTGTATAATGCCGACGGTAGTTTCCGGTCGGTTTCTGTAGATACGGCAGGCAATCTGAATGACCAGACCTATCCGGCAGTACCGAAAGGTTTTTCGTTTGACGTTTATTCCGATAAAGGAGAAAAGCTGTTTCCGGTTACTCTACATCGCATCAAACGTCCGGAATGGAAAAACAAGCAGGCTGAGAAGATGATTGTCCTTTCCGATCCCCATGCCAACTGGGAGTGTTTCTCTTCTATTCTGAGAGAGTGGAATGTGGTGGATAAGGACTATCGTTGGTCGTTCGGCAAGAATCATCTGGTGGTGATCGGCGATATATTCGACCGTGGGAAAGATGTATTGCCTATTTACTGGTTGCTTTATAAATTGGAAAAGGAAGCGACGGAGGCTGGCGGACGCATGACTTTCCTTTTGGGAAATCATGAAGGGATGGTTTTGGCCGGTGACCTGCGTTATACAAAAAGTAAATATCTTCATTTGGCAGATACGTTGAATATCCCTTACCAGAAACTATGGAACGAACAGACAGAGTTGGGGCGTTGGCTGGCGACGCGAAACACTATGCAACTTATAGGAGATAACCTGTTTGTGCATGCCGGACTCAGTATGAAGTTTCTGGAAAAGAATAAAAGTATACCCCAAGTGAATAAGATTATGAGTGAAGGATTGTTCCTCACGAAGGAAGAACGTAAAAAGGCTTCCGATGATATTGCTTTCATGTATGCGACCTACGGGCCGATCTGGTACCGGGGAATGGTGCATAGTGCCGACAAGTATCATCCTTTATATCCGGAAGACCTGCCGAAGATTTTCAGTAAGTATCAGGCAAAACGCCTTTTCGTGGGACACACCATCTTTGATGATATCTCCACCTTCTATCGGTATCGTGTGGTCGCAGTAAATGTAGACAACAAAGAGAATATGGAAAAGAAACGTGGTCGCGGTGTATTGGTGGAGGATAACCGGATGTATGTCATTTACGACTCCGGAAAGAAAACATTGATTGAAGAGCAATGATTCATAATTTGACAGATGTGAATGTAGTGTCGTTGGTAGGGGCGGTTCGCGAACCGCCCTTACAGGCGCCGTCACAATGGAACAGGCAGGTTCGGCCGTAGGAGCGGGGTCTGCCCGCCCTTCTTCACCGGTTGTTATATTCTTGTCGCAAAGGGTGGGCAAACCCCACCCCTACAAAACCTGTCATTTTGGTTCACCTTTTTCTAGCTATCCTTTTATAGAACTTCTATCGTTTTCTCCAACGCCATTCCGTGTGAACCTTTGATCAGGATATGATATCCTTTTAACGGGTTGGCTTTTAATGCATCGATCAATTCTTCTGTTGTTGGATAAGTGGCAAATTCTTTGCCTGCTTTCCGGAAATGTTCCCCGCAAAGGAATACCTTATCGAACTTACCAACTTTTACTTCTGCTATCACTTCGGCATGTAATTCGTCGCTTGCCGGACCCAGTTCACGCATGTCTCCCAGAATAACGGCTTTAGGGGATACGGGCATGGAAGTAAAGTTCTCGATAGCCACCTTCATACTGCTCGGGTTAGCATTGTATGCATCGATCAGTAAAGTATTATGTTCTGTTTTTTTCAATTGCGAACGGTTGTTGGTCGGTTCGTATGCCGCGATAGCCCGGCTGATACGTTCTGCCGGAATCTTGAAATAACGACCCACAGCTACGGCTGTCAATACATTGTCGAGGTTGTATCCACCTATCAGATGCGTTTCAACCGTATGTATCTTGCCCTGCTGTTTCCAGTCGAAAGTAAGGTATGGGTTACAACTGATGACGTGGCCTGAAGCAAAAGAACTATCATCGTTGCCGTAAGTGATCTGTTCGATTCCTTTGGCAATCTCTTGCAGGTCTTTATTCTCTTTTTTAATAAATATCTTGCCTTTGGTACGACGGATATAGTCGTATAACTCTCCTTTGGTCTTGACTACTCCCTCAAACGAACCGAAACCTTCCAGATGCGCACGACCTACATTTGTAATGATCCCGTAGTTGGGCAATGCTATCTCTACCAGTTCCTTGATGTCTCCCGGATGGCTGGCTCCCATTTCTATCACCGCCATTTCATGGTCGTGGGTCAGACGAAGCAGGGTGAGCGGGACGCCGATATGATTGTTGAAGTTTCCTTCGGTATAAAGCAGGTTAAATTTGGTAGATAATACAGCAGCTAATAGCTCTTTGGTAGTGGTTTTACCGTTTGTCCCGGTAATTCCGATAATAGGGATACCCAGCATTTTCCGGTGACGGTAAGCCAGTTGCTGTAGAGTAGTCAATACATTATCGACCAAAATGGTACGTTCTCCAATGACATAATCCGGGTTATCGATTACTGCGTAGGAGCAACCGGTAGCTAAAGCCTTTTCCGCATATTGGTTTCCATCGAACCTTTCGCCTTTCAGGGCGAAAAAGATGGACCCCCTGGGGCAATTGCGGCTGTCTGTCGTTATTTTCGGATTATGTATAAATAATTCATACAGTTTTGATATACTCATAGCTTTTTTTCATTTGCTTATTATTGGTGAGCAAAAGTAACAATTAAATGAAGAATGAGGAATGAAGAATGAATATTTAAATGAGAATCGTGTATCTTTGCTGGAAATATAGATCGCAATGTTAGATAAAACGCTCAATATTAAGGGTACACTCTTGTCGTTGGCGACTCCTGTCGTGATGGGTATTTTGAATGTAACCCCCGACTCTTTCTATGCCGACAGCCGTAAACAGAATGAAGCTGCTATCAATGACCGGATACAGGCAATTCTCTCGGAAGGCGGAGAGATTATCGATATCGGCGGGTATTCTTCCCGTCCTGATGCAACCGAGGTCTCCCCGGAAGAAGAAATGGAGCGCCTGGCGTTTGCATTGAAGATTTTGAATACGCATTATCCGGAAGCTGTGGTTTCGGTGGATACCTTTCGTGCTGATGTTGCCCGTAAATGTGTGGAGGAATATGGTGTTGCCATCATAAATGATATATCCGGCGGCGAACTGGATAAAAACATGTTTGCGACAGTAGCCGATCTGAATGTACCTTATATAATGATGCATATGCGAGGCACTCCCCAAACAATGCAACAATATACCGGTTATACGGATATGATGGAGGAGATCATGTTGTATTTTGCTACGAAAGTTCGTGAATTGCGTTTGCTGGGCGTGAACGATATTATTCTTGATCCCGGTTTTGGCTTCAGTAAGACCGTCGATCAGAACTACTTTCTGATGAATCATCTGCGGGAATTCGGATTGTTCGAACTTCCTCTTCTAGTGGGTATATCCCGTAAAAGTATGATCTACCGTTTCCTTGGAGGAACACCGGCCGATAGCCTGAACGGTACTACGGTATTGAACACGCTGGCACTGATGAACGGGGCTGATATTCTCCGAGTCCATGATGTAAAAGCCGCTGTCGAAGCCGTCAAACTTGTTTCAAAAACTGTCAACTGTTAATATTATGTGGATGCATTTCGGAATAAAAGACCTGATCGATGTACTGCTGGTAGCCTTTTTTCTCTACCAGACATACAAACTGATGAAAAGTTCAGGTACGCTGGCCATCTTTAGTGGGGTAGTTTCGTTTATTATAGTATGGATTCTTGTTTCGCAGGTGCTGGAAATGCGTTTGATGGGTGCCATACTGGATAAGTTTATCAGTGTCGGTTTTGTAGTGCTGGTTATTCTGTTTCAGGATGAGATCCGCCGTTTCCTGATGGCGTTGGGGTCCCACCGGGGATGGAAGTTCCTGGGAAAACTCTTTTCAAAGAGGGATACGAACAATGAACGTGAAGGGAAATTTGTCGCCCCCGTAGTATTAGCCTGTATGAATATGGCCCGTAAAAAGACCGGTGCCCTGATCGTGATCCAGCAGGATGTCGATCTCTCGATCTACGAGCATACGGGAGAGATGTTCAACGCCGATGTCAATGCCCGTCTGATCGAAAATATATTCTTTAAGAACAGTCCTTTGCATGATGGCGCTATGATCATTGCCGATGGACGGATCAAGGCCGCAGGCTGTATCCTTCCGGTTGCCCAGAATGCCAGTCTGCCGAAAGATCTGGGGTTGCGACACCGTTCCGCATTGGGTATGTCTCTTGAAACTGATGCATTGATAATTATTGTATCGGAAGAACGGGGTAAAATATCTGTGGCCCATAATGGTAAGCTGGAGATCAATATTTCGGCCGAAGATCTTCAGCAAATCCTTTCCGGAGGGAGAGAAGTAGTGAATTACTGTTAAATGTTCTGAAAGTGACAGCTCCGGTTGTAAATAGTTTGTGCTTTTTGCAAACTCTATGTTGCATTTTGTCTACTTTTGTAGCCGCAAACAGTAGCAATTACTAAATACTATAAAAAATATCTTCCGCTATGGACTTAATGCAAGAGATTATTGCACGCGCTAAAGCTGACAAGCAGCGTATTGTTCTTCCCGAAGGAACAGAAGAAAGAACATTGAAAGCCGCCGACCGTTTATTGGCCGATGGAGTTGCCGACATTATTCTGATTGGAAATCCGGCAGAGATTTCCTCTTTGGCAGCTAACTACGGTCTGAACCACATCGGACAGGCTACTATTGTTGACCCTAAAGATCATGAAAAGAAAGCAGTTTATGCAGATCTGCTTTTCCAATTACGTCAGAAAAAAGGTATGACACCTGAAAAGGCTGCTGTCCTTGTTGAAGATCCTTTGTTTCTGGCTTGCCTGATGATCAAGGCCGGTGATGCCGATGGCGAAATTGCCGGTGCGCAGAATACGACAGGTAATGTGCTTCGTCCTGCTCTGCAGATCGTTAAGACTGCTCCGGGTATGAGCTGTGTATCGGGTGCATTCCTTATGTTCACAAAGAAACCGGAATATGGAAAAGATGGTCTCCTTGTATTTGCCGACTGTGCTGTGATGCCGAATCCGACTGCTCCCGAACTGGCTAGTATTGCTGTGGCTACTGCTGCAACAGCTCGTGATATCGTAGGTGTAGAACCTCGCGTGGCTATGTTGAGTTTCTCTACGAAAGGAAGTGCTTCTCACGAAATGGTAGACAAGGTAGTTGAAGCTACCCGTCTGGCTAAAGAAATGGCTCCGGAACTGAAGATCGATGGTGAGTTACAGTCTGATGCAGCTCTGGTAGAATCGGTTGCTTCATTGAAGGCTCCGGGCAGCGAAGTGGCAGGTAAGGCTAACGTACTCGTATTCCCTACATTGGAGGTTGGTAATATCGCTTATAAACTGGTTCAGCGTCTGGGTGATGCAGAAGCCGTAGGCCCGATCCTTCAGGGTATGGCTGCTCCGGTGAACGATCTTTCCCGTGGTTGCTCAGTAGACGATATCTATAAGATGGTTGCTATTGCAAGTAATCAGTCGATCGGTTTGAAAGCTGCCAAAAAATAAAGAAAAAAGACACAACGAAAAGATATGAAGATATTAGTTTTAAATTGCGGAAGTTCGTCTGTAAAGTACAAGTTGTTCAATATGGACACACATGAAGTACTTGCACAGGGGGGGGTGGAGAAACTGGGGCTGCCGGGTTCTTTCCTGAAATTCACTCAGCCGGATGGTAAGAAGGTTATTCTGGACAAAGAATTACCGGAACACAATGCGGCTATTGAGTTTATCCTGAGCGTACTGACAGATGATAAATACGGCTGTATCAAGTCGTTTAACGAAATTGACGCTGTAGGTCATCGTGTAGTACACGGTGGTGAAGCATTCAGCGGAAGTGTGGAAATTACTCCGGAAGTGATCGGTAAAATGGTTGAGTGTATCGACTTGGCACCGCTTCATAACCCACCTAACCTGAAAGGTATCCGTGCCATGAGCGCATTGATCCCGGGCATTCGCCAGGTGGGTGTATTCGATACAGCTTTCCACCAGACAATGCCGGATTATGCTTACATGTACGGTCTGCCTTATTCCCTGTATAAGAAATATGGTATCCGTCGTTACGGTTTCCACGGAACAAGCCATCGCTACGTGTCAAAACGTGCCTGCGAAATCCTGGGTGTTCCTTACGAAGAACAGAAGATCATCACAGCTCACGTTGGTAACGGTGGTTCAATCGCTGCTGTTAAGAACGGTAAGAGCGTAGATACTTCCATGGGATTGACTCCGGTTGAAGGTCTATTGATGGGAACTCGTTGTGGTGATGTAGATGCCGGTGCACTTACATTCATTATGGATAAGGAAAAACTGGATGCTAAAGGGTTGTCCGACCTGATCAACAAGCAAAGCGGTGTACAAGGAGTTTCAGGTATCTCTTCCGACATGCGTGAAATCGAAGCTGCTGTTGCTGAAGGTGACAAGCGTGCTATCCTTGCATTAAACATTTACAACTACCGCATCAAGAAATATATCGGTGCTTATGCTGCTGCCATGGGTGGTTGCGATATCCTGGTATGGACCGGTGGTGTGGGTGAAAACCAGTGGGCTACCCGTCGTGTTGTATGTGAAAACATGGAATACATGGGCATGAAGATCGACGTTCAGAAGAACGATGGTATGCGTGGTGAAGAAATGGTGATCAGTACTCCGGACAGTAAGGTGACAATTATCGTTGTTCCTACCGACGAAGAATATATGATTGCTTCCGATACAATGGATATATTAGGTAAATAATAAATAGTACTAGTCCTCACAGCTTACAAAACACAGGATTAGTGTTTAGGCTGCTCCGACACCGGTTGGAGCAGTCTTTTTTTTTATGCCGTTATGTGAAGCTATTCAGTTTCGAACTGTTCAAGGAACAGGTTTTCCCCATCCCATACGATATAGGAGAACAGTCTCATCCAGTCGCCGGCTATCAGTAGGCGGGAAGTACGTGAAAGCATCAGGTCGAGCATGATGTGGCGGTGGCCGAAAATGAAGAAGTTGATATCCGGATGTGTTTTCAGATACTCTTTGGCAAAGAGAACCATATATTCATGTTCTTCACCTTGATAGTCGGGAGATTCACATGTCTTGTGCTTTTCCAGCCCTTTTTTGCGGCTGCTCAGAGACCAGCCGAGAGCAAAGCCGAATGTCCAGCGGGGGTGAATGCCGGCATACAGCCATTGACAGAATTTATTGCGGAAAAGAGCACGGATAAAACGGAATGCTTTGCTACGGAAATCTACTTCGTCACCGTGCCCCAGGAAGAAACGTTTACCTAGTAAGTCGACAGTTAATACATCCCGGTGAATGGTTGCCCCTATCTCATTAGGAAGATAATCGAACATCCAGATATCGTGGTTGCCGATAAATATATGAATCTCTATGCCGCTGTCCGACAGTTCGGCGAGTTTTCCTAAAAAACGAGTAAAACCTTTGGGTACTACATATTTATATTCATACCAGTAGTCGAATATGTCTCCCAGGAAATAGACTGCCAATGCATCCTCCTTGATGCTGTCGAGCCAGCGAACGAGTTTTTTCTCGATAGCCAGCGGGTCTTTATGAAAGCGGGCACCCAGGTGGGCGTCCGACGCAAAATATATTTTCTTCCGCGAAGGATTCATAAGAAACCAAGTTCCAGTTTAGCTTCTTCCGACATCATTTCTTTATCCCATTCCGGTTCGAACACGAGATTGACTTCCACGTTGTTTACACCGTCTACCGATTCTACTTTCATGCGTACATCTTCCAGGATAAAATCGGCTGCCGGGCAATTTGGGGCAGTCAGGGTCATATCTATACGAACGTTCTTTTCGTCGTCTACATCAACTTTATATATCAGGCCGAGATCAAATACGTTGACCGGAATCTCCGGGTCGTATACTGTCTTCAACATGGCGACAATCGCTTCTTCTGTTTGGAGGAATTCGTTGTTCATCTTCTTTTAATTTGAATGCAAATATACATTAATATCTTCTATATACTAAACCGTAGAAAAGAGAAAATGTTTTACAACCCCAGTCTCCCTTCATCCGCATAGCTGAAGTAGCTGTCGTCACCAATGATGATATGGTCTGTCAGCTTTATCTCCAACAAGTCCGACGCTTTTTCCAAACGTCTGGTCAGGATATCGTCCTGCGAACTGGGATGTGTGTTTCCGGACGGATGATTGTGACAAAGGATAATCCCCGAGGCCAGTGCATTGATCGCAGTTTTAAGTATGATGCAGAGATCGGCAGACGTTTCTCCCGTCCCGCCCTGGCTGATCCTATGTTTTCCGATCACTTTCCCGGCACGGTTGGTCAGTGCAACCCATAATTCTTCGTATGGTAAGTCGCATAATAACGGATGGAAGAGTTTGTAGGCATCGATACTGCTCCGGATGCTGTTGCGCAGGATAGGATCGGACAGGTTACGCCGTTTCCCTATCTCAAGGGCTGCACAAATGGTAATTGCTTTGGCTTCACCGATTCCTTTGAATCCGGAGACCAGGTCATGGATCGTCTGTTTGCCTAATGCATTCAGGTTGTTGTCTACGCTGTTGAGGATACGTTGTGAAAGTTGGACAGCCGTTTCATTGTTGCTGCCTGAGCCGATGAGGATGGCCAGAAGTTCGGCATCACTGAGGGATGTAACACCTTTGAGTAGCATTTTTTCACGTGGGCGGTCTTCCTCTGCCCATTCTTTTATTTTCATAGCGATGTGTTTTGGTAAGAAAAAATAAGGGACGATACACCGTATCATCCCTTATAAACTTCAAATATTATGAACGAACACGTCCGCAATAGGAACCGTCCGCTGTGTTTACTTCGATAATTTCACCTTCATTGATGAATAACGGAACACGAACTTCTGCACCTGTTTCAACTGTAGCAGGTTTCAATGTGTTAGTAGCAGTATCGCCCTTTACACCCGGTTCTGTGTAAGTGATTTTCAATTGAACCTTAGCAGGCAGGTCAGCGAAAAGAACTGTATCTGTAGAAGCGTCAGAAACTACATCTACGATCTCTTCTTCTTTCATATAATCAACACCGTTGATCAGGTTTTTATCGATGATAACATCTTCATAAGTTTCCTGGTTCATGAAATGATAATGTTCGCCTTCTCTGTATGTATATTGATGAGGACGACGTTCTACGCGTACATCTTCCAATTTTTCATCGATATTGAAACGGCGATCAAGGATACCACCTTTTACTACATCTTTCAGTTTGGTACGCATGAAAGTGTTTCCTTTTCCCGGTTTTACGTGAAGAAATTCAACGCAGAAATACAATTTCCCGTCCAGGCGGATACACGTTCCGTTTTTAATGTCTTGTGAATTGATCATACGATATATTTTTTTATTTATAATGATTTTTTGAGTTGTTCTCTGTCTTTTTCGGGTACAAAAGTAGTGTTTTCCTCTTAAAGTACCAACATGTAGCCCCCTTTTTGTTCAGAAAAGAGTTGCAAATCAGTCTGATATGATACCGGAAGGAAGAAATACCTAAAACAGGGAAATGATAAAACTGATCATGGGGACCAGAATAGCCGTCATGATTCCCATCAGTCCGATGGCTAACCCGCTCAGTGCTCCTTCAATAGCTCCGATCTGTATAGCGACTGAAGTCCCTACGCCATGCGAAGATGCTCCCAAGGCCAGACCTTTGGCAATCCTGCTCTCTATTCCTAACACTTTCATGACAAACGGGCCTACGATACTGCCGAATATACCTACTGCAACTACGATGACAGCCGTTAGCGAAGGTATTCCTCCGGCCTTTTCGGAAATGCCCATAGCAATAGGAGTCGTTACGGATTTCGGTTGGAGGGTGGCGATCAATGCCTGGTCGGCTCCCATAAGGTCACCTATCACGATAACGCTTACAATCCCGACTATTGCCCCGACGAATACCGAGGTAAGGATAGAGATTACATTTCCTTTCAGATACTGCATCTGTTCATAGAGTACGAATCCCAGTGCAACAACCGACGGACCCAGCATGAAATGGATCAGATGACTCCCTTTTTGAAAAGACTCATACTCTATACCCATTGTCTTCAGAACGACAATAATAACGAGGATGGAGGTCAGTAACGGATGTAAAAGGCTGATGCGGGTTTTCTTATATAAGGCCAGTGCAGCCAAGTAAGTACCGATTACCAATGTGAGTGCAAATATTTCCGATTGTGCCAGATTATTCATTGCTTCCGCCCTCCTTGCCTAGTTTTTGCTGGATAAGTGCGACACTGGCAATTACTAAAATGGTGCTGACAACGGATGCGGTAAGAATGACTGCCCAATATTGCGATATAACACCCAGCGAAGTCATAAGCCCGACGCCTGCCGGAAGAAAAAACAATCCCATGTTTTCTGTCAGTATGGTCGACAGTTTCTTAACATTTGCAGGTTTTACCAGTTTAAAAACCAATGCCAGGAATAATAATATCATACCGATCACGCTTCCGGGGATGAAACCATCGATAAAGGAGCTGATGAATTCTCCGGTAAAATAGAAGAACAGAATGTAAAATGCTTGTTTTAGCATATCTCTTTGCTGTTTTAATAGACTCTGCAAAGATAACAGCTTTGTATCAAATATGTTCTACAACATAATGATTTAACATAAATACTTGTTGGAAGAGATGTTTATACTGTAATCAACCTTCTACAATACGGCTGAAATCTTCCTGATATTGGCCAGTCTTTCAAGAAAGGACTGATCGGATTTTGCTACCTGCATATTGTAGTCGGACTGCATTTTAAGTAATGATTCGGGATCGATATTTAAAGCGGCTTCAAACAAAAGGGCGTATTCTGTGGAAACGGCACGTTTGCCATTTAATATCTCACCAACATTGTTGAATGAGATACCCATCAATTATATTACATACGGTAATAATCGGTTCTTCCGGAGAGTCCTTTGTTGTAAATTCAATTCGGTATTTGTCATTTACCCTTATGGATGAAAAGCCTTTTTTTGTCGCCTTTCAACAACTCATTATTTAATGAATTTTCTTCAGGGGGGCGCCCAGGTGCTCGACCAGACTTCGTTTTTATGTCAACGCCGAAGATATAAACATATAAATCATCATGCCGATGATGTCGTTGGTGATTGTGATGAACGGGCCGGTTGCCAATGCCGGATCTATTTTCAGGCGGTCGAGTGTCATCGGGACCAGGGTGCCGAAAATACTGGCAAACATGACGACGGAAAACAAACTTAATGAAACCGAGGCTGTGATACCTTTGTCTCCCAGCATAAAGAAATTGTAAACAAATACGACCAGACTGATAATGCTGGCATTGATAAGTGCAACGATGCCTTCCTTTAATATCTGCGGGAGAATATTATCCTGCTTCAAAGAGTTGTTGGCCAGACCTTGTACCACGATGGCAGACGATTGTATACCGACATTTCCTCCTGTTCCACCGATCAATGGGATAAATAATGCCATCTTCGGATTGCTTGCCAGGTTCCCTTCGAAACCGCCGAGAATTACCGAGTTAGCCAGTCCGCCGATCATACCGATCAATAACCAGGGAAGACGGGCTGCTGTCTGGGTAAATACGTTATCCGAAGTTTCCACGTCTTGCGAGATACCGGATGCCAACTGGTAGTCACGTTCATGTTGTTCGCGTACTTCATCCATTACGTCGTCGATCGTGATGCGTCCGACAAGGCGTCCGATACTGTCTACTACCGGCAAAGCTACCAGGTCGTACTTCTCGATCGTTTCGGCTACCTCTTCGATACTGTCGCTGTCACGTACCGAGATCGGTTCTTTCTTCATGACGTGCTTGATCTTGGAAACGGAAGGGTTGGTGATCAGCCGTTGAAGAGGGAGAACCCCCTTCAGGCGTTCGTCGTCGTCTATTACATAAACATAATAGATCTCGTCCATGTCTTCGGCCTGCTTACGCATCTCTTCGATACACTGGGGCATACTCCAGTTCTCGTTGACCACGATCATTTCCGTACCCATCAAACCACCGGCGGTGTCTTCGTCGTATTTCAACAGGTCGACGATGTCACCCGCCTGCTCCACGTCTTCGATATGCGAAAGGATCTCTTCCTGCGTATCCTCATCCAGCTCACGCATCAGGTCTACGGCGTCGTCGGTTTCCATGTTGTCGACGAAGCGTTTGGCGATCAACTCGTTGGGAAGCTCTTTCAGTAACTTGTGACGGTCTTCTTCGTCCAACTCCATCAAAACGTCAGCTGCTTTGTCACCATCCATCAACAGATACAGATAGATTGCTTCCTGCAGGTTCAGTTCCTGGTATAACTCGGCAATATCGGCCGGATACAGGTCATGGAGCATCGCTTGTGCTTTGGCATCATCTTTTTCGGAAATGATACTTTTCAGATTTTCGATATAGTCTTTCGTCAGTTCAATCATAAGTCGCTTTTCTTAATCAGACGTTTGTCCGGTGTTAGTATATACCATACACTGTCTTCTCTGAATTCCGGCGAAGCAAAGCTTTGTTCCTTGTTATTGCCGGCGTAGCGTATGCCTGCAATGTCGAGGAATGAATGGAACAGATTGGATGTGCTTACTTTTTTTTCTTTATGATTCTCTATTGCTTCCGCTTTCTCCGGGCGAACGGTCCGGTAGGCGGTGGAAGTCCATATGAATAACGGAATATGCAACTCGTAAATAGACGGTTCCGTATTGCCGTGTACTGCCAGGTTGCGTTCGTCGTCGTAAAGGTTTTCAGCATGGTCGGACAGGTAGACAACGGCACTGACGGCCTTTTGGTCGTCCACCTTCCGGATGATCTCGTTCAATACATAGTCGGTGTAACAGATACTGTTGTCGTAGCTGTTGACCAGTACTTCCTTGTTTGAAGGGCTGACTACATCGTACCCTGTATTCTCGTGCAGTGAAGGAGTGAAACGGCAAAAAGATTCCGGATACCGGGCATTATAACGGAAATGGCTACCTAATGTATGGATGACGATCAGTTGCCTTTGCTTGTCCAGGCTCAACACTGAGTCGAGGTGGGGCAATAGTTTCCCGTCGTAATTATCGGCAGAGTCGAAATCGGTGGTGGAGAAGAACGTATAGTCCATATCGGCCGTAATACGTTTCACAAAACGGTCGCTCGATGACTGGCTGGCCAGCCATGCCGTGTTGAAACCACATTCTATAAAGGCATCGGGCAGTGCTTTTTCTTTGTAAGCTATATCCGGCTTGTCGGGTGTTGCCCGGGTCAGTATTTGCTGGATAGCTATGTTGGTCAGATTGGATGTCGTGAGCACCTTACTGTAAGACACCAGATTTTCTTGTTTATCGAGCAACGGGGTAGTAGGGCGGTTGTATCCGTTTAACGCATAGTTGCCGTAGCGGCTGGATTCTCCGATCACCAGTACGTAGATCTCTTTACCCGGTATCGTATCCTCCGGTTCGGCCTCGAAGGAGAAATCTTTCAGCTGTTCCTGCATTTCCCCGATTTCACGTTCCATGCCTATTGCTTCGGCAGTAGCAGCGATCAGGTCGCAGGGGTAAACCTTTTTATATTTCATGCTGAAGTTCGAGTTGGCGGCACGCAGGCGGTAGATCGCCCCGTCGGTATAATCCGACATCTTCCACATCATCAGCCATAAAGCGATATTGAAAAGGGCGAACAGGCTGAATACAAGAATCTTTCCCTGCCCTGAAAGTATAGGTTTGTTTTCTATCTTAGTAAATAGTATCCAATAATAGAGGATGAGGATCAAAAGGAAGAGGATGACATATCCTTTCAATGAATAGATAAGTTCAAAGGCTTCCTGATTGTTCGTATTCAGGATGGCCGACATCAACCCGATGGATATCGGCATTTTATTGAGTAAGACATGGCCGATCTCGATCGGACTGAATAGCAGGAATATGCTCGATAACGCGAAATAGGTTTTTGCATTGAACAATAAGGCCGGAACGAACAATATCAGGCCGGAAAAAAACAGATAGGCAATTTGCTTCATCGTATCGCCGGCCAGGTCGCTCGATCGGAACGTCACCACAAAGTTTGGCAAAAGAAGCAGGAAAAACAACAGGAGCATCCATCCGTAATTGTTAGATGGAAATAGTACCCGGATTATTTTTCCTATTTGTTTCATGTGTGTTTATTGTGCTGTTTTTATTCTTTCTGTATTGTCCCCGTTTGTTGCAACCACTTGTTGGTGATCAATGTTAATTCAACGAATTGCTCGACTGATAATTGTTCAGGCCGTTTATCAAAAATAGGCAAGGCATAATCCGGACAATCTTTTCCCAACAACGGCTTCATCGAATTACGGAGCGTTTTTCGTCGTTGGTTGAAAGAGGTCTTGACGACTGTCTTGAATAATTTCTCATCACAACCGAGTTCTTTCCGGTCGTTTCTGACCATCCGGATCACGGCACTTTTCACTTTTGGAGGCGGGTCGAATACGGTTTCGCTCACCGTGAAAAGATATTCTACCGTGTACCAGGCTTGCAGCAATACGCTTAATATACCGTATGTCTTACTGCCGGGGCCGGCTGCGAGGCGTTCGGCAACCTCTTTTTGTATCATGCCCGAGCAACAGGGTACATGCTCTTTGAAATCGAGTACCTTGAAGAATATCTGGCTGGATATATTATATGGATAGTTACCGATGACGCAGAACTGACCGGGAAATAGCTTTGAAAGATCCAACCGTAGAAAATCTTCTGCCAGGATACGTCCTTCGAGTGCAGGGAAGTTCTGTTCGAGGTAATCAACCGATTCCATATCCAGTTCCACAACAGTCAGGTCGTGGCCTGCTTTCAGTAGATATTGCGTAAGCACACCCATTCCCGGACCGATCTCCAGAACCGGTAAATCCTTGTAGTCGCTTAACGTATCGGCTATACGCCGGGCGATATCTAAATCCTTTAGGAAATGTTGTCCTAAAGCTTTTTTCGGTTTAACTAATCTCATCCGGTTTTTGATGTAAAGTATTTGTATTAAAATATAATGCTTATCTTTGCGGGTGCACAAAAATACAACAAATAATTTAAAGTATCCTACGTAGAATGAATTTTAAAAGTATACTACAAACGTTTGTCAAGATATTTCTACCCTTAGCTTTCGGCTGTTTGCTGCTTTGGTTCTTGTATAGTAATATGGATGTTACCGAGATATGGAGAGTGATCCGTGAGGGAGTGAGATATGATATCATCCTGGTCTCTTTATTGTTCGGTCTGTTTGCCAATGTGGTTCGCGGGCTTCGTTGGGGGTTGCTTATTTCGTCGTTGGGCGAGCGTTTTAAAATGAGCAATATAATCTATGCCGTCTTAGGAAACTATGCGGTAAACATGGTGCTTCCACGTGTAGGCGAAGTGTGGCGTTGCGGTATTATTACCAAATATGATAAGATCCCCTTTACCAAGCTGTTGGGGACTCTCCTGATAGACCGTGTAAGCGATACGATCGTGGTCGGATCGATCACTTTATTGATCTTTATCTTTAATTTCGACTTCTTTGTCAGCTTCTTCGCCAGGAATCCGGCGTTGCTGGACGGCTTCCGAACGATGTTCGATTCTATATGGATTTATGTGGGGGCTGTAATTTTAGTTGGCGGAATTTGGTTTGTTTTCAAATATATGAGTAACTTTACGCTGGTTCAGAAAGCAAAGTCTTTGTTACTGAATGTGTGGGATGGAATGAAGAGTATATGGTTACTCAAGCAGAAAGGACGTTTCCTATTGCAGACCTTGTTGATTTGGGGTGGTTATTTCTGTTATTTCTATATCACATTCTATGCCTTCGACTTTACACGCGACCTGGGGATAACTGTCGGACTGATAGCCTTTACGATGAGTAGTATCGGTGTGGCTGTCCCTGTGCAGGCCGGTATCGGAGCGTGGCATTTTATGGTAATCGCTACGCTGGTATGTTTTGGCGTCAATGAAAATGATGCAGCCGCTTTCGCCCTTGTGGTTCACACGGTTCAGACAGCTTGGACGGTGATATGCGGTCTGTTCGGTATTGTGGCGTTGCCGCTTACCAACAGGGATAACAAGGTGGGGTTGGCAGTTGACAAATAATAGTTGACAGTTAAAAAAACTCCGTGCGGTAATCCTTTAGGGAATAAGTTTGTTACTATATATTATTTATTAATCTGGTTGTCAATGTCTCTCTTGGCATTTATCTGTCAACTGTCACTTGTCAACTGTCAACTTAGAAGAAACTATGTCAGCAGAAATCAAGAATCTTTCTCCGCAGCATGTCTGGGGTTATTTCTATGACCTCACACAAATCCCTCGTCCTACAGGACATATGGAAGCAGTTACCCGTTTTGTAGAAGCTTTTGGTAAAGGATTGGGATTGGAAACCTTGCGGGATGAAGTAGGAAACGTTCTGATCCGCAAACCTGCAACCTCCGGGATGGAAGGGCATAAAACCGTTATCCTGCAATCGCACCTGGATATGGTTCCCCAGAAAAATTCTTCCGTAAAGCATGATTTCCTTACTGATCCGATCGATGCTTACATAGATGGCGACTGGGTGACAGCCCGTGAAACCACGCTAGGTGCCGATAATGGTATCGGCGCTTCCTTTGCTATGGCTGTACTTTCCGATACGACGATCAAGCATGGTCCGATCGAAGCCCTTTTCACCATAGACGAAGAGGAAGGAATGGACGGTGCTTTCGGATTGAAGCCCGGTTTCCTGAAAGGTGAAACATTGATCAACTGCGACTCGGAGGAAGAAGGTGAACTGTTCGTCGGTTGTGCCGGCGGGGCAGACCTGAACATCTCCGTGCAGTTTAAAGAAGATACGTATATTCCTGAAGGTGATGTAGCAGTTAAGCTGATCCTGACAGGCTTGAAAGGCGGTCATTCCGGTGTGGATATTCATCTGGGACGTGCCAATGCCAATAAATTGATGTTCCGTTTCCTAAAAGAGGCGGTTTGTGATTACGGTGCCCGTTTATCTTCGATCGAAGGTGGTTCGCTTCGCAATGCGATTCCGCGTGAAGCGTTTGCCGTGGTTACGATTCCCGGTGATAATGTGGAATCATTGTGGGAACTGGTGGCTGACTATCAGGATATGTTCCGTGAAGAATATAAAGGTATTGAGAATAACATCAGTTTCGTAGCCGATATGACCGATCTGCCTGCGACATTGATACCGGAAGAGATACAGGACGATCTGATTAATGCAATAGAAGGTTGTCAGAATGGTGTGATCAGTATGTTGTCTGATTTCCCGGGTACAGTAGAATCATCGTCTAATCTGGCAATAGTGAGATCGTCCAATGAACTGATCGAGATAAAGATATTGGTACGTAGTTCTTCCGAAAGCCGTAAGGCTTCCGTATGTTCCAGCCTGGAAAGTGTATTCTCTCTGGCAGGAGCGAAAGTAGAATATGGCGGTGCTTATGGCGGTTGGCAGCCGAATATCGATTCGCCGCTTTTAAAGATTGCATCACAGACTTATGAAGAGTTGTTCGGTAGAAAACCGTCGGTAAAAGTGATGCATGCCGGTTTGGAATGTGGTATCATCCAGGAGTCTTATCCTGCTATGGATATGATCTCTATCGGTCCGGATCTGGAACATCCCCATTCTCCGGACGAACGGGTAAACATTCCGTCTGTACAGAAGGTCTGGGATTTTATCGTTGCTACGCTGGAAAGAATTTAGAACCGAGAAGTATCCGACCGGATTAACTTTGTCATATGAAAGGCCGTATATCCATAAACAGTGTATACGGCCTTTTTTGTATTAAAATGAATGAGAAATCCTGTCTGAAAGAAAAAAATTGTACTTTTGTGTGCTGCATTAATAAGTAGAAAGATAATGGCCAACGATGAAATGAAACAAGCCTGGAAAATACCGGAGCCTACCCTCCGGAGACTGCCCTGGTATCTTGCCTTCCTGAAGCTCTTGAAAGGTAAGGGAGAGACGTTTGTATCATCTACCCAGATCGCAAAAGAGATTAATGTAGACCCCAGTCAGGTGGCAAAAGATCTCTCTTTTGTAAATATCTCCGGAAAGACCAGGGTTGGTTATGAGATTTGTACCCTTGTGGATGTATTGGAAGACTTTTTAGGTTTTACTGCACAGCATAAGGCTTTTTTATTTGGTGTAGGTAGTTTGGGAGCTGCCCTGCTGCAAGATTCGGGATTGAACCAGTATGGACTCGAGATTGTAGCCGGTTTCGATGTGCGTCGGGAACTGGCAGGTTCCGTGATCAATGGAATCCCGGTTTTTCACCTGGATGATTTTCCAGCCAAACAAAAAGAATACGGTGCAACGATCGGTGTGATCACGGTTCCGGTAGATAAGGCACAGGAAGTTACCGAGCAGATCATTGCCGGAGGGATCAAAGCCCTGTGGAACTTTACCCCGTTCCGTATCCGTGTGCCGGAACATATTGTCGTACAGAATACTTCCATGTATGCCCATCTGGCTGTCATGTTTAATCGTTTGAACTCAATAAATCACTGAAATGAAGATCATAGCAGTAGGAATGAATTATGCAGAACACAATAAAGAGCTGCATCATTCGTTAGAATTATCGGAACCTACTATCTTTATGAAGTCCGATTCTTCCCTGTTGAAAGACGGGAAGCCGTTCTTTATTCCCGATTTTTCGTCGGAGATACATTACGAAACCGAGATTGTTGTAAAGATAGACCGGCTGGGTAAGAATATCGCCGAACGTTTTGCACATCGTTATTATAATGAAGTTACAGTCGGTATCGATTTTACCGCCCGTGACCTGCAAAGAGAATTGCGTGCTAAAGGATTACCCTGGGAGATCAGTAAAGCATTTGATAATTCGGCTGTGATCGGGACGTTTGTACCATTGGATAAACTAGGGGATGTGAACCGTATCCCGTTTCATCTGGATATAAACGGACAGAAGGCACAGGAGGGAAATACTTCGGATATGCTTTTCCCGGTAGACAAGGTTATCGCTTATGTTAGTCGCTTTTTTACCCTCAAGATAGGAGATCTGATATTTACAGGAACTCCGGCAGGAGTGGGACCTGTGAAGATCGATGACCATTTGCAGGGATATATCGGCGAACGGAAGTTGCTTGATTTTTACGTAAAATAGTTGGCAGTTGACAAGTGACGGTCAATTATCAACTGTCAACTGAAAAAAAGATTATGTTACGAATACTATATACATTAATAATAAGTATCTGTTTTCTTTCTTCTGTCCGGGCCGATGGAAGTATTTATGCTGCCAAGTCCGTTTTGTCATCCGGTAAATGGGTGAAAGTACAGGTGGAAGAAGACGGAATCTATAAACTCTCCTATGCCGATTTACGTTCGATGGGATTTTCCGATCCGGCAAAAGTTTCCGTACATGGATATGGTGGCTGGATACTGGATGAAGATTTTTCTAATCCTTATATCGATGATGTTCCGGCGGTAGCCACCTGGCGTGGCGATGATTATCTGCTGTTTTACGGACGTGGCGTGGTGAAATGGAGTTATGATACCGTTAACCAGTGTTTTGTTCATGTCAATAATCCTTACTCTCAGTATGGGTATTATTTTCTGACGGATGCTACCGCTACAAAAGAAATGGAGTCTGTCGCTTCGGCTGCGGGTGCTTCTTTGAAGGTGACGACTTTTGATGATTACCGGTTGCATGAAAAAGATTTGGTTTCTGTTAATAACTCCGGACGTGAGTTGTTCGGAGAAGCAATGGATATGACCCTGTCGAGGGATTTTTCATTTAACAACATAACAGGAATCACCAACGACGATGGTAAAGTTACCCTCCGCTTTATCGCAAAGCCTATTAGCGGTACGGGAAATGTGACCCTGAGTGTGAATGGCAGTGAATTGATTTCAAGGACAATCAGTTACAGCTCTTCCAGCGATGAATATACCAAAGCGAACCTGGCGTATGAAGTGGCCGACTGGAAAGGTGATAAAAGTGCGAATGTCAAAGTCAATGTAAGATACGGGCAATATGGCCACAAAAACGTCTACCTCGATTATATCCGTTTGCAGATGAAACGGGAGTTGCAACCCTATGGCGCCTGTACGTTTTTCCGTAGTCTGGCTTCCGTCGGGAATCCTTCCCGTTTTGTTATTCAGAATGCCAATGCGAATACATTGGTTTTTGATGTAACGGATGCCGTGAATCCGAAGCGGATGGAGACAGAACTGAGTGGAAGCGAATTATCTTTCTCTATTCCGGGAGGAACGTTGAGGGAGTTTGCCTTGGTGCAACGGAATCAGTCACTCCCCACTCCTAAAGTTGTAGGCGATGTAACGAATCAGGACCTGCACGCTTTACCACAAACGGATATGATCATTATTGCACAGCCGGGATTAACGAGTCAGGCAGAACGTTTGGCGGAAGTTCACCGCGACCGTGACGGACTGACGGTTCAGGTAGTTACCCCGGAAGTAATCTACAACGAATTCTCTAGCGGGACACCGGATGCTACAGCCTATCGTCGTTTCATGAAGATGTTTTACGATCGGCAAACTTCCGAAAGCGATGCTCCCAAATATCTTCTTCTTTTTGGTGACGGTGCGTTCGATAACCGTTTCTTAACCTCTAGCTGGCAGAATGTAACGACAAGTAATATGCTGTTGACTTACCAGACGGATGAATCGCTGGATGATAAATCGTATGTGATAGACGATTACTTCGGTTTTCTTGACGATAGTAACAATGGAAAAGGTCTGATAGCTTCGAAGATCGATATCGGTATCGGCCGTTTTCCTGTCCGGACTGTGACCGAGGCGGCCAATATGGTCAACAAGGTGATCAATTATATGGATAATAATGAGACTGGATCATGGAAAAATAATGTCTGCTTTGTCGCTGACGACGGTAATAATGCCGATAGTTATATGATACAACATGCCGAACAGGCTGACCAACTGGGCGAGTATATAAACACCAGTCATCCGGAGTTCATGGTGAATAAGATTTATTTCGATTCTTATAAAAAGGATATTTCGGGAGGTTTGAGTACTTATCCGGCAGTGAAGACAGATATACAGAAATTGCTTAAGAGCGGCCAGTTGTTGATCAATTATACAGGGCATGGTAATACTGTTTCCTGGAGTGATGAACAAGTACTGACGGAAAGCGATATTACCAAATCGACTTATCCCCGTTTGCCGATCTGGATTACTGCGACTTGCGATTTCTGTCGTTTCGATGCTCCGGTAACTTCTGCCGGTGAGCAGGTTTTCCTGAATAAGGTGAGTGGCGGTATCGGTTTGTTCACTACTACCCGCGTAGCTTATTCGAGTCCAAACTTCTCAATTAACGATAACCTGATCCGTAATTTGTTTGAGAAAAAGAACGGACGCCGGTTGACCTTGGGAGAAGTGATGAAAGCGACCAAACGCGCATTGGGTTCCACTCGCTATAAATTGGGATTTGCTTTGATCGGTGACCCCGCTATGAAGTTGTGTTATCCGGAATACCGCATGAATGTGACGGCGATAAACGGGGAGCCTGTGACCAACGAACCTGTTACTTTTAAGGCATTGCAAAAAATAACCGTCGAAGGAGAGGTGCTGAACCCGGATGGGAATGTGGCAACCGATTTCTCCGGCCTGTTGAACCCGACCGTTCTGGATAGCCGTGTCTCTTATGAAACATTGGACAATAACAATACAGGTAAGACTTTCAAATATACGGATTACTCGAACATACTTTTTATAGGTAACGACTCCGTTCGTTCGGGAAAGTTTAGTTTCACATTTACCGTACCCAAAGATATCTCTTATTCGAATGAATTCGGCAAGATGAACCTCTATGCATCGGATGAGACGAGTCAAATAGAAGCCCAGGGGGCCTATTTGAATTATCGTGTCGGGGGAACGGACGATAATGCGGATAACGATAAGGATGGTCCGGAAGTACGCGCACTCTATCTGAACGACTCGACTTTTGTGAGTGGCGGACAGGTCAATACTACCCCGTTCTTTGTAGCCCGTCTTTGGGACAAGAGTGGTGTTAATATAACAGGTAGCAGTATCGGACATGACATGATGTTGATCATCGATGGTAATCCGGCCTTAAGTTATAATCTGAACAGTTACTATGAACTGGTAGCGGGGAGCGAAGGAGAAGGAATTGTCAAGTTCCTGATTCCGGCATTGACTCCGGGGATGCATAAGGCAGAGTTTAAGGTCTGGGATATACAGAATAACTCGACGACACAGGAATTTGAATTCGAGGTTGTGGAAGGCTTGAAACCGTATCTGCTGGAATTGTCGGCAACTCCTGTCCCGGCTCGTGAGCAAGTGACTTTCCATCTGTTCCATAACCGTCCGGAAAGTCAGTTGACCGTCGGGATTATGGTGTACGATATGGTTGGCCGCTTGCAGTGGAGACATGAAGAAACAGGTTCGTCCGAACTCTTTAAATCGTATACGGTGACCTGGGATCTGACCAATAACAGGGGAGGACGGCTTCGTCCCGGCGTTTATATATATCGTGCAGCGATCAGTTCCGGAGGGTCTAAGGAGGCGACGGAGGCAAAGAAATTAATAATCCTCGCACAATAAAGTAAAACAAAATCAGTTTATATGTTCGTAAGGCAGGTTTGTTACTTGCCGCGTATTTAACAGGAATATAGTATGATAAAGAATTCAAGAATTAGTACAACACTTATAGTAGTTTTCAGTTTACTGACCGTATTTACTACGTGGGCGCAGGATAAAAGCAAATTCGCTCCGGTCAATACAGCAGTACCTTCTCTTTCTATTGCTCCCGATGCTCGTGCCGGTGCGATGGGGGATAATGGAGCGTCTACTACTCCGGATATAAACTCACAATACTGGAACCCTGCCAAGTATGCTTTTATGTACAGCAAGGCCGGTGTGTCTTTGTCATATACTCCCTGGTTGCGCAAATTGGTTAATGACGTGGCTTTGGCTAATCTTTCCGGTTATTATAAGATAGGTGACAATGATTTGCAGGCGATAGGTGCTTCCCTGCGTTACTTTTCGCTGGGTGATATATCTTCCAACAGTACCGGTAATCCGGAGGATCAGGGATATTCTGTAAGTCCTTATGAAATGGCATTCGATGTCAGTTACAGCCGTAAATTGTCCGAATCTTATTCTATGGCCGTAGCTATGCGTTATATCCGTTCGGATATGGGACAGGATGCACAAGATGAAAGTCGTGTTCCCGGTAATGCTTTCGCAGCCGATATTGCCGGTTATCTGGAAAAGTATGTGGTTCTGGGACAGGCAGAGGCTTTATGGAGCTTAGGTTTTAATGTGTCTAATATCGGTACCAAAATATCTTATAATGGTGGTACTACCAATGAATTCTTGCCTACAACTCTTCGTTTGGGAACAGGTTTGCTTTATCCGATCGACGATTTTAACCGGATTGGTTTATATCTTGATTTGAGTAAATATCTGGTACCGAGTCTGCCTTATCTGACTGAGGGGGCAACGGATGAAGAGCGTGCCGAATATGATAAAAAGAAGCTGGAATATAATGATGTATCCGGTATCTCCGGTATCTTCAAATCTTTTGGAGACTCACCTGATGGTTTCAAAGGCGAATTGCAGGAAGTGATGGTTTCGATCGGTGCTGAATACAGCTATAACGATCAGTTTTTCTTGCGTGGAGGTTATTTCTATGAGAATGCCAACAAAGGTAACCGTCAGTATTTCTCTGTCGGAGCCGGTTTCCGTATGAGCGTATTCCAGTTGGATGCCGCTTACCTGGTAAGTACAGTTCAGAGTAACCCGTTAGACCAGACGTTGCGCTTTACCTTGTCGTTCGATATGGACGGAATCAAGAACCTGTTTCGGTAATTAATAATTAATAATGAACAATTAATAATGAAGATACGGGTAGGATTTGGGTATGACGTGCATGCCTTGGTGGCCGATCGTGAACTGTGGATGGGAGGCATACGTATTGAACATACATTAGGTCTGTTAGGCCATAGTGATGCCGATGTATTGATACATGCTATTTGTGATGCACTGCTGGGCGCAGCGAATATGCGTGATATCGGTTATCATTTTCCGGATACAGCCGGAGAATATAAGAATATAGACAGCAAGATCTTATTGCGCGACACCATGAAGTTGCTGCGTGATGCCGGTTACGAACTGGGTAATATCGATGCTACTATTGCGGCAGAACGTCCGAAACTGAATCCTCATATCCCTCTGATGAAGCAGACACTGGCCGAAGTAATGCAAGTGGACGAGGAGGATATTTCCATAAAAGCAACAACGACAGAAAAACTGGGCTTTACAGGCCGTCAGGAGGGTATTGCTGCCTATGCAACTGTGTTGATCAGCCGCCCTGACCGATCTCCAGTTCGATAATCCGTTTTTCTTTTTCCAGCAGCATCTCCGTTAGTTGAGATATCTGCTTTTTGAGGCGGACGATCTCTGCATTTTCTTTCGCCTCGTTATCCTTGCCGGAGCCGGGTTTGAGCATTTCACCCTCGCCCTCGATCAACCACTGCATCCGAACATTAGGGCAGGTCTTGAGGATGCGCAACACCGTTTTCAATTGCGGATCACAATCGCGGAAGCGTGCCGAGCGGAATGTGGAATAGGGCACTCCGCACCGCCGTAGAAGAACCCCTGTTTTCATCTTATAATGATCGGCTATCTGCTCGATCCGGTCGTAGAATGTATCCATCTGCTTTCTTGTTTTAAAGATATACGGAGACAAATATAGAAAAATAGTTGCTAAAGCATCGCTTTTACTGCTGTAAATAGCTCTTGTTGTTTTCAAAACAGCACTTATATCGATGAAAGTTGATATTTTAGTTGTAGAAGCATCACTTTGATTCTTTGAAATTGATTTCCGGGTTTCTGAAACAGCATTTACATCGTTTGAACTGGTAATCCGTGCTTCTAAAGCGTCACTTATATCATTATAACTGGTAATTTATGTTTCACAATCGTATATTTTGCCGGATATTATTGTAATTTGCCGTTAAATTTGTAGCTTTGGAACTGATAAAAACAAAATGAATGATGAAGAATAACGACTGGAAAGAGCGTCTGGGAGTGATGTATTCTACCAACCCGGACTTTCAATACAATACAGGCGATGAATCGGAGGAAGATACCCTTCCGAAAGAAAAACAACTCCTACGTATCTCGTTGGATAAACGTAACCGGGGAGGGAAGGCCGTTACTTTGATTACCGGCTTTCGCGGAACGACGGACGATCTCACCTCTCTGGGGAAGTTCCTGAAGGTGAAATGCGGTGTAGGCGGTTCCGCTAAGGACGGGGAGATTATCGTACAGGGCGATCTCCGTCAGAAAGTGCTCGAGCTGTTGCAAAAAGAAGGCTATGTGAAAAGTCGCGTTATATAACGTTCGATAATAGCAAGAAGTGAGCTATCCTATAAACAGAAAGGCTTGCTTGTTACAGGTTTATTTGCCGTCTGCTTCAGCTGACGGATTGGTAAAAGCTCTATATCTATGGACTTTAGTCCCATTGCTTACAGGTCTCAATCTAAGAGAAATGTGGCTAAAGCCAAGAAAAAGACAGCCTATCAAAACCGTCAGCTGAAGCAGACGGCAAATAAACCTGTAATGGCGAAGTAACATTGATGAGGGGATAGGCTCGAATTTGACAAATAACGAACATCTATCTTTTTTAATTAAGGACCTAATTGATATAAAATATTATGCTGACTGTTTACAGAGCTTCTGCCGGGGCAGGTAAAACCCACAAGCTGACGGGTGAATATCTGAATTTGTTATTCACCGGTACGGGTGCGTATCGCCGTATCCTGGCCGTGACATTTACCAATAAGGCGACCGACGAGATGAAAAGCCGTATTATAGAGGAATTATACAGCCTCTCCGCAGGCCGGAAGTCCGATTACGTCGATTCGTTGAAGTCCGCTTATTCGCTGACGGAAGAGCAAGTTCGCCGGCAGGCAGGCAAGATATTAAGAGATATCCTTCACGACTACTCCTCTTTCAATATCAGTACGATCGACCGGTTCTTCCAGCAGACCATGCGCGCTTTTACCCGCGAGATCGGTTTGCAGGGCGGTTACGGTATCGAGATGGATCAGGAACTGGTACTGACCTCCGCAATCGATAATCTACTGGCCGATCTGGAGAAGCCCGAAAGTAAAGAGCTCCTGGGCTGGCTGCTCCGCTTTGCCGAAGATAAGATCGAGAACGGAGGCGAATGGAACCTGCGTAAAGATATCATGTCTTTGAGTCGTGAAGTATTTAAAGAAAGCTATAAGGCTTCCAGTGATGAAGTCGCCAAAGATATCCGGGATAAGGAAGCACTGGAGAACTACAAGAATGAGCTGTTCGGCATTATCCGTTCGGTGGAAGCCGAAGCGAAACGTCTGGGGGAAAGAGGCTTGCAGATACTCGATAAATACGCCCTCCGTACGACTGACTTTAAAGGAGGCAGCCGTTCTCCGCTTACCTTGCTCGAACGGTTGGAACGGGGAGAAATGAAAGAACCTTCCGCTACGTTTATCAGTCTGGCCGATAACCTGGAGGGTTGTTTCACCAAGACAACTCCGCAGGGGGCCCGCCAGATCATCGGATGTGCTTTCGAAGACGGGCTGAATGACTGCATCAAGAATATTGTCGCTTTATTCTCCAATCTGACGGCCTATAATACGGCCCGCGAAATAGTCCGTTATTATTATACCCTCGGAATCCTGACCGATGTCTCCCGCCAGATCGCCTCTTACCGTGAGGAAAAGAATGTCATGCTGATCGCCGATACCACTGAACTGCTTAACAAAGTGATCGGTGGAAGTGATGCCCCGTTTATCTACGAGAAAACCGGTACGCATGTAGATCATTATATGATCGACGAGTTCCAGGATACCAGCGGCATGCAATGGAACAATTTCCGTCCGTTGATAGAAGAAAGCCTGGCACACGACCGGGCCAACCTGATCGTAGGTGACGTGAAGCAGAGTATCTACCGTTTCCGTAACTCCGACTGGAAACTGTTGGACGAACAGGTACAAACCGATTTCTCCACCGAAGAAGTAACGGAAGAAACATTGAAGGAGAACTGGCGTAGTTGCCGGAATATCGTGGAGTTCAATAACACCTTCTTTACCTCTATTCCCGCCCTGTTGCAGACTGTGTATAATGAAACGCTGTTGACCTCTTCGCTGAGTGAAGAGCAACGAGCCTCTTTCCTTACCAAGATCATGTCTGCCTATGATAAGAGTTACCAACAGGTGCCCCCTCCTTTTCAGCAGAAGGACGGACATGTCAGGATCGAATTCCTGTCGGGTGATGAAGAGAAGGAGTGGAAAGAAGAAGCACTCGACCGCTTGCCCCGGGTAGTCGAACAGTTACAGGACAACGGTTATGCACTGAAAGATATAGCAATCCTGGTGCGAACCAACATGGAGGGAGCTATGGTGGCGGATAAGTTGCTTTCCTACAAAGAAGAAAACCCTTCCGACCATTATAATTATGATATTATCTCCGATGAAGCCCTCTTTGTCAGCGGATCGCCTGCCGTAAGGTTCATGATCGCCCTGTTGCGCTATCTGAAGAACCCCGAAGACAAGATCAACGAACAAACAGCTTTGTATTCTTACCGGATATTAAAGGATGAACCGGCAGGAGCGGATCGTCCGGATGTCTGTTCCGTAGAAACGACCGGACTGGCTTTCCCGCCGGAGATCTCTTCCGAATTGCAGGCCCTTTCCCGCCAGTCGTTGTATGAAATATCGGAAGGACTCTTCCGGCTTTTCTCCGGTCACTTCCAGGATAATGAACAAGTCTTTGTACAGGCTTTTCTTGATATGGTGTCCGAATATACCCAAAAGGAAAGTGCCGACCTGAGCCGTTTCCTGAAATGGTGGGATGACGCAGGCTATCGTAAGACGATTGCCACGCCTGACGCACAAAATGCGATCCGTATCCTTACCGTCCATAAATCGAAAGGGTTGGGTTTTAAGGTCGTTATCATACCTTTCGGTGATTGGGAGATCGACCATAAACCGACGAAACCCGTTATCCTTTGGTGTAAGCCGGATATAAAGCCGTTCGATCGCTTACATTTGGTTCCGGTGCGTTACAGCCAGTCGTTGGGGAATACCATCTTTGCGGAAGACTATTTCCGTGAACGGTTGCATGCCTTTATCGATAACCTGAATACTTTGTATGTGGCCTTTACACGCTCGAAAGAAGAACTGATCGTCTTTGCCCCGCGTCCCAAGAAGATAAAAGAAGAGACCGGAGAGGTAGAGAAGATATCGTCTGTCGCCGACGCGCTTTGGGGCGCACTGCACTGGAAAGTAACGGATACCAAGCAAGGAGAGTCTTTAATGCCTTTGTCTCCCTCTTTCGATACAAAAGCCGGACTTTTTGAATTAGGAAGCTGGTGGCATCCGTCAGTTGCAAAGGCGGACGAATCATCCCCGGAAGAAGTAGAAATGATCCGTATCAACTCCATCTCTCCCGACGACCGCCTTCAACTCCGTTTGCATGGTAAAGGCTTTTTCTTTGATAATGAGAAACGGAAACATGGCGCGTTGATGCATGAAGTGTTGAGCCAGATACGAACACGTGCAGATATAGGATCGGCCGTAGAGAGTTACCGT
This sequence comes from Parabacteroides leei, assembly GCF_023369805.1. NCBI lineage: Bacteria > Pseudomonadati > Bacteroidota > Bacteroidia > Bacteroidales > Tannerellaceae > Parabacteroides > Parabacteroides leei. The sequence goes on from NZ_JAMBQG010000014.1 coordinate 152,164, forward strand.
CTGGCCGGAGTGATCAATAAAAGTGAAGCTGAAACATTGATCCTTCGTTTAGAGGAACTGCTTAAGACAGTGGAAGTCCTTCCCTGGTATGACGGAACAGCCCGCGTACTCAACGAAGTGGATATCCTTTTCGGCAAAGGACTGTCTAAACGTCCTGACCGGGTAATGATTACGGACGATAAAGTAGTGGTGGTCGACTATAAGTTCGGGGATATCCAGGATAAGAGACACCATAACCAGGTAAAGAATTATATGAAACTGATCCGCCAGATGGGCTACACAAAAGTGGAAGGTTTTCTCTGGTATGTCGAACAGGGTAAAATAGAGGTTGTTGATAGTTAATAGAGGTGTTTTATCCTTTTTTATTCAGTAAATAGCCGAAATACGCTTCATTTGTCAATTGTCGGCAGTCAATTGTTTTGTTATTCCACAAAAATGAATACTTTTGCAGATTGTAATAAAAACGCAGTTTTAGGAAAAGAATGAAAGTACATAAAGAAGGAACAGGTCTACTACTTACGTTATTTACGGTGTTGTTTATCGTGAATGTCGCAATATACCATACCGTCAGCAAGGAGGCGTTGTTCTATTCTGTTGCATCGGTATCGGCCATTCTCTTTCTATTGGTACTGAATTTTTTCCGTAGTCCGTTCCGTCGTTTCCCTTACGACTCCGAAGGACTGGTGATTGCCCCTGCCGATGGTACGATCGTTGCCATTGAAGAGGTGATGGAGAATGAGGTCCTTCACCGGAAGTGTTTACAGATATCTATCTTTATGTCTGTGTTCAATGTACATGCCAACTGGTTTCCGGTAAACGGGACGGTGAAACATGTTTCTCATAATAACGGACGGTTCATGGCTGCCTATCTGCCCAAGAGCAGTACCGAAAACGAGCGTTCTGCTGTTGTTATCACTACCAAGAATGGAACAGATGTGCTGGCCCGCCAGATTGCAGGCGCACTTGCACGGCGTATCGTTACTTATGCGAAGGTAGGAGAGAAATGTCATGTTGACGAACAAATGGGTTTTATCAAATTCGGGTCGCGTGTAGATGTCTATTTGCCTGTCGGAACTGAAGTTCTGATCGAGATGGATCAGAAGGTTACCGGTAATCAGACTCCGATTGCACGTTTGAGCAAATGTCCGTGCGAATAAGGCCCTGAAAATATACGAAACAATGAATATCAGAAAACATATTCCTAACTCAATTACTTGTTTGAGTCTTATTTCCGGCTGTATAGCCAGTGTAATGGCGTTGCAGGGAAATCTGTTGTGGGCAGCTATATGGATCATTATCGCTGCTGTGTTCGACTTCCTGGATGGTTTTGCCGCCCGTTTGCTGAAAGCTTATTCCCCGATGGGGAAAGAGCTCGACTCCCTTTCGGATATGGTAAGCTTTGGTGTTGCACCCGGTATGATCGTGTTCTGGATGCTGGGCCAGGCCAGTCTTCCTTTGGGAGAGATAGGACGTTACATCCCTTATCTGGCTTTTGTGATCACGGCTTTCTCCGGTTTGCGTCTGGCCAAATTTAATATCGACGAACGGCAGACAACTTCTTTTATCGGTATGCCGGTTCCGGCACATGCGTTGTTCTGGGCCTCGGTCGGATATTCATTGTCTCCTTTGAGCCAGGCTAATCATGTTCTGTTTATTGTGATTACATTGGTGGTGGCGTTGGCTACCTCTTTATTGCTTGTGTCTGAGATACCCATGTTCTCGTTAAAGATCAAGTCGGTTGGCTGGAAAGGTAATGAAAGACGCTATATATTAGTCGTTTGTGCAGTCTTGTTCGTTGCCTTTTTCGGTATGCTTGGTATAGCCGGAACGATTCTTCTCTATATCCTCTTGTCTATTTTTAACAGAAGACACTAAACAAGAGGTTTGGTCTATGTGTTTCTCTTATAAACCAACTAAGTAACGAATATTATGTTTAAGTTTTTGTTTGTAATGTTTTTCTTCTTCATCCTGTTAGTTTTTTTGATGGGCTTCTCTATTCTGCGCACATTTAAAAATATGTTGTTCGGTAGCGGAAGCAGCAATGAAAAGAAGGGAGAACAACGTCGTCAGACAAGCAGTTACTCTGGCGGGCAACAGCAGTCGCATGCTGCTGAGGATGATTACGCTTCTGCAAACCGTAAGAAGATTTTTGCAAAAGACGAAGGCGAGTATGTCGACTTCGAAGAGGTGAAATAGTAATATGCAAACAGTATCCCGCGCTTTTGACGTGGGATTTTTGTTTTTATCTTCTCTGCCGGAAGAATTTCTGCATCTCTTCCGCACATTCCTTTTCCATCACTCCCTTTTTTACAACGGCCTTCGGATGAAATGCTTTCGGGGCATATTCCTGGTATCCTCTCTTTTCGTCGCCGGCACCGTATACGATCGTACTTAGCTGTGACCAGCCGATTGCTCCTGCACACATGATACAAGGTTCTACTGTCACATACAGACTGCATCCGGTCAGGTATTTCGCTCCCAATACACCTACGGCAGCAGTAATAGCAAGCATTTCCGCATGGGCCGTCGGATCGTTCAACCGTTCCGTCTGGTTATGGGCACGGGCAATGATCTGATTGTTACATACAACTACCGCCCCTACGGGCACTTCCCCTTCGGCCGCGGCAGCACGTGCTTCCACCAGGGCCTGTTTCATAAAATATTCGTCGTTAAATGGATTCATCGTCTCATTTCGTTTTCCTTGAAGAGCGTAGGATAGTCCTCTCCCAGCGTCTTGAGTATGTGTGAAAGGATGGTTTCACGATACCACCGGGATTTGTTTTCTATGTTATATCTGGCCAGATAGCGGTCGACAGCCTTCTGCTCTTCTTCATTAAGCATAAAAGTAACCTTATATACCCGCGGACGGTTGGGTTGTGGAGCTGAATATTTCCGTTTCTGTGCCATAATGTGCAAATGTACAAGCGAAAGCGCAAATAAAAAAGAAAAACAGTATATTTGTGCAAATTAATAAGATGGCTGAAGGAAACAATTTAGGTAGAGACGGAGAGGCTGTTGCACGCGACTTTTTGATTCGTCAGGGCTATACGGTTCTGCACTCGAACTGGCACTGGCATCATTACGAATTGGATATTGTTGCCCTGAAAGACAGCGAGATAATCGTTGTCGAGGTAAAGACCCGTTCGGAAGACTTTCTTATCTCGCCCGAAGAGGCTGTCGACAATAAGAAAATAAGGCGGATCGTAGCCGCAGCAGATGCTTATGTCCGTTATTTCAATCTCGACTATCCGGTTCGCTTCGATATTATAACCCTCATAAAGGGCCGGGAAGGCTATAAGATCGAACATCTGGATGATGCTTTCTACGCTCCTTGCAGATAATAAAACAAAGAAAAGTATGAATATAGAAGAAGCCCGCGAATATTGCCTGTCGCTGAGAAATGTTACGGAAAGTTTTCCGTTTGACGATGTCTCTCTGGTTTTTAAAGTGGAGAACAAGATGTTTGCTCTTCTGTCGTTAGATGCGGAAGAACCATATATCGCTTTGAAATGCAGCACTGATTATACGGAAGAACTGCGTGATCGTTATACCGCTGTGGAACCGGCTTATCACTTCAATAAAAAGTATTGGAACGGTGTTTATCTGGAACGCGATATGCCAGCCGAAGAGGTCTGCCGTTGGATTCATCATTCCTATCGTGAAGTAATAGCCAAACTGCCAAAAAAGATAAGGGAAACATACGATGAATGAAGAAAACGAAGCGCCGCGCTTTATCCGCCTGAACGAAACGACCTCTACGAATAACTATCTCCGTGGACTGGTCGGTAAAGAATCGCTACCGGAAGGAAGCGTAGTTGTTACTGAGTTTCAGACAGCCGGACGTGGACAGGTAGGCAACTCATGGGAGTCGGAAGATGGCAGGAACCTGATGTTCAGTGTGATCCTTTATCCTGACTTCCTTCCGGCCAACCGTCAGTTCCTGATTTCCCAGATAGCTGCGCTCAGCGTAAAAGAGACACTCGATCAGTATATCGACGATGTAACGGTGAAATGGCCGAACGATATCTATTGGAAAGACCGGAAGATATGCGGCATGTTGATAGAGAACGACCTGACGGGGCATTCGCTCTATTGTTCAGTGATCGGTATCGGTATCAATATAAACCAGCGGGAGTTCCTGAGCAATGCTCCCAATCCGGTTTCACTGTTCCAGATCACCGGTCGGGAATATGATCGGGAAGAACTGTTGAACAGTTTCCTGAAACGTTTTTACGACCGTTATCTCGGCTTGATCCTGGAGAAGGAGGAAGAGATACGGAATAGTTATATGGCTGCCCTTTATCGTGGAGAGGGCTTTTATCCGTACCGTGATGAGCAGGGAGTTTTCCGGGCACGTATCCGGGGCATAGAACCGACCGGTCATCTGATCCTCGAACTGAATGACGGGGAAGTAAGGCGGTATGCGTTTAAGGAAGTATCGGTAGTCGACAATAATTCAATCTAAATACTATGGCAATGAAGCGATTATTAAAAAGTGGATTTCTATTGTTTCTGTTATCTTTGTTTATATCTCCGGTATTGGAAGCCCAGACTTATGAACGCGATTGGCGCACCGATCGTCAGAAGATAAAGATTATCTCTTACAACATTATGGACGGTTTCAGTGACGGCACCGATCAGGATCGTATCGCTCGTTTCACAGCCTGGGTAAAAGAGCAATCGCCTGATGTATTGGCACTGAACGAACTTTGTGGCTTCACCGAAGCCAAGCTGAAAGAACTGGCTGCCGGATACGGTCATCCGTATGCCGCTATTGTGAAGGAGAACGGTTATCCGGTCGGTCTTACTTCCAAAACGCCTATCAAAGTAATCGACCGGAAAATAGATGGATACGGACATGGCTTGTTACATTGTAAAGTGCTCGACATGGACTTTCTGGTAACGCATCTGAATCCTTCCGATCGTCTGAAACGTAAACAGGAAGCGGATAATATTGTAAACTATATACATAGTAACCAGCTGACCAGTTGCTTGTTGATGGGTGATATGAATGCCCATTCTCCTTTCGATGCTTCCTGGACAGACGAGCATCTGGAGAATTATGCAGTTATATCAACTTTTATGGCTGCTTCATTGCATGATATCTGTTATATGTTTACCCCTGATAGTCAGCGTTATTCATTCCCGACCCGTATCCTGGCCAGTTCTCCGAAAGGAGAAGCCTTGCGTCGTCAGCAGGAACGGATCGATTTTATCTTTGTTACCGATAGCCTTCGCTCTAACTGTGTAGATGCTCAAATTTATAACGGCCCCGATAACGATTACCTTTCCGATCATTACCCGGTTGGCATCAGTATGTTTATTCCGAAAGAATAGCCGGAAGATTCTTTTTCGTATTTATGGCGTCAATGGCTGTAAATATGGGCTGTATCCGTTGAATATAAATACTTATGAAGGTGACGACGTACTGTTGGTATAGCGTCACCTTTCTTTTTTACACCCTATTTAAAATATCAGTGTTACAGTTAAGCAATTTCATCACTATCTTTAAACCTCTTATTCAGCATGATTAAATATTTTTCTCCTGTACTTTAAATAAGTAATATATACTTTACGAATATGTAAGGCAAGCCTTACTTTTTTGCAAGGCTTGCCTTGCGTATCCGTATCCCTAGCCTTACGTATTTAAAATAGCTGACAAATCCCATAAATTGTCATATACTTTAGGCTTAGTGTTCCTTATGAAAATCTTTAATTATGCCGATGATCTGAAAAAGAGCTCCCAAAAGTAGTGGGTGACGCTGGATTTAAAGGTGGCGTCATCTGTAAAGTGTAGATATATAGCTTGTTATGAGTGTAAGGATGCCTTTGACGCCAAATTAAAAGAAAATTATATTTATAAAAGGTACGCGCGTACATTAATATATATAATAGCTATATTTATAGGGGTAATTTATTGCATTAAATGCTATGAAAAATAAGAGAAGAATATCTTATTATGACTGACTAAATAAAACGACCGTTTATTCTCGTCAACAAAAGTACTTATAACTTTTGAAATCACAATCCTTTTTCAAAGAAAAATATCTTTAGTATCTCCTTTCTTATCAATAGAATAGCAAAACAAGTACGAAATTCTATGTTTTGACTACAAACAGACGTTTCCCTCAAAAGCATGACTAGAATAAACGGTCGTTTTTTCTAGTCACTCAAATTGGACTAGAGTATGTAAATGATTGAACAAGAACTATTTCATTAACACTATTATTAATATTAAAATTTAGATTTATGAACAAAAAGTTTTCTACTTTGGTAGCTGGCGTCCTGCTGGCGACAAGTATTGGAACTGTAAATGCTGCTCCTAGCTATGCTAAGTATGTTGCTCCAGCAACACCTACTTATGCACAGGCAATTAAAGCTGGTACTTATTATCAGTTGAAGACTGCTACTACTAAAGAAGTGATAGCTATGGTTCCGGTAAACAATGGTGCTGCCTATCAACTACAGGCTGTGGCTACAGACAATGTAGTGGATGCTCGTTTTACTTTATGGACTATTGATGTACAGGGTAACGCTACAGATGGTTATCGTTATGCATTTGTTAACTTGGGAACGAGAACAGCTTTGGCTGTTGATCCGTCTACTGCTTTAAAAGCATTAAATACTTCTGCTGATGCTACAAACATTGGTGGAGATGTGGCTTTGTGGAAATGGCATGATGCTCCGGATCCTGTAAATGGTTTTAAAAATCTCACAACTAAAGAAGTTGCATTAACCTCTGTATTTGGGGCGAAGAATGACTCAGTTGTTACTTTGGTAAAAGGAAGCTCTAGTGTATATGCATTGAAATATGCATTGAATAATCCTGTGGCAAGCCTGTCAAATAGCCAATTAAAAGTTGTTCCTGTTGATCCTCAGGCGATTGTTTTAGGTGTAGATGATCTGAACTCTATGCTTTGGGCTAATACAGAAACTGGAAAATTGAAATTGACATTCGATAAAGATGTTGAAGGTGGTAATCCTGCTGCAATAAACTTGTTTACTAAACAAGAATATAAAGCTGTTGCACCGGTAGGTTTCCCTGCTAATTTCACAGCACCTGCAACTCCGGGTAAAGATGAATTAACAAATAATTTAAATTTGGCTGCAAAGTATAACGAACTAACCAATGCTGAATACGATTATCTGGAAGCAGTTGTAGTTGAAGCTTTTGGTAAATCTATCAAAGCGTTGATGCCTGAGGCTACATTTACAGCAGATCATAAAGCAGTATGGGATATTTATAGTGCTATTGCTACTGCTGCAAATACTGGAGAATATAATAAAAAAACAGATAAGGCTGATATTGAAGCAATTGTTAATGCAACAGTGGTAACAGGTGTTGAAGATGCTACTGTAACAGCAGTGAAAGCCGCATTGAATACGATGCTTTATTCTCATCCGTCAGAAGCTTATGGTGTTAGTACTAATGATTTGACATCTGCTTCTTTAGGTTTGAGTAGAGCTTTTGAAGAACTGGATAAAATTATAAAAGGTGATACTTTTGACGGTGTTTCTACCATAGTAGCTGGTTATACAACATCAAAAACAACAGCAGAAACAGTTTTGAAAGCAAAAACTCCGGAAGCTTATGGAGAATTTAAGACTGCTGCAATGTCAGATGGTTGGGTTTCTTTGAAAGCAAATGATGAAACAGAAGATGCATCAAAAATGACTTATTTGGCTGTTGATACAAACTTCGTTACAAGCAAAGCTGGTAATAAGCATCTCGCTTTTGCTATTAAGAATTTTAAAGATCAGAGAATTCACAATGCTTTGGATCGTACTCGCCATGATTTGAATGGTCGTTTCAATTTCCAGTTTGTATGGTATCCGTCTTCTGACTCTATTGTAATTCGTACAGCAGGTTTTGCAAAAAAACAGGATGATACGAAGTTCTGGACTCAAATGACTTCAGCAACAAATCCTCAGGATCTAGGAATCTGGAAAGCTAATGCAGCAGCATTGGAAACAACTAATGGTACAGCTGTGGACATTGATGCTAGCAATCTTCCTTTTGAACAGAATTTAATTAAAATAGCTGTTCTTGCTGATAACCATCGTGAAGTAACTGTAGGAAGTTCTGAATATAAGGCAGGTTCTACTCCTATTTCTACAATTAATACAAAGATTACTATCAATGGTTCTTCTAAATATGCGAAGACAACTTTACCTTCAGGTGTTTATTTCTTCAACTTGGCTTCTAACGTGAAGAAAGTTCAGAATGGTAAATATTTGGTTGCAGACTTCTGTGGCACTAATTTGGAATATGCTTCTGAAGAACAATCTCAGCTTTATGGACAGGCTCAGGACTTCGGCCATATGCCACGTACGCAGTGGGTTGTTGAACAGAACCCTGGTTTGCCGGGTGAACAGACTGTAAACATTTACAACCGTGAATTCCCTGCAAAGAGTGTAAAAAATGTTCAGTTGTATAAAGGTGCTGACGCAAGCCAGATCTTTGCGCAGGTAGGTATGTTTGGCTATGTTTCTACAGATACTTTGGCTTGGGTTAAGGCTGAAGTTAAGAAACCGCTTGCTGGTATTCTTACTAACAAATATCTGGGTTATGCTTCTGTAACTGAAGATGCATTGTCAAAGATTGCTTTCAATATGGACTATTTCAATGGTATCCAGGTTGGTAATTTTGTAAATGTAAATACAACAGCTGTTGATACAACTGTTTATGTAGACCTGAAAGGTGAAAAAGTAACAGTTGAATTGGATACAGTTAAACCGCTTTATGATGTTAAGTATGGTTATGTAGGTTCTGTTGCACCTCAGTTGTATAAGAAAGCATATCGTATCCGTGTATATGATAGCTCTAAACTGGGTAATAATAACAAGTTTGTTGTTGAAGATCCGAATAACGAAAATACATATGCTATCTCTGCTGATAAATCAAAGGCTGCTGAATTCTATCTGAAAGAAAACAACCAGTTGATCTCAGAAGAAGGTGATACTACTTGCTATTATGCATTGATTAGTGCAAATAAGAAAGAAGATCCGACTCGTGTAGGTGTACGTGATGCATCTATGAAGTTCTCTATCGAAGGTCAGTGCAGCGAAGAACGTGTTGCAACATTCGCTTTGAAAGAAAGTACAACTCCTCTGTATCGTCGTCTGGGTGTTTCTAATCCTGAAGATGGTCTGAAAGATATGGATGTTAACAAGTATGCTAAGATCTATAGAGTAAACAGCACAGCTAAAGAATATCTGTATGAAGATGCTTATAGCGTTTATTCTAAGGAAAAAGGAATCAACTTCCTGGGCGTAGAAGGTAAGGGTGACAACAAACTGTCTGCTCTGTATGTTGATACTGCTTATGTACGTAATGAGACTAAGATGCCTCAGTATATGTTTGCTGTAGACGTAACAGAAGTTCCTGCTGGTATGTTGTGTCCTGATAATCCAGAACATAATACAGATGAATATATCGCTAACCACGGTGATTGCGGTCACAAAGTTCCTTCTCAGGGTTATAAGATCGGTCGTTATTTAGTTAATGCACAGGATTCTGTACAGTTGGCTGCTAACGGTAAGGATTATATCTGGAATGAAAAGTATACTCGTCTGTCATTCACATGGGCAAAACATATCGGTGATACTTTGATCGTAATGCGTCATGGTAAAGATATGAACCTAGCTGCATTGGCTGTTGCTTCAGACTCTATCTTCCTGGGTGACAACAAGCACAATATGACTACATGGACTTTGGATGCTGATCCTAGCAAGAACACTAAGGGTGATTCTATCAATGCTGCTCACGAATATGGTATCAAGAATGCAGTATTCGCATTGCGTCTGGTTGATGATAAACCTGCTTGTGACTTCCTGATCGAATCAGTTGGTGACAAACCTATTCCTACAGATGGTAAGGGTGGTTGGATTAAAATCCAGAATGGGGTTCCTGTAATTGCAAAAGCTGCAAACTACAACGAAGCTATCCTCGATACTGAAATCTTCAACATCGAACCGACTGAAGAAGTAGCAACATCTAACGATGCTATCACTGCCAGTGAAGTTTCTGTAGTTGCCGGTAACGGTAAAGTTACTATCAAAGGTGCTGCAGGTAAGACTGTTACAATCAGCAACATCTTAGGTCAGGCTATTGCTAACACAGTACTTTCTTCTGACAATGCAGAAATCGCTGCTCCTCAGGGCGTAGTTGTAGTTGCTGTAGAAGGCGAAGCTGCTGTTAAAGCAATCGTTAAATAAGAAATAATGAAATAATTCTAAAATTACCGCTACGCGGTTGTCAGGTATAGACGTTGCTTGCAGCGTCTATACTTCAACCAATTACCCCGTGACGGGCGAACAGGTAGCCGTATTAATACTAAAGTAATAAAATAAAGTTCATCTGTCGGTATCCCTGAGAAGAGAGAAGTCAGATAAAAAAATACCCCCCGACGGATATTCCGACGGGGGGTATTCATTTTGTTATTTATAAGTTACTTAATCTCAATATTCCTCTGCAGTTTTGCAGCTTCGACCGGAGCTTTTTTAGGAACATCCACTGTCAACACACCGTGTTCTACTTTTGCACTGATCTGTTCTTTTTCAACATCGTCCGGCAATATCATCGTCTGCTGGAATTTAGAGTATGAAAACTCACGGCGCAGATAGCGTCCGTTATGCTTTTCATCTTTGTTTTCACTCTTCTTTTCCATGGAGATAACCAGACAATTGTCTTCGTCAATACGAACGTTGAAATCATCTTTAGTCATTCCCGGAGCAGCTAATTCTATTTTATAATCTTTTTCGCTTTCAATCACATTGATGGCAGGCGCTGTAGAATTAGCTTTTTCCATCCAGTCGTTATCGAAGAAATCATTGAAGACACTCGGTAACCAATTTTGATTTTTTCTGATCGGCATCATAATTAAATCTCCTATATTTAAGTTACACATTCAATAATTTATTGAACTCCGGGCTCTTTCCGAACCCCTCGTTCGCTTATCAATATACAAACTGTGTGCCAAATGAATTTATTATCCAGATATGTCTTTTTGTCATTAAATCAGTCTTTTGTTTGATTGTTGGCTGACAAAATGTAAGAATAACTTATGATTGGATGTTAATTTGTTCCGTTTTTCTTCACCTTATCAGTGACATGTTCAACACGGTCGGCAATATATTCGGCTTCATTGACACCTTTATCTACTACATTCTTGAATTTTTTCTTTGCCATGTCCGTCAGCTGAGTAACGTCATTGTGAATACATTTGAATTTACCGTCATCTTCCATTTTGCGAAGTACGTAACCGATGACTGCACCGGCGGCGATACCAATTAATACATTTTTCATAACTACATAATTTTAAATTGATTCTTTTTGTTCAACGTTTCTTTTCTATGAAACAGAGTGTTCCTTTATATTGTTCAGCCCTGAAAAGTAAAAAGATATATGAAATTGTGAAAACGACATTCCCCGTCTCTTTCCGCTGAAAGAAACAGGGGAATGCTAAAGTTAGGAAGAAGGTTTGGTCAATATTCTTAGTGTTTCAAAATAAGGAATAAAGTGTGTGTTTCATTTCAGGAGCAAAAGTAAAGTGTATGCGTTGCAAACCTGTTACATTTGCTATACGGTTTTATTAAATAATACCGCAATAATTCCTTACTGATATTGTTTGCTGATTGAAATACTGTATTTTTGCAGAAGAACATTTAGAAATCAAAAAATAGCAAGATGGCACAATACAAACGAATTCTTCTGAAACTAAGCGGTGAGTCGCTGATGGGAGGGAAACAATACGGTATCGACGAAGTTCGTCTGAACGAGTATGCAACACAAATCAAGGAAATTGCCGAAATGGGTGTACAGATCGGAATTGTGATCGGTGGTGGTAATATCTTTCGTGGCCTGAGTGGCGCATCCAAAGGATTCGACCGGGTGAAGGGAGACCAGATGGGAATGCTGGCAACGGTTATCAATAGCCTTGCATTGAGTTCTGCGTTGGTTGCACAAGGCGTGAAGGCAAAGGTGCTGACTGCCATTCGTATGGAACCGATCGGTGAGTTTTATAATAAATGGCGTGCCATCGAACTATTGGAACAAGGTAATGTCGTAATCATGTCCGGCGGTACGGGTAATCCGTTCTTTACTACCGATACCGGTTCTTCCCTGCGAGGGATCGAGATCGAAGCCGATGTGATGCTGAAAGGTACCCGCGTAGATGGCATCTACACGGCCGATCCGGAGAAAGATCCTACGGCAACCAAATTTTCAGATATCACTTATGATGAAATATACACTCGTGGCCTGAAGGTTATGGATCTGACGGCAACTACCATGTGTAAAGAAAATAACCTGCCGATCATTGTCTTCGATATGGATACTAACGGTAACCTGAAAAAGGTGATGAGCGGGGAAAATATCGGAACATTGGTCCATAACTAGTTCTTTATTCTGTTTAACAGACAATTGGCCTCTTTCTTCGTTATGGAGAAAGAGGTTTTTTGTATGTGGATGTGAGGTATGGTACAATTGTTATCGAGTTTATGACATTTGTGATAGTCTTCTCAGAGGATATTATTTTATTTTTGTACTTTAGTCAATGTAAAATAAATCTGAAGATAATACATGAAAAAACAATCCTGTCTGGCATTGGTGAGACGCATAAAATACTTTTTGTTATTGTCTTTCTTTTCTTTATTGGTAGTAAGTTGTAATACCTTGGAAAAAGAAAAGAAGTATATAATCGGTGTCTCGCAATGTATGCTCGACGATGCCTGGCGGCAGGCGATGGTAAAGGAAATGCAGATTGAAGCTTCCAACTATGACAATATTGAAATAATCGTCAAGGATGCGAACAGCAATAACGATACACAGATCCGGCAGATAAAAGAATTGATAAACGACAAGGTGGATGTATTGATTATCTCCCCTTTTCAATCGAACCCGATCACGGAAGTTGCCGAAGAGGCGTACAAGGCCGGTATTCCAACTATTATCACCGACAGGAAAGTCAATACGGATTTGTATACGACATTCGTCGGTGCCGATAATTATACGATCGGATATGCTGCCGGTAGTTATGCTGCCAGGTATCTTCCTCCTTCGGCTTCTATCTTGGAAATATGGGGGTTGTCGAGTTCTTCTCCGGCACAGGAACGCCATCAGGGGTTTATAGATGCCTTGGTGAAACGGTCTGACTTAAGTTTCCGTAAAGTAGAAGGAGAATGGGTGTATGATACGGCAAAAGTACGTTTGAAACAGTTGGAATGGCCGTTCAAGGTGGATTTTGTTTATTCCCATAATGATATGATGGCTATTGCCGCCCGCGAATATTTCATAGAAAAGGCTCCGGAATGGGCGGAAAAACTACCGATTATCGGAGTGGATGCAGTGGCAGGAGCCGGACTTGAAGCTGTGGCCGACGGACGTATCAATGCCTCTTTCCTTTATCCTACCGGAGGTGAACAGGTGATACGTACTGCTATGAAAATCATTAACGGAGAGTCGGTTCAAAAGTATATCCCTTTGCAAACCGGGGAGATCGATAAGATCAGTGCACGGACTCTCTTAATACAATCCGCCCGCCTCCTGAATTACCAAAAAAGGATCGAACAACAACGTACGAACCTCGATACGTTGCTCAACCGTTTTAATTTCCTGCAGGACTCTTTTCTGATCATTTCCATCCTGATGATCGGTTTTGTACTTCTTTCTATCTATACTTTCCTGATTAATTTTAAGTTGAAGAAAACCAATCACGAACTGCGCGAGATCAACCGGAAGGAGGAAGAACAACGAGAAAAGCTTATCCAGTTGAACGCCGAGATAAAAGAAGTGACAGCACAAAAACTACAATTCTTTACGAATATTTCCCACGAGGTTCGTACTCCGCTGACTCTGATCCTCGGCCCTTTGGATAAGTTGTTGAAGTTGATGCATGATTCTCCCTACCTGCGCGACCTGCAATTGATGCAGAAGAATGCGGATCATCTGTTGCGCGTCATCAACCAGATACTTGATTTCCGGAAGGTGGAGAATAAGCAGGAGAAGCTGAAGATACGTAAGACGGACCTTATTGCTTTCATCCGTGAGATCAAATCTTATTTTGAAAGTATGGCTACTGTGCGGCATATTAATTTCACTTTTACTTCTGAGTTGAAGGAATGTATGCTGTGGTTCGATCCGGTGATGATGGAGAAGGTTCTGGTCAACCTGCTATCCAACGCATTTAAGTTTACTCCTGAAAATGGGACGGTTCATATAAGCCTGGCTGAGGTAGATAATAAAATACAGGTCTTGGTAGAAGATAGTGGTCGGGGTATTCTTCCTGAGAATATACCTTACCTTTTTACCCGTTTTTATACGGGAAATGCTTCCAACGGAACCGGAATAGGACTTCATCTGGTGAAAGAATATGTCGATATGCATCATGGAACGATCGCGGTAGAGAGCACTCCGGGAGTAAAGACGGTTTTTTCCCTGACATTGTTGAAAGGAAAAGAGCATTTTACAGATGGTTATGTTACTGAACTGCCTATTTCCCCGTTGGCTTATGATGCTTCCCAATTGGATGACTCTACCGAAAAAGAATTGTTGTCAGTCAAATATCCATATACCATTCTGATCACGGAAGATGATGAAGAGGTGAGAACATACCTGAAAGAGGAGTTGCAGGATAATTTCGATATATTGCTTGCTGCTAACGGAAAAGAGGCATTGGAAGTTTTGGCAACCGAAGATGTATCGTTGGTATTGAGTGATGTAATGATGCCTGAAATGAACGGTTTCGATCTGTGCCGTCATATCAAGACAAATCTATCGACCAGCCATATTCCGATTGTTTTGTTGACCGCCCTTTCCGACGAACGTCAACGTAACTTCGGATTATCAGGAGGTGCGGATGAATATATCCAGAAGCCTTTCCGTATTAATTTCGTCAAACTGAAGATTATCCGTATTCTGGAAGAGCGTAAACGACTACGCGAACAGTTGCTTGAGAAACTGCAAAAAGGAAACCTGTTACTGACCGAGCCGGAAAAGGTAAAGAACATGGATGATGTGTTCCTGAATAACTTTATCAAATGTATAGAAGAAGTCTATGCAGATACTGAATATAATGTAGAGAAACTGAGTGATACGTTAGGCTTGTCCCGCGGACATCTTCACCGGAAAATAAAAGAACTGACCGGAACGACACCTGTCGAATTCCTTCGTAATTATCGCCTGAGTAAAGCGGCGGCCTTATTAAAACAAAAACAATATACAGTAAGCGAAATTGCTTATCAGACCGGTTTTTCTTCACCGGCTTACTTCTCCAAATGCTTTAAGCAGGTGTATGATGTTACACCGACGGAATATTAAATGATCGGCCTTGTTCACACAAGCCGTAATGCAGAAATACGCAGACTGATATCTTTCAAAGCCATTTCCAGAATAACTAACTCATCACGGGTAAATCGGCTAACTTTGCCATGCACCAAATTTCCGTTCAAACGCTGGTAGAACCAGGATGAGGATTTATTGAAATAATCCTTTGACAATTTAGAAACAGACAAATAAGGCAATACCGGTTCCAGTCGCTCCCGGATCGAAAGTTGTTCTTTTATCTCAATAACTTCTCGATGAATATTATCAAAGTCATTTTGTACACCAGTGGTTAGTTCTTCAACTTCTTGGTCGGTCATACTATCCATCAGGTCAGTCATCTGTAGATCGATGGTTGGGCGATCTGCCTCGGCACTCTGTTTCCACAGCTCCTTTAATTCAAAAAAACGATTCACTTTGTCCATTTTATTTTATTTATGAGTTATACAAAAAGGGTAACCGGGTCTTTAGCCCATCGTCACTATGCATAGAACGTTTGTCTTAACGACATTACAAAGATAATAAAAATATTATCGTTCTCGCTTTCCCCTGATAAATAACAAATGTCGCGTCCCTATCACAAATGTCACATTTTATCCTTAAATCTTTATGTATGTGACAATTTTGATACGCTTAAATGAATATTTTATCACCTGTTATCGGGAGAGGGAATACTTTTGCTTTCACCAAATCATTGTTAAACAAATGAACTTAATATATATGTTCATATTAATTAAATGGATAGGAGGTGTTGATAATAGAAAAATGGAATCATATTGTTTCTTCAAAGTGCATTCTAGGAATGTAGCTTTTGTGTTTACTAGTATTAATTGGGTCATAGAGTTAATAATGTTCTATAGACCTCTAATAAATCTATTTACATATGAAAAATTTAGTCTTATTTTTAATATTGATATGTTTGAGTGGTAATACTTATTCTCAGAATATCAATGATAGTATTGTCTATGATGTAGATAAAGTCATACCATCGTTTGTTAGGCTTTCCGGGCAAAATTCAATAAAGTATTCAAAACAAAGAATTGTTCAGGATAAGGTTTTAGAAGCGAAAACAATTTTAACAGACGTTTTGCCATTGGGAAAAAATGTTTCAGTTTTATTACATGAAAGTAACTCTGTTATAAGTGATGATCATGTCTCTTTTACTCAGTATTATAAAGGAATTAAAGTTGAAGGTTCCCAATATCATGTACATTATAAAGATGATGTAGCAGAAAGTATTAATGGTAATTTTAGAACGATAACAGCTACTGATGTCGTTCCTGGTATATCTGAACGAACTGCACTTGCAAATGCGTTAGCTTATGTTGGTGCAGAATCTTATATGTGGGAGAATGAAGAAAATGAAGCTTGGTTGAAGAAAGAACAGCAAGATTCAACAGCAACGTTTTATCCTAAAGGAGAACTCGTTATTTATTTTAGTGATAGTATTCCTATTCTTACGTATAAGTTTAATATTTATGCTAATAAGCCACTAAGCCGCAATTATGTATATGTAAATGCAGATGATGGTAAGGTAGAAGGTAAGAATTCTTTAATTTATCAAGTTGCTGGTTCTGCTTCTACTAGATATAGTGGAGTGAGAAATATTGAAACACAAAGTGCTTCTGGAGGTTTTCGTCTTCATGATTATTCTCGTGGAAGTGGAATAAAAACATATAATTTAAGTGGACGGTCTAATTATGCTGATATTGATTATGTTGATAATGATAATAACTGGACTGCGACAGAATGGCATAATGCCAATAATGATGATGCTGCATTGGATGCACATTGGGGAGCGGAAATGACTTATGATTATTTTAAGAAAATATTTAATAGAAATAGTTATGATAATCGTGGTTCCGTATTACTTAATTATGTAAATGCGACATTGACTAATTTTGGTTACAATAATAACAATAATGCTTTTTGGGATGGACAACGTATGACCTATGGAGTAGGAACTACTTGGGACGCGGTGACGTCATTAGATGTAATTGCTCATGAAATATCACATGGTATAACTTCCTCTACGGCAAATTTGGTTTATCAGAATGAGTCAGGGGCTTTGAATGAAGGTTTTAGTGATATATGGGCAGCCTGTGTGGAAAATTATGCAAAAAGTGGAAGTGGAAATAATATATGGCGTATTGGAGAGGATATTATGTCTGGGGCTTTGAGATATATGGATAATCCTAAAATGGGAGGGCAACCGGATACTTATCAAGGAGCTAATTGGCATACAGCAAATACTGATCATGGTGGTGTACATACAAATAGTGGGGTTTTAAATCATTGGTTTTATTTATTGTCAGTAGGTGGTTCGGGAACAAATGATTTAGGAAACTCTTACGCAATCCAAGGAATAGGCATAGATAAAGCTGCAAAAATTGCTTATAACACTTTGACGAAGTATTTAACGTCTAATTCAAATTACTCGCAAGCTTGTAATTATAGTATCATGGCTGCAACATCTTTATATGGTGTTGATTCTGAAGAAGTGATACAGGTAACAGACGCTTGGTATGCTGTTGGCGTTGGATCTGGCTTCCCTTTCAAAATACTTGGTACCAACAATATTTGTCCAAGACAAAAAATAGTTGAATATAGGATACCGAAGTCTGGATCTGGTTTTGTTTGGCAAGTATCAGGTAAAGTAAAAATACTTTCTGGTCAAGGAACAAATAAAATTCAAGTTGAAATGCTTCAGGAAAGAGAACTTGCTGAGATTTCGGTTACCTGTGGTAATAAATCTACTTCTAAAAAAATATTTTTGGGAATACCTGTTGTAACTTATGTCAATGGACCGGCAAGAGTGAGAGTTGGAGAAAGGGTTGTATATTCGGTAACTCCTGTGACTGAAACTGCAGAACTTTTTAATCCTTATAAATGGACTGTATCTCCTAATGCAACTAAATATGCTTATAAGAATAGTTGTGAGGTAACTTTCCCTAATTCAGGAAATTATCTTGTTATGTGTCAGGGCGATTCGCCATGTGGAAATCAAAATACAGGAGGTTCTCTAACAGTAACTGCTTTCTCCGGTTATTATTTAGTCTCCTCTTTGGCTTCAAAAAAAGTAGAATTATCTTTGGTTGAAAATTTAGATGAAAAAATGTTGTTACAAAGATCTTCTCTGGTTTCTTACGAGTTATATAGCAAAGGTACTGGTATATTGAAAAGTAAAGGTCAGATGAATAGAGAAGGTGATGTTTTAGATTTTTCTAATTTGCCTAAAGGAGTGTATGTGATAAAAATTCAACTATCACAAAATGAATATGAGACGCATAGCTTGACTTTGTAAGTTGGATTTCGATTAATGGATAATGAGACTTGATATAAATAGGGCACTGACTGAATAAGATTGTGCCCTGTTTTATCGTTATAATAATGTCTTACTTTAATTTTAATTTACCATGAAAGTAAAAACTAAAAATGTGTTGATTCTCGCAAGTGCTTTACTGACCTGTATTTCTACAATGGAGGCACAAGACCTGACAATGAAGATTACGAAGAGGTATCTTAATCTTCCGGTTTCGCATCAGACAGACCGGGCAGTAATGACTTTTGATGTAGGAGGCAAGCAGGAACGGGCATTTAAGATCCGCCTGGCTCCGGAGAACCCGGATTACTGGGTGTTCTGTGATATGTCGGCCTTGAAAAATAAAGAAATAAAAATATCCTACGACGGGAATAAAGCTGGAATAAACAAGATCTATCAGGCCGACGAAATTGCCGGACAGGATAGTCTGTATAAGGAGACAAACCGTCCTCAGATACATTATACCCAACGTAGAGGCTGGAATAACGACCCCAACGGATTACTATATTATGAGGGCGAATACCATCTGTTTTACCAGCACAACCCGTACGAACGTGAATGGGAAAATATGCATTGGGGACATGCTGTAAGTAAAGACCTGGTCCATTGGGAAGAACTGCCGGAGGCTTTATTCCCTGATGAACATGGTACTATGTTCTCCGGTTCGGCCGTGATCGACTATGACAATACCTCCGGCTTCGGAAAGAAAGGTACTCCGGCGATGGTAGCTATCTATACGGCCGACAATCCGGAAAAGCAGGTACAATGTATTGCTTATAGCCTCGACAAAGGACGTACCTGGACAAAATATACAGGAAACCCGGTGATCGACTCCAAAGCGAAATGGAACAGTAAAGATACCCGTGATCCGAAAGTGTTCTGGCATAAACCATCCAATAAATGGGTGATGGTGTTGAATGAACGCGACGGACATTCTATCTATAACTCGGATAACCTGAAAGACTGGACGTTCGAAAGCCATATCACCGGCTTCTGGGAATGCCCCGAATTGTTCGAACTGCCTGTCGATGGAAATAAGAATAATACCAAATGGGTGATGTACGGAGCTTCCGGCACCTATATGACCGGTGCTTTTGATGGTAAGAAGTTCACACCTGAAGCCGGTAAATATTACTATTCGACCGGTTCTATCTATGCCGCCCAAACTTTCACCAATATTCCTGAATCCGACGGACGCCGTATCCAACTGGGCTGGGGACGTATCTCTCATCCGGGAATGCCTATCAACGGCATGATGTTGCTTCCGACAGAATTGTCTTTGCGCACGACCAAAGACGGTATCCGCCTTTTCAGTAAACCGATCAAAGAGTTTGACCAGTTGCAGACCAAAGCAGGCCAGTGGAACTCACTGACAGCCGATAAGGCCAATGAGTTGCTTCAACAATATAATGACGCAGGAATATTACGTATCCGTACCACCATCAAACTGTCTCATGCCACCAGTGCAGGTCTGAATCTCTTCGGACAACCTTTATTGGATTATGATATGAACTTCAATCGTATAAATGGTGTGTTCTATTCACCTGAAGATATGACCGGCATGGAAATTACTGCCGATATCATTCTGGATAAGACTTCTGTCGAAGTCTTTATAGATAACGGTGCTTACTCCTATTCAATGGAGCGTCGTCCGGATATGAAGAATAAGGAAGGTTTCCACTTCTGGGGAAATAATATTGAAGTAAAGGATCTGGATGTTTATACACTCCGGTCTATTTGGAAGTAAATGGATATTATTAAATGTATATAAAAGGAGTATGCTGATGAAATATGTTTTATATCTTGCGATCCCACTGGTAATCATATTGTCTATGACATCGTGTAAAAATAGTAAACCGAAAACTGAAACGGAGGATACAGTATCCGCGTTTCAGGAAAAGTATCGTCCACAATTCCATTTCTCTCCTGCAGAACATTGGATGAACGACCCAAATGGTATGGTGTATTATGAAGGAGAATATCACCTGTTTTATCAGCATTATCCTGAAGCGTCCGTTTGGGGACCTATGCACTGGGGGCATGCTATCAGCAAAGACCTGGTGCATTGGGAACACATGCCTATCGCACTGGCTCCGGATAGCCTGGGATATATATTCTCAGGAAGTGCAGTGGTCGACTGGAAGAATACATCCGGTTTTGGTACAACTGAAAATCCTCCTTTAGTAGCCTTCTTTACGTATCATAACCCGGATATAGAGCAGGCAAAACAGATCGAGATCGAATCGCAAGGCGTGGCTTACAGTGTCGATAAAGGCCGTACATGGATAAAATACGATAAGAATCCGGTATTAGAGAATCCTGGAATACGTGATTTCCGTGATCCGAAAGTCTTCTGGCATGAAAAGAGCGGACAGTGGATCATGTCTGTGGCATCGGGACAGACGATCAGTTTCTATGGTTCTAAGAATTGTATAGACTGGTCCTTCCTTAGCGAGTTCGGTAAGGGACAGGGTTGCCATGACGGTGTTTGGGAATGTCCCGACCTGCTTCCGCTGAAAGTAAAAGGTTCGGACGAATCCAAATGGGTTCTGTTGGTGAATATTAACCCGGGTGGTCCGGCCGGCGGTTCTGCCACTCAGTACTTTGTTGGTGATTTTGACGGCAAGACCTTTACCAGCGACCAGAAAAAGACATTCTGGATGGATCATGGCAAAGATAATTATGCAGGTGTGACCTGGTCTGACGCTCCCGGTGGTCGCCAGATATTGATCGGCTGGATGAATAACTGGGAATATGCCGGTGCAAAACCATGTGTGAAATGGAGTGGAGCTGCTACGTTCCCGCGTGAGTTGGGACTGGTGAAAGACGGATCGATCTATTTACTGACTTCCGATCCTGTAAAGGAACTGGATGCATTATACGGCGAGTCTGTTACCCTGGATAATATTAAGGTCAGCAAGTCCGAACTTCTGTCGGATAAATTTGAGTTCGGTAAGGCTCCTGTCGAGTTGAAACTAACATTCAACCAGGAGAATAATACCCAGTTGGGCTTTGCCTCCCGGTACGGAGTTCGTTTGAAAAACAACAAGGGCGAGTATATTACAATCGGTTATGAGAATGTGGACAAGTTGTTCTATGTAGACCGTACCAATGCAACCGGAGAGGTTTTCTCCGATAAGTTTGCTTCGGTTCACTCTGTCCCTTACATTGTGAATACACCGGAGATAGAATGGACATTGTTGATAGATGTGGCCTCCGTTGAGTTCTTTACGGCAGAAGGGCGCATCGTTATAACCGATGTGTTCTATCCTTCGGAACCTTTTAATACGATAGAAGTATTTACCGAGAATGGTAATGTGGATATCGTGAAAGGAAAAATAACTGAAATACGTTCAATCTGGAAATAAAAAAACATACAAATGATGAAAAAGAACAAACCAATAGTAGTGGGTATCGGCGAATTGCTGTGGGATGTCCTACCCACAGGAAAGAGAGCCGGTGGAGCTCCGATCAACTTTGTTTATCACGCTACCCAGATGGGAGCGGAAGGTTATGCGATTAGCGCCGTAGGGAATGATGTCTCCGGAACGGAGATTATCCAGGAGCTGGAAAAGAGTCATATCTCAACGAGTCTGGGAACAGTGGAACACCCCACCGGTAGCGTAATGGTGGAACTGAAAGAGGGTATTCCTACTTATACGATCATCGAGGGAGTGGCCTGGGACTTTATTCCTCTTACCCAGGAAGCCATCGACCTGGTGAAGAAAGCCGATGCCATTTGTTTCGGAACGCTTGCCCTGCGTGCAGCCGTTTCCCGCGAAACGATCCTTTCTTTATTGTCGTATGCCCGCGAAGATGCTCTTCGTTTCTTCGATATCAATATCCGCCAGTCTTATTACTCGAAAGAGCTGATCGAAACATTGCTGCATAAAGCAAATGTATTTAAGATCAATGACGACGAGTTGGAACTGATACGCACTATGTGTGACCTGGAAGGTACGGACGAAGAAGTCTGCCGGAAGCTGATCGCTAAATATAACTTGCGCTATATGATCCTGACGGCCGGAAGTTCCTTCAGTTCGATCTATACTGCAGATGAGACGTCTACCATTCCCACTCCTAAGGTGGTCGTGGCCGATACGGTTGGTGCCGGCGATTCGTTCTCCGGAGCATTTATCTATTCCATATTAACCGGTAAGTCCCTGCGTGAAGCCCATCAGGCAGCGGTAGAAACAGCAGCTTTTGTTTGTACCCGCGAAGGTGCATGGCCGGAATATCCTAATAAAGATCGATCATGAAAGAAAAAGGCTTATATATAAAACTGATCCCTATCATGTTGGCATTCTTTGCCATGGGATTTGTAGACCTCGTAGGTATCGCCTCCAACTATGTGAAGGCCGACCTGAACCTGACGGACTCGGAAGCAAATATCTTTCCTTCACTGGTGTTCTTCTGGTTCCTGATTTTCTCCGTGCCGACCGGTATGTTGATGAACCGTATCGGACGGAAGAAAACCGTGTTGCTCAGCTTGGTGGTGACTTTCTTCTCACTGCTTCTTCCTATCTTCGGTGACGGTTATACGCTGATGCTGCTTTCTTTCTCGCTGTTGGGTATCGGTAATGCATTGATGCAGACATCGCTGAATCCCCTGCTGTCGAATGTGATCAGCGGCGATAAATTGGCCAGCAGTCTCACTTTCGGACAGTTTGTAAAGGCGATCGCTTCTTTCCTGGCTCCATATATCGCTATGTGGGGAGCCACGGCGGCTATTCCTTCCTTCGGACTGGGCTGGAGGGTACTTTTCCCTATTTATATGGTGGTAGCAGTCATTGCCGTTCTTTTGCTTGGGGCTACGCAGATAGAAGAGGAGAAGCCGGAAGGCAAACCTTCTACTTTTGGCGAATGTTTTGCCCTATTGGGTAAACCTTTTATCCTGTTGTGCTTTATCGGTATCATGTGTCATGTAGGGATCGATGTGGGAACAAATACGACGGCTCCCAAGATCTTGATGGAACGTTTGGGGATGGGACTTCACGAAGCTTCGTTCGCTACCAGCCTTTACTTTATCTTGCGTACCATCGGATGCTTTCTCGGTGCTTTTATCCTGACGCGGATGTCGGCAAAGATATTTTTCGGTATTAGCGTTCTTATGATGCTGGCGGCTATGGTCGGTCTTTCCATCTTCCAAAGTAAAGAGATTATATATATATGTATAGGATTGATCGGTTTCGGTAACTCGAATGTGTTCTCAATCATCTTCTCACAGGCTATTCAATCTATGCCGCAACGCAAGAATGAAATATCCGGGCTGATGATCATGGGGTTGTTCGGTGGAACGATTTTCCCGCTCTTTATGGGCTTCCTGTCGGATGCTATGGCTTCGCAACTGGGTGCTATCATCGTTTTGAGCATAGGTGTTTTGTATCTGGCTTTCCTCTGTCCGAAGCTGAAACATTAGGAAATTACCGAAAAGGGTTAAGCGCTTGTTCAATAGTCTATTGCAGTTCCCTCGTAGTTCCCCGCTTTGGAAACTCCAGTTCCCTGCCCGGGAAACTCCAGTTTCTTCCGCAGGAAACCGGTGTTTCCCCGGCAAGAAACCGGTGTTTCCCCGGCAGCCAATAATAATAATGAATAAGGGACCGGTCATTTTCAGTTGCGTATCGTAACTCGAAGATGACCGGTTTCCTTTTTTTATCTGTGATATATGATTGAATTCTTTTGCTAAAAAAACAATTTGTTTGTCAGGTTCAAAAACTTTACTACTTTTGTTTATCGAAAAAACAGAAAACAAAATATCAATCAGTTATGGCAGAAATAAAGCAGTATGTACAGGCCGCAGAAGAGAAAATGACGTTCGCGATCGAGTATCTTGACGATCAGTTGGCTCATATCCGTGCCGGAAAGGCAAATCCGAAAATCCTTGACAATGTGAAGGTGCCTTATTACGGAAGTCTTGTTCCTCTAACTAACGTAGCTTCGGTGAATACACCGGATGCAAAGACGATTATCATTACTCCGTGGGAAAAGCCGCTTATCAAAGAGATAGAAAAGGCGATCATGAACTCGGAAGTAGGTATCACTCCGGAGAACAATGGTGAAATTATCCGTTTGGGTATTCCTCCGTTGACGGAAGAACGTCGTCGCTCTTTGGCAAAACAATCCAAGCAGGAGGCTGAAACAGCAAAGATCAGTATCCGTAACGCTCGTCGTGATGCTATCGAGGCAATCAAGAAAAGTGTGAAAGCAGATGGCATTCCCGAAGATGTGGCAAAAGACGCTGAAGCGGAAGTTCAGAAGATACATGATAAATTTATCAAAAAGGTAGATGACCTCTACGCTGCTAAAGAAAAAGAAATAATGACAGTATAACTTGTAGGGGCGAAACAATTTTCGCCCTTCTTTTTTTATATAAGACAATAAGAAGGCATGAAAGGATTGGTAATAAAGAATACAGGTAGCTGGTATACCGTGCGTACCGACGATGGTCGTGATGTGGAAAGTAAAGTTAAAGGCAATTTTCGTCTGAAAGAGATCCGCAGCACGAACCCCGTCTCGGTGGGCGACCGTGTTGATATCGATATCAATAATGAAGGCACTGCGTTTATTACCCATATAGAAGATCGGAAGAACTATATCATCCGTCGTGCTTCTAATTTGTCGAAACAGTCGCATATCATTGCGGCTAATCTCGACCAGGCCATGCTGATCGTTACTGTCAATTATCCGATTACTACCACTGTTTTTATCGATCGTTTTCTGGCTACTGCCGAAGCTTACCGTGTGCCGGTTAAAATGGTCTTCAACAAGATCGACCGTTATAAAGGAGAAGAGAAAGAATATCTCGATGCTATGATAAATCTATATACAACGATCGGTTATCCCTGTTCTACGCTCTGTGCAAAGACAGGTGAGGGGCTGGAAGAATTGAAGGCCGAGATGAAAGATAAGATTACACTTCTGTCGGGACATTCGGGAGTGGGAAAATCGACAATCATCAATAAGCTTGTTCCGGGGGTAAACTTGCGGACAGGCGATATCTCTGAGTATCATAACAAAGGGATGCATACTACAACCTTTTCTGAAATGATCCCATTACCGGAAGGCGGATACCTGATTGATACCCCGGGGATCAAAGGGTTCGGAACAATCGAGATGGAGACGGCCGAAATATCCCATTACTTCCCTGAAATATTCAAATTCTCGGCTGATTGCAAGTTCAGCGACTGTTCGCACCGGCATGAACCGGGCTGCGCAGTACTTAAAGCACTCGAAGAAAATTACATTAGCGAGTCGCGTTACAAAAGTTACCTCAGCATCCTTGAAGACAAGGAAGAAGGTAAATACCGCGAAGAATATTAATTATACGGCCGGAAGACTCATTCCGGTGATCTTACGATATAAATCGAGGGCATATACATCTGTCATCCCTGATATGTAATCGAGTACGCATTGCACCTTGCCATACGTGGTGGGAGCATTGGTGTCGTATTGTTCCGGGATACGTTGTAACAGGAGTTTACTGTAAGCATGGCTCTGGTTCATAACGGCCTCCGTCAAACTGTCGATGAGGTGGCTGAAGATATGGTAACCGGCCAGCTCGATGTCGAGTACTTCTTTGGCACGATAGATCTTTTTGTATGCTGTCTTTGAACAGGTTTCATAAGCCTCTTTGGCTTTCGTATTGATCTGCTCGATCAGGGGTGTATTATATGTTCCGGCCAGTATTCCTTCTTCATTTTCCAGAAAGACGCGTGAACATTCGTCTACCAATAAACCGATAATACAGGAACGGAGGTAAGCGATCTGTTCGTTTGTATCGTCTACCATTTTCATGACTTTAATGATGCGGTCGAGCCGTTCCCCTTCAAAGAAGTTAAGTAAAAGGCGGATAGCCTCTTCTATTGTCAGGATGTGTAGTTTGCAGGCATCTTCTATATCCATGATTTGATAACAGATGTCGTCGGCCGCTTCCACCAGATAGACCAGGGGGTAACGGACGTATTTGTTGGCATCTTCCGGATTTTTATTTATCCCCAGTTCTACCGCTATGCGCAAATAGGCTTCTTCTTCCGACTGGAAAAATCCGAATTTACCTTTCTTCCCGGAATAAACCGATGCATACGGATATTTAATAATGGAGGCCAAGGTGCTGTAAGTAAGTGCAAAGCCTCCTTTGCGTCTGCCGATAAACTGGTGCGTAAGCAGGCGCATGGCATTGGCATTCCCTTCAAAATGCAGGAAATCTTCCCAACGGCCGCCAGTCGAACGTATTTCATCTTCCAGATAACTACCGTTCCCTTCAGAAAAGTAAGCGGAGATAGCCCGTTCACCGGAATGTCCGAATGGAGGGTTTCCCATATCATGAGCCAGGCAGGCAGCAGAAACGATAGAACCTAATTCCGGAAAATTGATACTTCCATCAGGGTATTTCTGCATTAACCCCTTCGCTACATTATTACCTAGTGAACGACCTACACAAGATACTTCCAGGCTATGCGTCAAACGGTTATGAACAAAGATACTACCTGGTAGAGGGAATACCTGTGTCTTATTCTGTAATCTGCGAAAGGGGGAGGAGAAGATTAACCGGTCGTAATCCCGTTGGAAATCCGTACGCTCATGTTTGCGTTCATGATACTCTTCCATTCCAAAACGTTTGCCTGACAGTAATTGGGTCCAGTTCATAGTTTTATGATAAATGTCTTTTTACAAAGATAGACATTTTGGGGGAGAATCGGAGAATAAAGGCTTCAAATAATAATTAATTACGTAGTTCTATCAGAACT
>NZ_JAMBQG010000015.1:0-156332 GCF_023369805.1 Parabacteroides leei
GAGTTCTGAACGAACTAAGTCTTTTCTTATGTCTTTCTAGCAGACCGTAAAAATATTTGACAATCAGGCGTCAAATATTTTTACACTTGATAATCCTTTTCTTTTTATATCCATTGATAATCTGTCTGTTGTAAATGTGGCACGCCTTTTGCCCCCTTCATTTACATGATGAAAACACAAATAACAACAAAATATGGATTAAGGCTTGCCTGCTTGCTGCTTGCAGGTTGTCTATCGGAAATACATGCACAGACTGCCTGGTCGGTCGATTCCTGTATGCAGTATGCCGTGGAGAGGAATGTCAGCCTGAAAAACAGCAGGCTCGACACCCGTATTGCCCGTGAAGATTTTGCTGCTGCCATTGGCGACTTTCTGCCTTCAGTGAGTACGACGGGCGCTTTAGGAAAACGTTTGGGACGTTCAGTCGATCCTAAGACAAATATGTATACCTCTTCCTCTTTTCTTGAAAGTACGATGGGACTGGATATCTCTTTGCCGGTATTCGATGGTTTCACCCGTGTGAACCGTGCACAGTTTACCCGCCTGAACCAACAGATCAGCGGCCTGACGGAGAAAGTCGAAGAAAACCGGATCGCGTTTGAAGTGATGGATGCCTATTATCTCCTTCTTTTTGAAAAGAAGATGTATGAACTGGCCTCCGAACAGCGTAAACTGAGTGAGCGATATCATGAGCAGATGCAGGAGTTTGTAGAATTGGGTCTACGTGCCCCATCCGATTTGCAAGAGGTGAAAGCCCGGTTGCAGTCTGATATCTATCAGGAAACGGTGAAAGAGAATAGCTGTCGTTTATCGTTACTGGCCCTTAAAGAGTTGTTGCAGATGAGAGGGACGGACACGCTGGCGATCGGTGGGGATGAAATTATTGCCCGGGAAATCCCCCTTATACAGGATTTTTCGGCAGAAGATGTTTATTTGCAATCGGAGGAGGCTTTGCCCCAGTTCCGGATTATGGATTTACGGGAAAAGGCATCCCGTAAGTCGTTGGCAATTGCTTCGGGAGCTTTTTCTCCTTCTATCCGGGCCGAGTTCAGCCTTTATTCCGGCTATTATGATACTGAGAGGGATGCGCAAGGGCATATCACCTCTTTCGGCGATCAGATGAAGAATAATCTGAATAAATATATTGGAGTCCGTGTTTCTATTCCGATATTCAGCGGACTGTCGCGTCTCACTTCAGTACGGAAAGAACGTTTCCGTCTTCGTAAAATAAGGAACGATAACGACCGGCAACGTATCTCCTTATATAAGGAAATAGAAGATGCCTGTCTGTCCTTACAGGCTGCTGCACAGGAACACTGGCAGGCAGAATTGCAACTTCGTACCGCCACCACTACCTTGAAGGAGAATGAGGAACGATGGGAGGAAGGCCTGATCTCCGTATTCGAACTGATGGAAAAGCGAAATCTTTATATTTTGGCAAAAGCAGAGCTGATGCGGACACAATTGCAATATGACCTGAAAGACCGGATGGTGCGGTTCTATCAGTCCGGATCATTTTTAGGAATAAAATAAACACAATAATATACTATGAACAACAACATGGATACCCCGGTCGAACGGAAATCCCGTTTGAAGAAGAAAGATATTTACGCAATGACAGGAGGAATATTCCTGGTTATCTGTATTCTTTATTTTATCTTTCGCGATACCTCTTCTTCCATGAAGGTGGATAAAGAGCGGTTGACCATTTCTTCTGTCACTTTAGGAGAATTTAATGACTATATTCGCGTAATCGGCCAGGTGATTCCTGATCGTATCATTTATCTGGATGCTATCGAGGGAGGACGCGTAGAAGAGCGCCTGATTGAAGAGGGTGCACAGGTGAAAGCCGGAGATGTAATTCTCCGACTGAGTAATCCATTATTGAATATCGGTATCCTGCAAAGTGAAGCCGACCTGGCCTATCAGGAAAACGAACTTCGCAATACCCGCCTGAGTATGGAACAGGAACATCTTCGTCTGAAACAGGACCGAATCGATCTTAGTAAGGAATTGGTTCAGAAGGAACGCCGCTATAAGCAGTACGAGCGTCTTTACAACAAACAACTGTTAGCCCGTGAAGATTATCTGCAGGCGAAAGAGGATTATGATGCAGCCCGTGACCAGCTGGATGTAGTAGACCAACGCATCAAACAGGACGACCTGTTCCGTAGTAGCCAGCTGGAAAGTCTGGATGAGAATATCCGTAATATGAAACGTAGCCTGGCATTGGTTCGTGAACGTTTGGAAAACCTGAAAGTGAAAGCTCCGGTGAGCGGTCAGTTAGGAAACCTGGAAGCCCAGATCGGACAGTCTATCGCCCAGGGCGAACGGATCGGTCAGGTCATTACTCCGGAACTGAAAGTGGAAGCCAAGATAGATGAACATTATGTGGAACGTGTCATGCCGGGCCTGCCTGCCAGCTTTGAACGCGAAGGGAAACTGTTCAATATGGAAGTGACTAAAGTATACCCGGAAGTGCGCGAGGGCCAGTTCCGTACAGACCTGCATTTTACTGCAGACCGTCCTGAAAACATACGTGCCGGACAGACCTATCACCTCAATCTGCAACTGGGTGATCCGGTACAGGCTATCTTGGTTCCCCGTGGTAGTTTTTACCAGGCAAGCGGTGGCCAGTATGTGTATGTGGTGGATGAAGATGAAACGACTGCCCGTCGCCGTCCGGTGAAGATCGGCCGTCAGAACCCGCAGTATTATGAAGTAACCGAAGGGCTGAGGCCTGGTGAGAAGGTGATTATTTCCGGCTATGAATTGTTCGGTGAGAATGAACGTTTGATAATCAGATAATAAAGAGATAAAAGTATGGATTACCTGTCACAAGTCATAAAAAGCCAGCGGGCCCGGAAATCTCTTTCTGTGGTTAACATATTGGGCTTATCCGTTTGTATCTCCGCTGCCCTGTTGATTCTGCTCTATGTCCGTTTCGAACTGAGCTATGATACCTTCCATGACGGGGATCGTATCTACCGGGTGGAAAGTCGCCTGTACGATGGGGAAACACTGACCGACAACTGGGCGACGACCTCCTTCGGGCATGCTCCGGCTATGAGCCGGGAAATTCCAGGCATTGAGAAGTTTGTACGGTTGACGGCACAAGACCGGGAACAAGTAGTCACTTATCAGGATAAACAGTTTGCTGAGGACCGGTATTGTTATGCCGAACCTTCTTTCTTTGAACTATTCAATTTCCCGGTGATAGAAGGGGAGAAGGAAGGCCAACTGGAACGTCCCAACACGGTTGTCTTGACAACGAGTGCCGCCCATCGTTATTTCGGAGGGGCGGAACCATTGGGTAAGATTCTGACTTTCCGTACAGCTACGGCAGAGCAGAACTTTGAGGTTACAGGCATAATTGAAGATATGCCCGCCAATTCGCATCTGCATTATGATTTTCTGCTTTCGTACGCTACCATTCCTAAGGAACGACAGGATATCTGGTATATTCATGGCGTTTATACGTATGTCCGCCTGGAACCGGGAAAAAGTCCGGAAGAAATTGAAACCGCTTTCCGTGCGATCTCCGAGAAGTATAAGACTGCTGCATTGAAACATAAGAACTGGCGGGTCGAGTTGATCCCGTTGAAAGATATCCACCTGACTCCGCAGAAGTCGTATGAGAAAGAGGCGAAAGGCAGTCGTACAGCTGTATATATCCTTTCTGTAATGGCTGTGGCCTTGCTTTTGATCGGTTGGGTGAATGCGCTGAATCTGATGGTTGCCCGTTTTCTTGAACGTGGAAAAGAGTTCGGTGTCCGAAAAGCGTTCGGTGCTTCCCGCAAACAGATGCTTTTCCAGGGATTGATAGAAGCCGGAATTGTGAATTTGCTGGCAGCTCTGATCGCCCTGGGATGGTTGGAGGTGCTGCTTCCTTTCGTTTATACATGGGCCGGACAGGACTTTGGAGCGAATACCTTGTCGCAACCGAGTTTCTGGGGCATTGTGGGGACGGTGGTTGCGGCAGGAACATTATTTATCGGGATATATCCGTCTTGTCTGTTGATGGGTATTCGCCCTTCGGATATTATGCGTGGTAAATTGCTGCATAGCCGGAAAGGAAATACGATACGGAAAGCACTGATCGTTGTACAGTTCGTAGCTTCGTTTATTTTGATAACGGGAACGTTTGTAGTTGTCAGCCAGGTACGTTATATGGAAAATGAAACAGCATCTGCTTCTTTTAAACAGATATTGGTATTGAAATATCCTTCTTTTACCGATGAAATGTTGGCCAAGATGGAGAGTTTTAAGAAGCAACTGAAACAGAAACCTTATATGCGACAGGTGACCGTTTCGGGTGCTGTACCGGGTGTGGAGGTGGCCAATTACTTCACAAACCGCCCGTATGGGAGCGATCCGACCGATGTGAAGCTTATTCAGATGTTTGCCGTCGATTACGATTATCTGTCGACCTATTCGCCTGAAATGGTTTGTGGAAGAGGTTTCTCTGAAGAATACGGGGATGAACTTAATAAAGTCGTCCTGAATGAAGAAGCTGTCCGTCTGCTTGGATTCCCTTCCGGCGAAGCTGCTTTGGGGAAACAACTCACTATGGAAGTGGTGGAAGATCCGCTTCAGATAATTGGGGTGGCAAAAAATTATCACCAGCAATCACTGGCAGTTCCTTATAAACCGATCATCTTCTTTATTAAAGAACGGGTACCGTTTATCGGGACACCTTATATCTCTCTTCAGATGGATGGGAAGATCGATGCCACACGATTGGCGGAGATCGAACAAACATATCGTGATTTTTTCCCGACTTCGTTGTTCTCTTATTTCTTCCTCGATGATTTTAACAATTACCAGTATAAAGATGACAGGAACTTTGGTTGGATGTTTGCCTGTTCCGCCCTGCTGGCTGTTTTTGTAGCTTGTTTGGGATTATGGGTAGTGACGTTCTTCTCCACAATGGCGAGGGTGAAAGAAATCGGTATCCGGAAAGTATTGGGAGCCGGGAAAGCAAATCTTTTTGTAGTTTTGACGCGTGAATTATTACTCCTTACGGTACTGGCCTCCGTGATTGGTATCCCTGTTTCCGCGTTTTTAATGAACAGTTGGCTGGAAGGTTATGCGTTTCATATCTTGCAGCCCTGGTGGGTGTATGCCGTTGCTTTCGCTTTACTGATGTTTATTGCTTTCCTGACGGTGGTTCGCCAGGTGTGGCGTATCATTCGCCTGAAACCGATGTATATATTAAGGAGTGAATAATTTATAAAACAGAAAACTATATGATTAGAACAGAGAACCTGTCTATGCTCTTCACAACTGAAGATGTACAGACCAAAGCATTGAATGAAGTCAGCCTCGAGATAAAGCAAGGCGAATTTGTAGCTATCATGGGACCTTCGGGGTGTGGTAAATCCACCTTGCTGAATATCCTGGGAACATTAGACTCGCCCACCTCCGGTAAATATTACTTCAATGATAAGGAGATCGATAAGATGGGCGAAAGCCAGCTTACTTCTTTCCGCAAAGGGAATATCGGCTTTGTCTTCCAGAATTTTAATCTGATAGATGAACTGAGTGTTTTCGAGAATGTGGAGCTACCGCTAGTTTATCTGAACGGAAAGAAGAGCGAGCGTAAAAAGAAAGTGATGGAAGTGTTGGAACGCATGAATATCGCCCATCGTGCCGGTCATTTCCCGCAGCAGTTGTCGGGTGGTCAGCAGCAGCGTGTGGCTATTGCCCGTGCTGTGGTAACCGACTGTCCGTTGATCCTGGCCGATGAGCCGACCGGTAACCTGGATTCGACCAACGGTGTCGAAGTCATGGAATTGCTGCGTGAACTGAATAATCAGGGCACGACCATCGTGATTGTTACTCATTCCCAGCGTGATGCTACTTATGCACATCGTGTAATTCATTTGCTGGACGGACGGATCGTATCCAAGTAACAAACAATAAAACAAACATTATGATTATATCTAATTACTGGAATAGCGCGCTCCGAAGCCTAACGAAGAAGAAAGGCTTCAGCGCGCTCAATATCATCGGCCTGGCAATCGGTATGGCTGCCGCCCTGTTGATCCTGACTTATGTGGCTTTCGAATATAGCTATGATGATATGCATAGCCGTGCCGACCGTATCTTCCGGGTGGAAGCCCGCTTCTACGAGAACGGTGAACTGACAGATAACTGGGCATCCAGTTCCGCCGGTTATGCCACAGCCATGAAGCGTAACCTGGCCGCTGTGGAGGATTATACCCGTGTCGGTAGCCAGTATTATCCGGAACAGATCGTTAAATACAATGAACTCCTGTATCGCGAAACAGGCATTGGCTATGCTGAAAAAAACTACTTCGACTTCTTTGATTTTGAATTGCTGAAGGGAGATAAAAACACCTGTCTGGCCGGCCCGAATAAGGTTGTGATCACCGAACGCATCGCCCGCAAATATTTCAAAGAGGCCGATCCGATCGGTAAGATACTGATCTTCCGCAGTAATATCGGTGAAGAAGCCTGCGAAGTGACCGGTGTTATGAAAGATATGCCAATCAACTCGCACGTGCGTTATAGCATGATGATCTCGTATGAAACCCTCCCGAAGTGGATGGATGAATACTGGTATCGTCATGAAGTATATTCGTATGTCTTGTTGAAATCCGCTAATCTGAAGAAACAAGTGGAAGATGCTTTCCCCGCCTTGGCAGAGAAGTATAAGACAGAAGATGCGTTGAAAAATAAAACGTGGGCAATCGAATTGACCAACCTGCGCGATATCCACTTGACTCCTCAGAAGGCTTATGAACCGGAGACGAAAGGTAATACTTCATCTATGCTGGTGCTGATCTGTACGGCACTGGCTATCCTGTGCATTGCCTGGATCAATTATATCAATATGACGGTTGCCCGTTCGATGGAACGTGCCAAGGAGATCGGTATACGCCGCGCTTCGGGAGCCGGACGACGGCAGATTGTGGCACAATTCCTTTTCGAATCGTTGGTGACGAACAGTATTGCCTTTATCCTGGCTATCGGGCTGATGGAGGCTTTGATGCCTGCCTTCAACAACCTGACCGGTCGCGATCTGGGCTTCTCCGTCTGGGTGACGACTTCGTTGGGATGGATGCTGCTGCTTATTTTTGCTTTGGGCGTATTTTTGTCCGGTTTCTATCCGGCCACAATCCTTTCCGGTATCAAGCCGATACGCATGCTAAAAGGGAAGTTTACTCATACGAAGAATGCAACGATTACACGTAAGGTGTTGGTTGTGTTGCAATATACAGCCTCACTGACCTTGCTTTGCGGAACGCTGATCGTGTATGCACAACTGCAATTTATGCGGGATGCATCACTTGGGGTTCGGGTGGATCAGACACTGGTGTTGAAGTTTCCGGCCCATTGTGAGGAGTTATCTACAAAGTTGGAGGCAATGAAAAGAGAACTGAAGTCTCTGCCGTCTGTAAAGAATGTCACTGTTTCCGGAGCCGTTCCCGGAACAGAGGTGGCCGACTTCCTGTCTATCGTTCGCCTGAGCGATGCAACCAAACAGACCCGTCTGCTGGAGATGCTTAGTTGTGATGTCTATTATCTGGATGCATACGACCTGGAGTTTGTGTCCGGCCGTGGTTTTGCAGAAGACTTCGGAGGGGATGTTTATAATATAGTTTTGAATGAAGCAGCCGTCCGTACGTTGGGCTTTGCTTCTGCCGATGCTGCCATCGGGGAACGTCTCTCTGTAGAGACTGTCGACCAGCCGATGCAGATCATCGGTGTGGTGAAAGATTATCATCAGCAATCCCTGAATAAGGATTACACTCCTATCTTGTTTGCCTTGCATGATAAGTTGAGCTGGATGAAGCAGCGCTACATTTCTGTGGTAATGGAAAACGGTAATCCCCGTGAATTGGTGAAACAGGCGGAGTCTGTCTGGAACCGTTATTTCCCCGACTCCAGTTACGATTACTTCTTCCTTGACCAATTCTTCGACCAGCAATATCGTCAGGATGAAGTGTTCGGTTTGATCGTTGCCCTCTTTGCCATACTGGCCATCTTTATCTCTTGCATGGGCCTTTGGGTATTGGTGATGTTCTCCTGCTCGACCCGTGTCCGTGAAATGGGTATCCGTAAAGTGTTGGGTGCATCAAAATTACAGTTGTTCTACGAGCTGGGGCGTGAGTTCTTTATCCTGATCGGCATTGCGATAGTCATCGCCCTTCCTTTGTCGTGGTGGGTGATGGATGGCTGGCTAAGTCATTTCACTTTCCGTACCGACTGGAAAGCCTGGTTCTTCCTGGTCCCGGTAATTTTGTTGTGTGTGATTTCCTTGTTGACCATAAGCTGGCAGACTGCTAAAACAATTTTTAGTAAACCTGCACGGTCGTTGCGGTATGAATAGAGACGGTTCACGAACTGTCCTATAAAAAATGTACATCTCTTGCTTTTTATGGAGCAAAGATGTACATTTGCTTCTGTTTCAAATACTAAAGGAAGGGTATAGATTATGACACAACTAGAATTACAGGCTCGTAAACTGAATCTCATACAGGATATTATCAACACGGTCGATAATGACGAGTTGCTTTCCCGTCTGGAAGTCGCTTATAAAAAGATAAAGAAACTTGCTTCGACTGAAAAGCAAAGACCTTGTGTTTATACCTTGGAAGAGGTGAATAAACGCCTGGATGAGGCAGAGAAGGCTGATAAGGAAGGCCGTTTCATAAGCCATGAGGATATGTTGAAAGAAGTAGAGTCATGGATAGACTGATAATTCAATGGTTGGCAACAGCACAGGAAGACTTACGGGCTATACGTACTTATTATATGGATAATGCTGGAAAGAGAGTTATGCATAACCGTATAAAGAAGATAGTGGATAGCGTGTCATTGTTGTCGAATAATCCTTATTTAGGAAAAGAAGAGCAAAAGCTCGTCGGGAGATCTCAACAATATAGATTTCTTGTTTGTGGAGATTATAAGGTATATTATTATATACGTGATAATAAAGTGAAGATTGCATTGTTATGGGACTGTCGTCAGAACCCTTTACGATTATCGGATAGACTGAAATAAGGAAAGGCTTATACACGCAACATGTATAAGCCTTTTCATTATATAATTTATTCTATCGGCTCAAACGGCAGCTCCGTGTCCTTCCGGTATCCGGAGCCGCTGAATGTAGCGATCAGGTCGCCTGCTTCATTCCTAATATTGACCTCACAATTGGCCAGCCTTTTGTGGCTGAACACTTCTTTTGCTTCGGCATAGAGGAATCCTTTGCTTTCCGCTTTGAAGAAGTTGATATTGGAGGTGATGGATAACGTAAGGCGTGCATGGCTGTTAGTAGCCGCAGCAAAAGCCAAGTCGGCCAGTGTAAAGATGGCTCCTCCCTGGCAGACGCCGCCTCCGTTCAGATGCATCGGCTTTATTTCCATACGGGCTTTGGCATAGCCATTGCCCGTTTCTAATAATTCAACTCCGGCAAATAATGCAAATTTGTCGCCCTGAAGAAATTCGTTGATCGTCATATCCTGCTTACAAATTATCAAGTGGTGAGCGTTTTATCAGAAGCGGATAGCGTTCGGGATGCTTTAAGCTCTCTATTTCTAAATCCACATCCAATGCCGGCCATGCAATTGCTGAACGGCCTGATATCTCTACATTCAAGACATCACTGATGCGTGCATCTCTCAGCCAGGGTATCCGGTTGTAAGAGAGGAAATAATCATTTCCTAATACGGATAGCATTATCCCCTGGGAATTAATC
The DNA here is from genome assembly GCF_023369805.1 of Parabacteroides leei. Classification (NCBI taxonomy): domain Bacteria; kingdom Pseudomonadati; phylum Bacteroidota; class Bacteroidia; order Bacteroidales; family Tannerellaceae; genus Parabacteroides; species Parabacteroides leei. Next base: position 9,728 of record NZ_JAMBQG010000015.1, read on the forward strand.
ATCAAGACGCTTGCCGATGTGTTCCGTGAATTTGCATTTAAACTCGTCTCCATATTGCTCTACTATTTGAGTTATATTTTTAATCTCTTTACTATTAAATCCGTAGTTCTCTACTAATTCAATAACAGGTTCCAGCCAAAACTTGGCTTCGTTTTCAGCTTTTATAACATGAATATGCTTCCTCTCCTCTTCATTGGAGTATATCTTGAAGATATATCCATTTTCTCTTCTGAATATAGGACTCATATCATTTACTTAACTTCCATTCTGCTCCGTCCTTGGTATCCTTTATCTCGAATCCCATAGCTGTTAATTCATTACGGATCTTATCGGAAGTCGCCCAGTCTTTGTTCGCTTTAGCCTGTTGGCGGATCGTAAGTAATAAGTCTACCGCTTTACCGAATGTTTCATAACTATCGCCTCCGGCAGATGCTGCTTCATCCTTCATTCCTAAGATATCGAAAAGGAACGTATGGAATACTTCCTGAAGTTCTTTCAAGTCTTCGGCAGAAATAGTCTCCTTACCATCTTTTACCGAGTTGATAGCACGGGCGGCATCAAACAGATGGGATATAACGATCGGAGAGTTCAGGTCGTCATTCAATGCATCGTAGCATTTCTTACGAAGGTCTTTTACATCTACTGTCGAAGTCTCCGAAGCGGTCAGTTTTTGTAAATGATTATAAGCGTCCATCAAACGGCTCAACCCTTTTTCTGCAGCTTGCAATGCTTCGTTGCTGAAGTCTACCGTGCTGCGGTAGTGGGCCTGCAGGATAAAGAAACGGATCGTCATGGCCGAATAAGCCTGGCTGAGCGTCTTGTGATTGCCTGAGAAGAATTCATCCAGTGTGATGAAGTTTCCCAACGATTTACCCATCTTCTGGCCGTTGATCGTGATCATATTGTTATGCATCCAGTAATGAACCATATCGTCACCCTGTGAAGCGACCGCCTGCGCGATTTCGCATTCGTGATGCGGGAAGATCAGGTCCATACCGCCTCCATGAATATCGAAATGCTCTCCGAGGTATTTCTTACCCATGGCTGTACATTCGCAATGCCATCCCGGGAAACCATTACTCCACGGAGAAGGCCAGCGCATGATATGCTCCGGTTGTGCACATTTCCAAAGGGCGAAATCGATCGGATTACGCTTTTCTTCCTGTCCGTCCAATGTACGGGTCGTGTTCAGCATATCCTCGATATTACGGCCGGAAAGAACACCGTAGTTATGATCTTTATTATATTTCTCGACATCGAAATAAACCGAGCCTTCACTTTCGTAAGCATATCCGTTGTCGAGAATCTTCTTTACCAGTTCGATCTGTTCGATGATATGACCGGAAGCATGCGGTTCGATACTGGGAGGAAGCACGTTGAGGGCTTCCATCGCCTTGTGGTAACGGTTTACGTAAAACTGTACCACCTCCATCGGTTCCAACTGTTCCAGACGGGCCTTTTTCGCCACTTTGTCTTCGCCATCATCGGAGTCATGTTCCAGGTGGCCGACGTCGGTTATGTTGCGTACATAGCGTACTTTATATCCTATATGAGTAAGATAACGGAACAACAGGTCGAATGTGATGGCCGGACGGGCATGTCCCAGATGCGCATCTCCGTAAACCGTCGGTCCACAGACATACATGCCTACGTGGGGTTCATGCAACGGAATAAACTGTTCCTTCTTTCTTGTGAGCGTGTTGTAAATACTTAATGGATGTTCCATATCTGTTTTATACTTTAATGGTTGCTTTGCCTTCACCTGTATTTTCCTGAATATCCGGGAAGACAGACCGCAAAGATAATGTCTTTGTCTATTTTGAGCAATCTTCGCAGCAACCTTTTAACACGTAGTTGATACTTTCCAGGGTGAAATTACGTGGTAGCTGTACGGTCGGGACGGGAATATTCCGCAGACAGAAGGTCCTGTGACATTTCTGGCAATAAAAGTGCGCATGCAGCTCTTCTATCGAACAATTACAATCTTCGCCACATACCGAGTATTTCAACGAACCCGATCCGTCGTCGATGCAATGGATCAGGTGGTGATCGAGAAAAAGATTGATAGTCCTGGACACGGTAGATTTATCTACCGTGTCCAGATAATTTTCCAGATCGAGCAGGCTAAAGGCCCGTTCAAACTCCATCATTGCTTTTAATACAAGCAGGCGGATAGCCGTCGGTTTGATCTCTCTCTTGTTCAATATGTCTAAATAAGCATCCATATCAATCCTGTTTATTAGTCTTTAAAATTCTTACGGCATTAAGGATGGCCAATAGAGCGACACCGACATCTGCAAAAACAGCCTCCCACATGGTTGCTATGCCTCCGGCTCCCAGGATCAATACAATCAGTTTGACGCCGAATGCCAACGCAATGTTCTGCCATACGATCTTACGTGTAAACTTACCGATTCGGATCGCCGTAGCCACTTTGCCGGGCTGGTCGGTTTGTATCACTACGTCTGCCGTCTCAATTGCCGCATCGCTTCCCAATCCACCCATCGCAATGCCTATGTCGCTCAGGGCGAGCACCGGAGCGTCGTTGATGCCGTCGCCTACAAAGGCTATCCGGTTCTCCGGATTCCGTTTCAGTTCTTCCAGGCGAGCGACTTTGCCTTCCGGCAGAAGATCGCCGTATGCATGCGGTATCCCTAAACGGCTAGCTAATTTAGAAACAATTATTTGTTTATCTCCGGATAATATCTCCAGGTTATTAATATTTAATTCTTTTAATTGTTTAATAGCTTCTACCGCATCCTCTTTGGGCGTATCGGCAAGCAGGATATGACCGGCATACTGACGGTCGATGGCACAGACAACCACGGTATCTGAATTTTGTTTCATGCCGTTGAAACAGTTGTTTCTCCTAGGTGAAACAGTTGTTTCAATAGGGTGAAACAATATTCCTTCCGAGTCCAACAGGCGGGAGTTGCCAACCAATACCTCTTTCCCATCGACTACTGCTTTTAATCCGTAGCCTGCCAGTTCGGTCGTATCGATGGTTGTGTCGATTTCCACCTGCTGTTCCCGAGCGTATGCCACGATTGCCTTGGCAATAGGATGGTTGCTCCGGCTTTCGACAGAGGCAATGATGCGAAGCAGTTCCTTTTCGGAAATATGATCGGCGGCAGATAAGGATTGTACCTCGAATATCCCTTTGGTCAGTGTCCCGGTCTTATCGAATACGACTGTATTGATTTTGGTGATGGCATCCAGATAGTTGCCCCCTTTAAATAAGATTCCTTGCCGCGAAGCAGCCCCGATCCCTCCGAAGTAGCCTAAAGGGATACTGATAACCAGCGCACAAGGGCAGGAAATAACCAAAAATACAAGTGCCCGGTACAACCAGTCGTTGAAAATGAAAAGGAAATCCGGTTGTATCTGTGAATATAAATAAGGAAGTAGGACGATCAGGAAAGCCAGGCCGGTTACGATCGGCGTATAAATACGTGCAAATTTTCGGATGAACAGTTCCGCCGGAGCTTTTCGTTCCGATGCATTCTGTACCAGTTCGAGAATACGTGCCAACGCACTTTGGTTATACGGTTTTGTCACTTCTATCCGAATCACTTTGTCGGTTACGATCATACCAGCCAGAACCTCTTCATCCCGGTGAATAGTACGTGGCATACTTTCTCCGGTAAGGGCGGCTGTATTGAATGCGGCAACCTCACTTAATAACTTCCCGTCAAGGGGAACTCTTTCTCCCGCTTTCACTTCAATGATTTCTCCGGGAAGAACATCTGTAGGAGCGAGGGTAATCTGTTTGTTATTGCGGATGACCGTTGCCGTTTCAGGCCTTACATCGAGCAGGGCACTGATATTCTTGCGAGCTTTAGCTACCGCATTCTCCTGGAAGATCTCACCGATGGAATAGAACAACATCACGGCAACCCCTTCCGGATATTCACCGATATAGAAAGCACCGAGTGTGGCAATACACATAAGTGTGAATTCACTGAAAATATCTTTCTTCCGTATGCTTTCTATCGCTTCCCTGATCACCGGAAGCCCGACAGGCAGATAAGCCAACAAATACCAAGCGAACCGTGCAGTCTCATTATTGAATAATTCTACATCGGTCTGTTGCATATAAAGTCCGGCCAGTAGCATGACGAAAGAAACGGCTGGAAGTATGTAAGGCGGAAAGTGGTGTTGCTTCTCGGAATGCCCCTGACAATTACAACTACAAGAATGTCCCATATCTTTACCTGTTTTATACGTTTACTGATGCAAAGGTAGACAGAAAGGAGTGCAACCAGGTTGCAAAGAATTTGTATATTTGTCCGGTTAATAACTCGATAATAAATAATATGAAAAACTCAATTGCTATTTTTAGTACTTTACTTTGTATTGTGTTGTTGTGTTCTTGTGCACAGACAAAGAATCCGTACGATTTATCCAATTTCGGTCTTGTTCCTGATACTAAGGAGAATGCTTCCCCGCTTATGGCAAAAGCATTGGAACAGATCGCCGCTTCCCACACATCGGATGACACTATCCGGATCGTTTTGCCCAAAGGACGTTATGATTTCTATCCGGAAGGTGCTGCACAAAAGGAATATTTTATCTCCAACCACGATCAGGATAATCCGAAACTGGTAGGACTTCCTTTCGAGAACATGAAGAATATTGTCTTCGACGGACAAGGTTCGGAATTGATATTCCATGGCCGTATGTTGCCTGTTTCGCTGGTAAGTTCGGAAAACTGTACATTGAAGAACTTCAGTATCGACTTCGAGAACCCGCATATCAGCCAGGTGAAAGTACTGGAAAACGACACGGTAGCCGGAGCGATTACTTACGAAGTGGCTCCCTGGGTGGAGTATGAAATACGCGACAGTGCATTCGTCGCTAAGGGTGAAGGTTGGGAACACTCACCCCGTTGGGGAATTGCTTTTGAAGGTGATACCAAACGTCTGGTTTATACCACCAGTGATATCGGTGTAGGAGCTCAGGGTGTAACAGAATTGTCTCCCCGTGTAATCAAGTCTACTAAATGGAAAAATAAGAAATTGATCCCCGGGACTGTTGTTGCCATGCGTGGTTACGGTCGTCCTACGCCGGGTCTTTTTGTTTCTTACGATACGAATACGACGCTGGATAATATCCAGGTACACTATGCAGAAGGAATGGGACTGTTGGCTCAGATGAGCGAAAATATTACGCTGAATAAATTCTCCGTATGTCTTCGTGGTGACAGTGATCCGCGTTACTTCACCACTCAGGCAGATGCTACCCACTTCTCCGGTTGTAAAGGAAAGATCACTTCTGTAGGAGGTCTGTATGAAGGGATGATGGATGATGCGATCAACGTACACGGCACCTATCTGAAAGTCCAGAAGCGTGTGGACGACAAAACGTTAGTTGGCGAATATATGCATTCGCAAAGTTATGGCTTTGAATGGGGCTTCCCGGGTGATGCCGTACAGTTTATCGATTCCAAGACAATGGAAATTATCGGTAACCGGAATAAAGTGGCCTCTATTAAAGCAATCGATAAACCGAGTGCGCATGGAGCAAAACAGTTTGAAATCGTTTTTGAAGAAAGTATCGATCCGGCAATCAGCGAAGCAGGAACATTTGGTATCGAGAACCTGGAATGGACACCTGAAGTGTACTTTGCCGACAACGTGATCCGTAATAACCGTGCCCGTGGTTCCCTGTTCAGTACTCCGAAAAAGACAGTTGTTGAGAACAATGTATTCGATCATACTTCCGGAACGGCAATCCTACTGTGTGGCGATTGCAACGGTTGGTTTGAAACAGGTGCCTGCCACGATGTATTGATCCGTAACAACAAGTTTATCAATTCATTGACGAATATGTTCCAGTTTACGAATGCCGTTATCTCGATCTATCCCGAAATACCTGACCTGAAAGACCAGAAGAAATATTTCCATAGCGACATCGTGATCGAGAATAATGAATTTGAAACATTCGATGCTCCGATCCTGTATGCCAAGTCGGTAGACGGACTGATTTTCCGGAATAATACGATCAGGCAGAACAATCAGTATCCGGCTTTCCACTGGAACAAACATCGTTTCTTCTTCCAGCGCGTGATCAACTCCGAAATCAAAGATAACCAGTTTGATGGTGGATTTGATGAGAAACGGGATGTGAAAACTGAAAATTGATATTTTGCCATATCTCTACCTGTGGTTTTTAGAGAAAAACCCTTCACCATTCACCTTTTTGAGCAACCATTCACTTTAATAATAAATGATTATGATTTGTTTTACAGTGTGTTATAAGCTTTAGGGTGAACGGTGAATGGTTTGAATGCTATTTTACTATGTAGATGGAAAGGCTATAAAACCGACTCAATTCTTATCCATAATATGAGTGCATTTTCTCGTTGGCCAATACTATAAGCTTATCTGGTAGAGGCTGCATCTGTAATTTAGCCTGCTTTCTTACTGCTTTTTGGCCAATTTGAGACTGTAATTCAGGTCTGATTCGGCTTTCGTAAAGTCATCTCCCAGCAGCGTTAGCGTAGAATCGTTTTCGCAAAGGAAGTTCATCACTTCATCCCCATTGTCAGAGACCAGTTGCCATACGGTTGCATTATCGTCACCGGGTATCCCTTTTAGAGTAAGACGTTTGCCGTTAGTAACAAATGTGGCATCTTTACCGTCTTCCGCTTCCAGGTACGTTTGCGAAAGGGTGAAAGTGCCGTCGCCACTATGTTCTCTGCTACGGATAGTCAGGTCGTAACGGATACCCGGACAATCGGCACAGGGAAGTAAACCTTCGTAAGTAAGAGTTTGCACGGCTCCTAACGAGCTGTCTGCTTCCGTTTTATTCTGGCGGTAGATTTCTGTTCCGCGTTGGCTGATAGTCCATACGCCATCGATGGAACGTACATTCTTTGTATCGTCATCTTCTACATTCCAGGCGTAGCCTCCGGCAGGCAGTGAACGGCGGTCGAGCACTTCGCTCGGTTCTCCGGTTGAAAAGAACAGTTCGGCTTTTAATGAGTCCGGGCTGAATACGAGGTAAGCGGACGATTTACCGTCGATTGCTTCCAAACGTTTACCCGACTCGAAAAGACGGATGCAGTTTTGTTGTACTTCCGACCATGTATAACCTGCTGAGCCAATGCATCCGTGTTCATCTTTATCGTTGCCTACCAATTCGGCAGTTACCTGTTCTTCCTGGGGTTCTTGTTGAGTTTTCTTTTGTCCGCAGGCGGAAAGTAGTCCTGCACATAAAATAAAGGCAGCCAGCATGGGCCTGTTGTTTGCTCTTTTCATCAGAATGAATGTCTTTAATTTGTTTATAAACGGAGATCAATACAATCTATAATGAAACAAAGGTAAGTTATTTTTTGTTTCTTTGTGGTTTGAATAAAAAAGATTAAGCTTGTAAGGAATGAGAATATCCATACTTATCGTTGCCCTTCTGACGATCGTCCGTTTGTCGCCTGTGAAAGCACAAAACGAGGCGGTATCCGATAGCCTGCCACAGAAGATGTCGGTTATCGAGTACAAATTCAACCCTAAGCATCTGATCCTTCCAGCGTCTCTGATTACTGTCGGAGTGGTGGGGACAGCCATCGACGGAATGAATGATTTTCACCTTTTCTCCCGGAAAAACGATGTGAAGAAAATACGGGTGGACGATTATCTGGAGTGGGGAATGCTGGGATGGGTTTTCGTTTGCGACCTGATGGGAAAGGAGAAACATAATTGGGTAGATCAGCTCTTCCTGGTGACAATGGCTGAAGGAATGAATGCAGTGATGACCCGTGCCCTGAAGTATTCGGTAAATGAAACCCGTCCTGACGGAGGACCCTATTCGTTTCCTTCCGGCCATACGGCCAATGCATTCCTGGGGGCTCACATGGCTTATAAAGAGTTTAAGGACAGTAGTCCCGTACTGGCTTATTCAGGATATGCAATAGCGTTGTTCGTAGCTGGCTCACGGCTGTATAACAACCGGCATTGGGTGGCCGATGTAGTTGCAGGAGCCGGTTTTGGTATCCTTTCTGTTGAATTGGCTTATCTTACTTATTTCCCCATCCGTAATGCTATTGCCCGCAAAGTAAACCGTAAAGCGGCTAAGAACATGGTTATTGCTCCAACATTCAATGAACGGGGCGGGGGACTTTATTTCTCTTATTCGTTTTAAGATAGCTGCTCGTTAATAGCCAATAACTCCTCTATGTGTGTCCGGTCGTTGCTTAGGCGCGGTATTTTGTGTTGACCGCCCAACTTACCTTTCTGTTTAAGCCATTCGTAGAAGGCTCCTTCGTGGGCTACCGTTATTTCGAGGGGTTGAAGAGATATTTCTTTATAGCGCTTGGCTTCATAATCGGAATTCAGCTCTTGCAAGGTTTTGTCCAACAGTGATGCGAATTCTTCCAGCGAAGGCGGCATGGTTTCAAACTCGATAAACCACTGGTGACGGCCTTTAGCTTTGTCCAGCATAAAGAGCGGAGCAGCGGTATATTCTTTTACTTTGGCTCCGGTCCGGATACTTACCCGGCTGATCGCTTTGTCGGCATTATCCACCATCAGTTCTTCTCCGAAGGCATTGATATAATGCTTGGTTCTTCCTGAAATAACGAATTTATGCGGGGAAAGGGAGGTAAAACGAACCGTATCGCCGATCTGGTAACGCCATAATCCGCCGGAAGTAGTTATCACCATTGCGTAATTCTTCCCCGTTTCTACAGCTTCCAACGGCAGGATGGTCGGATTGGAAGTCCCAACTTCCGACATCGGTATGAATTCGTAGAAAACGCCGTAGTCCTGCATCAGCAACAGACTTTGGTCTGCCGGGTCATCCTGTATGCCGAAGAAACCTTCCGATGCATTGTAAGTCTCCATATAATGCATCTTATCCGAAGGGATCAACGATTTATATTGTTCCCGGTAAGGTTCGAAACTGATGCCGCCATGAAAGAATACTTCCAGGTTGGGCCATACATCACTCAGGTATTCCCGTCCGGTCTTTTGCAGGACCGATTTAATCAGGACCAGCATCCAGGAAGGAACGCCGGAAAGACTGTTCACATCTTTATTCCATGTACTGTCGACGATTGCTTTTATTTTGCTTTCCCATTCGTCCATGAGGATGATCCGCTTGGCCGGAACACGCATCAGGTTGACCAGCGGGTTCAGGTTCTGTAACAGAACAGCCGACAGGTCGCCGCAATGAGAATTTTGATTGAGAGGGGAGGGGCTGTGGCTTCCTCCTAGTATCAGTCCTTTTTTAGAGAAGAAGTGGCTTTCGGGATTATTCCGGAGATAGAGGGAAACAGTGTCGAAACCTCCTTGGTAATGACAACTGTGAAGCACTTCGCGGGTGACGGGTAGGAATTTACTTTTATCGTTCGTGGTACCGCTGCTTTTCGCGTACCACTTGACGACCGAAGGCCAGAGAATATTCCTTTCTCCATTGATCATCCGTGTCACATAAGGCTTGATATCATCGTAGGTCTGAAGCGGGACACGCTCGCAGAAATCGCTGTAATTGCGGATACTTTTGTAATCGTATGTCAGACCCCATTCGGTATTGCGTGCGGTCGACAACAGAGAACGCAATTGCTTGCGTTGGAGCAAGTCGGTGTCTTGCCCGTATTTCTCTATTTCTTTCTGCCGGTGCCGGAAGAGTAGTGATATCGTATTTGTTAAAATATCCATGCCCCTTTTATTTGTATAGGTTGCAAATGTAGGCATTCTCTTTTTATTTATATCTTTGTCGTATACATAATTAACAAAACAATGAAAATAGGTATCCTTTCTTCCGGGGGTGATTGTCCCGGTATAAACGCTACGATTCGCGGTGTAGGTAAAACTGCCATCATGCATTACGGCATGGAAGTAATAGGTATCCATAGTGGTTTTGTCGGGTTGCTGAACAAGGATATTCAATCGTTCGACGAACGTAGTCTTTCCGGTATCCTGAATCTGGGTGGGACGATCTTGGGTACTTCCCGCGAGAAACCATTCCGTAAACTGCTTGCTTCGGGAGAAAGTGAAAAGCCTCAGATCATTCTACAGAATTATGAAGAATTAGGATTAGACTGTCTTGTCTGTATCGGTGGAAACGGTACGCAGAAAACAGCAGGAATGTTGTCTGCCCTGGGACTGAATATAATAGGTGTTCCCAAGACGATCGATAATGACGTATGGGGAACAGATATAACTTTCGGTTTCGATACGGCTGTTAATATTGCAACGGAAGCGATCGACCGCCTGCATTCGACTGCCAGTTCGCATAAGCGTGTAATGGTGGTAGAGGTAATGGGACATCATGCCGGATGGATCGCCCTCTATGCCGGGATGGCGGGGGGAGCGGATGTGATCCTGCTTCCTGAACTCGGATATGATATGGACAAGGTAAACGAGACGATCCTCGACCGCGCCCATCGGGGTAAACCTTATTCTATCGTTGTTGTCGCCGAAGGGGTAGAAACACCCGATAAGAAACGCCCGTCCGATTATATCACCCGTACGATCGAAGCGGCAACCGGTATCGAATGCCGCGATACGGTTTTAGGCTATATCCAGCGCGGTGGCAACCCCTCTCCGTTCGACCGTAACCTGGCTACCCGTCTGGGTGGACATGCTACAGAACTGATCGCAAACCGCCAGTTCGGACGTATGGTATGTATGAAGGGGGACAAAGTGGAGTCGATTACCTTGTCGGAAGTGGCAGGCAAGCTAAAACTGGTCACTCCGGAAAATGACCTGATTGTTCAGGGAGAAAGAATGGGGATTTCGTTCGGTAAGTAATTACCGGGCTTCTTCATTGATGGTGGCATCAATGCATTCCGTCCTTTTGTTTGTCGTCAGTTCTATGGAATTTTGCTCGGATGAAGGCTCTTCTTCCGGTAGATCCTCAAACTCATGTTCAGCGGTATTTTCCCCTGTCTGTTTCTTTTTCAGTTCGGAGATGAACTGTTGAAAGGCTTTATCGGTACGCAGTTTCTTGATGGCCATCTTGGCGGCATTCTGCTGCGACTCTTTTTTGGAATAACCGATACCGACGCCGATCTGCATGTCGGATAAGGTTACGCCTGTCTGGAATACGGGGTTACCGTCATTGTCGGAAAACGATTCTATCAGGTCGAATGTTACCTCCAGTTTATTCTTCTGGCTCCATTCTATCAGGCTCGATTTGAAGTTCACCTCTTTGCGGGCGATATTATCCAGATCGATGTATCGTTTGATGATCACATGGTCGATAAACCGGTAGCAGGCGCGATATCCCTGATCCAGGTAAATGGCTCCGATCAGTGCTTCCAATGCGTTACCATACATGTGATTGTTGTGTGAACTTAGTTTAGCCGAATAGACGACCATTTTGTCGAGACCCAGCTCGACAGCCACGCGGTTGAGTGTCTCGCGTTGTACGATCTTTGAACGGGTATTGGTAAGGAAACCTTCCCGTTTGTTTTGAAAATGTTTATATACAATGTCTGCTACGATGGCATCCAATATGGCATCACCCAAGAACTCCAGACGTTCGTTATTCAGCCATTTGCCGTCGCTGTCTTCGATAGAGGAAGATTTATGCAGGAAGGCTTGCTCATAGACGTGGATGTTGTCGGGGTAAAATCCCAGTATCTTATATAAAGAAGAATAAGGCTCCTTATTCTTATGTTTTAGGAGCCTTATCTTTTTGTATAATTGTGTAAACACGTTACTTCACAAATTTTTTAACAATAGCACAAGCATTGTGGCCACCGAACCCAAATGTATTGGATAATGCAGCCCGTATTTCTCTTTTTTGAGCTTTATTGAATGTGAAATTCAGTTTATAGTCTATTTCAGGATCATCGTCGCCATCAGCGTGGTTGATCGTCGGAGGAATGATACCGTCTTTTATTGCCATGATGCATAACATCGCTTCGATAGCTCCTGCAGCACCTAATAGATGGCCGGTCATTGACTTCGTTGAACTGATATTCAGATTGTAAGCATGATCTCCGAACACGTCTTTGATCGCTTTTACTTCTGATATATCTCCTACCGGAGTAGATGTTCCGTGAACATTGATATAATCGATATCTTCCGGAGTCATTTCTGCATCTTCCAGTGCATTGCGCATCACTAACTTTGCTCCTAATCCATCAGGATGAGAGGCTGTCAGATGATATGCATCGGCAGACATTCCTGTTCCGGCGATTTCAGCATATATTTTAGCTCCACGTGCCAAAGCGTGTTCCATCTCTTCCAAGATCAAACATGCTCCACCTTCTCCCATGACGAAACCGTCGCGACTTGCGCTGAATGGACGAGAAGCTGTTTCGGGTGAATCGTTACGGGTTGACAGCGCATTCATAGAGTTGAACCCGCCGACACCAGAATCAGCAATAGCTGCTTCCGCACCACCTGTCACGATTACATTTGCTTTACCTAAACGGATATAGTTGTATGCATCGCTGATTGCATTGGTAGAAGAGGCACAAGCCGACACTGTTGCAAAGTTAGGACCACGGAATCCATAAAGCATGGAGATATGTCCGGCTGCGATATCCGAAATCATCTTTGGGATGAAGAACGGATTGAATTTCGGTCCGATTGTATCTTTTGTCTTCGCATATCCTAATACTTCTTCGTCAAATGTCTTGATACCGCCGATACCGGAAGCAAAAATAACGCCGATACGGTCCTTGTCCTCTTTGTCCAGGTCCATAGCAGCATCTTCGATTGCTTGTTTTGCGGCACTTATTGCAAATAAACTATAACGGTCACATTTACGGGCTTCCTTACGATCCATTACAGATAACGGATCGAAGCCTTTAACTTCGCATGCAAATTGTGTCTTGAATTTGGATGCATCAAACTGCGTAATAGGACCGGCTCCACTCTTCCCATTGATAATACCCTCCCATGTTTCTGCGAGGGTATTACCAAGAGGAGTAATGGCACCAAGGCCTGTTACTACAACTCTTTTTAATTCCATACCTTTAATTAAAAGGATTGATTACTTCGCGTTAGCTTCGATATAAGCAACTGCGTCGCCTACTGTTGTAATCTTTTCTGCCTGATCATCAGGAATTGAAATACCGAATTCCTTTTCGAATTCCATAATCAACTCTACAGTGTCAAGAGAGTCTGCTCCTAAATCATTAGTAAAGCTTGCTTCGTTTGTAACTTCTGTTTCTTCAACACTTAATTTATCAACGATGATAGCCTTTACTCTAGATGCAACTTCAGACATAACTTTTTCAATTTAGATTAATAAATACGAATATACTTTTTAAATTTGCAGTGCAAAGAAAAGAATTTTTTATGTTACAAAACAAATTTAATGCACTAAAAATGCGGAAAACTGCACATTTTTTCTTTTCGTGTGCACTAAAACATAGGAAAATATGAAAAACGTAGCAATTTTTGCCTCCGGCTCGGGTACAAATGCCGAGAATATCGCCCGATATTTCTCTAAAAGTGAAACCGTTAAAGTGGCGGTTGTTTTGTCGAATAACAAAAATGTGGGTGTTCATACCCGTGTAAATAATCTCGGAATACCCTCTTTCGTATTCTCCCGTGAGGAGTTTGTGGAAGGTTCTTCGATTCTGGCGAAACTGGCAGAATATCAGATCGACCTGATCGTTTTAGCCGGTTTTATGAACAAGATATCGGATGCCTTATTGAAAGTCTATCCGGGAAAGATCATCAATATACATCCTGCCCTGTTGCCGAAACATGGGGGAAAAGGTATGTACGGTATGCATGTGCATGAAGCTGTAGTGGCAGAAGGTGACAAAGAGTCGGGTATCACCATACATTATATTAATGAGAATTATGATGAGGGGGATATTATTTTCCAGGCTAAATGTGAAGTGTTGCCTACCGATACTCCCGAAGAAGTGGCTACGAAAGTGCATGCGTTGGAATATGCACATTATCCGCATGTGATAGAGGATATATTAAAATAGCAGGAAAAGAATTTAAAAAATTAAGCCCTACTGAACACTGTGTCAGTAGGGCTTTTCGATTCATTGTGGTTTGGTCAAAAATTCATATTTAGTTGCATTACATACGTGCGCGGTGCAGATACCAGCATCGGGCGTGTGCAGTATTCTTTATTGAACAGGTTGTTGATCATGAACTGGAAAGAAACATCTTTCGTGATCTTCACACCAGCACGCAGGTCGACTACGCAATAGTCGGTATTCTTTTCTTTCCAGTAAGAATTAAGCGTCTGGCCGTCTACGTTACCGTAAAGAAGCTGGCGGATATATTCCATTACATCCGGTTGATCCTTTTCGCGTTCGTCGACCATCAGGTAATCCACGGCCAGCATTTTACTCTTCCAGGTTACATTCATACCGAGATTCAGGCGTTTCCACTGGAAATCAAGCACTCCTTTAACAGTATGTTTCTGGCGGTATTTCAGATATTTGGAGTCGTTAGATTTTTCCTTGGCCCGGAGCGGATCGTTATACTGTGCTTCGAGTTCGTTCTTCTCCTTATAGTCTGCATCTTCCGGTTCGATGTATACGTAACCGAGGTTATAAGAAAGGCGGGTATCCGGGTTGAAGTCATAGAAACCGTTGGTGCTGATCTCGGCTCCGTAGATACGGGCTTTCGATACGTTATAGAACTGTGCTCCGATACCCGGTATCTGTCCCTGTGCAAGGATTCCGAGTATATCCTTTGTACTGTTGGCGTATGCAAATGAATTAGGGTCAAAGAATCCGAAACGGAATTCAATCATGTCCGTATATTGCGTATAGAAGCCGGCTACGTCGAAGAATCCCATCAGGTTGCCGAATTTATATCCTTGTTTGATACCCAGTTCGGCGTTTACTCCCTTTTCCGCTTTTACTTCATTATTCGGGAATACGCCGACACCACCGATGTCTTTACGGGCATATTTCTCTGTCAGGGACGGATAACGGTAGCCTTGTCCGAAGCTGGCGCGGATGAAACTGTAGTCTGCCAGCTGATAATTCAGTCCGGCACGGAAGATCGGTTTTACAGGTACTTTGGCTCCGAATATCTTTGTGTCGGCTTCACGCAGAAAGTCATCGACGCGATAGTATTCCGCACGCATGCCGGCCGATACGCTCAGACGATCGAAAAAGCGTTGGTCGTACTGGAAGAACAGAGCGGCATTGTCGCTGTCATGGTTACCGGTGGTAACTGACGTACTGCGCATATGTTCGTAAGTAGCACCGGCCGTGATTTGCGTACCGTTATCCCATTTCTTATTGAATTGGTAATCCAGATAATAAGTATAGTTTTTGTCGATGCTGACCGGATCTGACTTCGGATCGATTGCGTTCGATAACCAGGGCACCAGGTCGGATGTGCTATTGGGGATACCGCGTTTCATCACCCATGAAAGCAGGTCGCAGTAATCGGCGGTGGTTGCTGTCGGGAAGATTCCGTTCAATAGATTGGTCGTACCGTTCACCAGTCCGTTGATATCACCTTGAAGAGCCGGCTGTATCAAGGGGTAGAACATGCTGTAATCACCGTTCTGTACATTCTGGACGATCCCGGCGATGGCATTGGCGTCTGTTCCCATATTACCCAGGATATCGGTGATCGACTTGCCGTTGTTCGATCCGTCTGCAATATTATCTCCACGATAATAAAAACGTCCTTTTATCTTATGCGATGTGTTGTTGGACGGGTTTGTGAAGTTAAAGAACGGGTCGATATAGAATGTATTGGCTTCGCGTCCCATGTTTGCGATAGGAGAGGGCTGGTAAGCCTCCTTCGGAGAGCGCCACAGGAAGAAGTCGGCGTATTTGTCGCTCATATAGTTTACGTTGAAACCGTAATTTACCAGATTGCCGTCTGTCATCGGCTGATGGTAAGTCAGATTACCGCCGGCCCGGAAACGTTTGTTGTAACCTTGTTCTTTATAACCTTCATCGGTGAACATGTTTAATCCGGCCGACACATCGAAGTTGCCGATACGACGGGCATGTGAAAAGTCTATCCCTTCATACATCGGGTTTCTGATCCCTGAAAATACATTTTTACGAAGGAAAGGCTCTACTTCATATTTACCTTCTTTCCAGAATGATTTGTCACTCCATTGATAGTCTTCATTGGCCGGATTGCCATATATACCTATATATGTACGCAAGGTACTTACCGGAGTGATGCTGGGACGTTTGGTACGGATATTGATTACCCCGTTTAAAGCCGACGAACCGTAAAGTACTGACGAAGCACCTTTCATCACTTCCACCTGTTCGATGTTTTCAAGAGGAACGATGTTCCAGTTGATAATACCTGTCCCGGAAGTCAGGGCACTCATTCCGTCTATCAGTACGAGGCTTCGGGAACCTACTCCATAGGTCCAGCCGTTACCTCCACGAATCGAAGGCTGTTTGTCGTTGATATCGACTCCGGGCATTGTGTTTAGCGTAGAGCTCAGGTCGGTAGGGGCCTGTTTGGCTATATCGTCTGCTTTCAGCAGATCCATCGAGACTGTTACGTTACTCAGTTTCTGTTCGAAACGTCCGGCACTGACAACTACGTCACCCAGCAAGTTTGCTTTGATACGCATCCGTATGTCGCGGGTCTTAGTCTCGTTCCGGTTGATTACTACCGGGACCATTTCGTTTTCGTATCCTATATAGCTGAATAGTAAATCTACACCACCTTCCGGCAGGCTGATCTGATAAAAACCGTCGGCATTTGAGACTGTTCCGTCTGTTTCTCCGCTCAGTCTTTTATAAGTAATATTGACACCGGCCAGCGGTTCGTTCGTTTCCTGATCGTAAATGTACCCTTTCATTATTTGCCCGAACGCAGGCCCCGTCAAAAAGGTTAGTAGGAATGCTATTACATATAACTTTTTCATTTCTATCATTTTTATTTGTTATAGTGTCTGTTTTTCTTTGGTCAGCATCATACCCAGTTCGAGTGTTTGTGTCTGTTGCAGGCTTCCGCTCAACATGTCGAGTATGGTTCCGATCATCGGACCCATCGGTCCGTTCAGGATATCTTCGGGAAGAAGTCCTTTTACTAAAGAAAGGAGGGGAATGAATGCAGCTATTTCTTCCTTGTCGAGGAACATAAAAATATCACCTTTGTAAGCGATCAGGCTGCCCATATTATTATAAGGAACTTCCGAGTTTTTACGGATAGTCATTTTAATTCCTGTGGTGCTCCATTTGTTGAGTTGTTGATAAACGGCTGCAAGAACTGCCGGGTCCAGGCTATTGTCTGCTTTGGTTTTATTTTGCTGGATCTGGTAAAGGATCATGTCAACGTTAGGCACGATGTAAAGTTCAGAATCGTCTTTTACATAATAGGATGCCAGGTTGATAGGGGAAGAGATCCAGTCGCTTTCTTTTCTGTCGGGAACAGCATTCAGCAGGTCGGCAAGTGCTTTGCCTTCGGGCATGGTTCCGTAGCTGGCTGTAATATTGCCGTCCGGATTGAATGTTACATTGTGTATGAACCAGGTGATCAGATTTCCAACCATACCTTCGAGCATGGGGGCGGCCTGTGCCAGTATCAGGTTGTCTGTTACCAGGTGGAAGGAATAATGTCTTAATGTGTAATTGCCTTGTACCGGATCTTTTTCTTCAGTGGTTCCGGTTTGTACCGGATACCATGTTTTATTCGATGTCAGCTGGTTAGATGGGATCTTCACATCGGTCAGGGCCAGAGTCATTTTCCCTTTTTCAACTTTTCCGGTATAAGTGAAGGTGGTTCCGTTGGTTCCGGTTCCGTTTCCGGCAAAAGAATAACCGTTGGTTTCAGTGGTCAGGATTACATTATCCAGTGGAGTGGCGGTTTCTCCGGGAAGAACGCCTTGTAGGGTAATGTTTGCTGTATTGTCGTTAATCATCTTGAAAGCGACATCCTTACCGATAAACTCTCGTCCACT
Organism: Parabacteroides leei; assembly: GCF_023369805.1. Classification (NCBI taxonomy): domain Bacteria; kingdom Pseudomonadati; phylum Bacteroidota; class Bacteroidia; order Bacteroidales; family Tannerellaceae; genus Parabacteroides; species Parabacteroides leei. The sequence continues at coordinate 27,557 of NZ_JAMBQG010000015.1, forward strand.
GTAAGTCAGGATCAGTGCGTCGCCACCCTCGGGTGCGCTCAACTTGTTGGAATAGGTTCCGTTCATTTCGAAACCGGCATCATCATCATTATCATCGCAGGCGGTCAGTAAAGCGACCATGCAGATGGCATAAAGAAAGTTGCGCAATAAATACTTGTTCATTTACTTTTCTTTTTATTGTTTAATTATGATGTTACAAAGTACCGATATAACTTTATACCAAACAATAGCTATATTTCAGAATCAATATTCTATTCTTAAGAATTGAATGTTTTAGGATGTATAACTTACTGTGAATTAATGTGCGGCAATGTGATATTATTAATAATGGAATATCGAATGTGAAAAATAGACATTGACGGATATGTTTATATGTACGTTCTTTGTTCTCATTATGTTAATGAGTCTATTATTAGGTTTTTTAGCCTTTTTGGTGCGGATGCTTTTTAAACGGAAAGCAGAAAGTAAAAAGGCGGAAGAAGGATATGAAGTCGAAGAACAGTGTGTCCTGAATGACAGTGAAGACAGGGAGATCTGAACTGCTGTGGAAAAACTACGTGATAAAATATTGAATCGATGAAAATACTGCTTGTAACAAGAGGATCACAGGGTGATGTATTACCCTACCTGGCTATTGCCCGCGAACTGGTTGAACGGGGGCATGAAGTGACAATGAATTTACCCCATGTTTTTGAGGAGATGGCTAAAAAATATCCTGTAAAAGTCGTTTTACAGGATTTCGATAATATCGGCGGGATGATGGCGGATGCAGCCGAGAATAAACAAAGTTTCAAAAGGATCGTGGAATGGACACGCGATGCGATCGACAAACAGTTTGTACAGGTGATACCGCTGTTGGAACAGAACGATGTCCTTGTCGCTGCCAATACCGAATTTGCCGCGACAGGAATAGCGGAATATTGTAAGAAACCGTTTGTCCGGACTGCTTTCGCTCCTTTCCTCCCCGGTGAGAAAATGCCGCCTCCAGCTTTCCCGTATCCGAAGCCTAATCCGATATTTACCCCGAAACTGCTTTGGTTGATGATGAACCGTGTCTCTAACTATATGGTGAAAGATACGATCAATAAAAACCGCGCAAAATACGGTCTGGCTCCGATCCGGAATTTCGGGCAGGATGCCGGAAAGAACAGTGATAATTTTATGTTGTACAGTCAGTACCTGGGACATACCGATCCGGTTTGGGATGAACGTTTCCGTTGGAATATCGGTGGGTATTGTTTTAATGATACTTTCGAATATGACGAAGAGGCCTATCGTGAACTGATGGCATTTATCAATAAAGACCAGACTCCGGTTCTCTTTTTCACCTTGGGGAGCTGTACGACAAAAGATCGCGAACGTTTTTGCGGAATGTTGGCCCGGATCTGCGAACGAAAGCAATACCGGCTGGTTGTCGGTTCCGGTTGGGCAAAGACCGGCGCTTCTTTACAGGGAAACGAGCAGTTGTTCCTGATGCATAAACCGATCCCTCATCATCTGATCTTCCCGCATTGCGATGCTGTTATCCATCACGGAGGAAGCGGGACGACGCATAGTGTAGCGCGTGCAGGAGTCCCTCAACTGATCACTCCTTTGCTTCTCGACCAGCCTTATTGGGCGTATCGGGTGCAAGTCCTGGGATTGGGACCGGCAAGAGTGAAAATAGCTAAAGTCTCGGAAGATGAACTGGAAGAAAAGATGGCTGATCTTGTAAATAACCCTGATTATAAAAAGAATGCAGCGGCAATTGCTGAAAAGATAAAAAGCGAGAAAGGGATAAAAAGTCTCTGTGATTATATAGAGACCTTGGGTAAATGAGTTGGGGTTCAAAGTTAGAAAAAGGTGAAACCTTTTCAATTAATAATTAATAATGAATAATTGGGCTTCGCGCTCGGATGTTAGAAATAATTGAGCTATTATAGCAAGATATGAGCTTATGTGCCCACCGGCTAACTGTCCTTAATAAGGCAGGCTTAGTTACAGGTTCATTTGCCGTCAGTTTTAACTGACGGATTAGTAAATGCTCTCTCTCATTGGACTTTAGTCCCATTTTAAATACACACTCTCTGTTAAGAGAAATGTGGCTAAAGCCAAAAAAGGAGAAACAACTTGTAATCCGTCAGCTAAAGCAGACGGCAAATGAACCTGTAATGGCGAAGTCTCTTTGATAAGGGGATAGCTTCAATGATTGCTCAAAACTGTCAAATAATGAAACATTCAAAACTGATAAATTTTGAACTATCTTTATCTCAACTTGTTCCTGTTGAAATGCGGTCCTCCTTTTGCCATAAAGAAGATCGTAGACAACACCGTGAGGCAAGCTCCGAAAAGATAAGCGTGATTGAATCCGCCGAAGGCCTGCGCGATACCTCCCCCTATCATCAATCCGATACCGATACCGACATCCCAGCTGGTGAGGTAAGTCGATGTGGCCGTTCCCCGCTGGCTATTGGGAGCAAGATTGACAAACAGTGTGTTGAAAGCCGGAAACATCGTGCCGAAAGCGACTCCCTGCGACAAGGCGATCCCAATAAACAGATAGGAAGTGAAGACCGGATTCCATTTCATCAGAGTCTCGAGTGATGCGAGAGCGAAGAAACTGGCACATGCCAGAAACATTCCTAGTATGATAACCAGTGTGATACGTCCTTTGTCTACCTGTCGCCCGGAGAACAGGCGCGAAACGGCCAGTCCGGCTGCCATAAAGGTAAAGTAAAGTCCGGAATGTACCGAAATACCGATCTCGTCGGCATACATGGCAACATAGGTTGTCGTCATTCCATAAGGAATGGAAAGAAGTAATAAGGATAATCCGGCCCAAAGACCTTTCACAAGAAAAAAGCGGTCGAGGGAAATCGGCTCTTTCTTAACCGGTTGCTTGTAAGGTGTTTTTACCAGGTAAGCCATTATAAATCCGAGGAAGCAGGAAATCAGCGAACAGGAAAAGATGACCTCGTAATTGAAACTTTCATGCATAAACAACCCGATCATCGGTCCGAAGCTCATTGCCAGGTTGTTCGCCATCCCGTAATATCCGAGTCCTTCACCACGTCGGGAAGAAGGCAGGATATCGATCACGATCGTATTACCGGAAACTGTCACCATCCCGAAAGCAAACCCATGCAAGATGCGCAATACGATAAATATACTCAACAGGCTGGCTACCATATATCCTGCAAATATAACCATAAAGATACCATAAGCCAGCAGGTATAACGGCCGCCGGGCAAAAGTATCCAGTAGATATCCCGAAAACGGTCGGATGCAAAGGCAAGCGATTGTATAGCAGGACAGGATGAATCCGATCATTGATTTATCCGTCATAAACCGTTCCTGCAGGTAAAAAGGTAGGATAGGTAATATCAGGTAAAATGCAAAGAACAGCAAAAAGTTTGCTGTTAATATGTAATAGAAACCGGGAGATAATAACTTGTCTTTTGCCATTACTGTGAGTTGTTGTCTTTGTGATTGCTTTTTATGTAAATAAGATGCTTATTTTCAGATTTTTTCATCGTTATCTCTTGTCTGTTCCAAGCCGATGTTTTTGCTTGTTGACAACTGTCGATAGGCAACTACATTGAGAGCCGACTCCATTCAGTTCGTATACAAGACAGGATGAGATCATAGCCCTTTTCTCTTTTTATTGGAAGCCCAGTTTATCCAAAAGCATTCTTTCTTCTTTTGTCGTATTTATGACCGAATAGGCGGCAAACTCCCTCGGGTGATTATAATTCGCCCGGAACCATTCGAATTTATCCGGTCTTTCCCGTAATGCTTTATCTATGATAAACGGATCGAAACTTCTGAGGATCACGTGTTCGATACGATATTCTGTTACACCGGCCAGATCGATTACGGGATCGGCGGGTACGGGAGGCACCACCTCATTCAATTTTTCTATCTTCAGATCGAAGAAACGTTCTATATTTTCCAGGCAGGTACGGGTTCCGTTCGCTTTACCGTCGGCAGAGAATCCCGCAATATGAGGAGTGGCTAAGGCTGCCAGGCTTAATAGTTCGTGGTCGAGTGCCGGTTCGTTCTCCCAACAGTCTATGACAGCCTCGCCGATCTTTCCCGATCTCAACGCGTTAAGAAGTGCCGGTGTATCGTGCACAGCTCCTCTGGATGCATTGACGAACCAGGGCTTTTTTCGGGTTTTATTAAAGAAATCATCATTGGCCAGATGGCGTGTCATAAAGCGTCCTTCTTTTGTAAGAGGAGTATGGAAAGTGATGATGTCTGACTCTTCTGCAATCGTGTCTAAAGAGACGAATCCTTCGTTCCCTTCTGCTTCAGCACGGGGAGGGTCATTGCGTAGAACATGTAATCCGTAAGCTGTACAAAGTTTCTCCAATTCTTTTCCGACATGGCCTACACCGACTATTCCGATTGTTTTACCCTGAAGTGTTTCTTTTCTGCGAAGCGCAATGGTGATCAGTGACGCCAATACATATTGGGCGACCGAGATTGCATTACAGCCCGGAGCATTTTTCCAGGTAATACCGGCTTCGTCGCAATATTTTGTATCGATATGGTCGAAACCGATGGTTGCGGTGGTGATAAGCCGGACACGGCTACCTTCCAATAGTTCGCGTGTACATTTATCTATACTGCGGACAATCAGGGCATCTGCATCTTGAATAGCTGTAGGAGTGAATTCTTTTGAGTTGAGGTATTTCACCTCTGCGATCGATTCCGCTATTCCCTTCAGATAGGGGACGGTATTGTCTGTTACAATTTTCATTTTGCCTTTCAATTTAAGTCGAAAGAAGGTATTTCCTCCTGTATTCTACGTGTTTGCAAAGGTAGTGCTTTCCGTTTCATTATTGCTGTTTTCTTACTGTTTTGTGGGCTGTGTGAATAAATGTTCTTATTTGTGGGGATATTGTATTAAATTAATGAAATACGAATAAAGTAAGAGTTCTGGTAGGACTCTTTCATATATTATGAAATATAATTAGTGTCAGTCTTTTCGGTCTTTTCGTTTTCCTTATTGTAGAATTACGGTAGCTTTCGATTGATTAATTTGCAGGCCTCATAAATTATGGTTTCAAATAAAATTGTATACAGATGTGATTTTTTGATATAAATTATAGCATATAAATATAAAATTAATATATTTGCCGTTAAAGAATGTATGATGACATAGTCCTACCAGAACTAATGCTATTTATATCGATTGTTTTTTGACTGTCAGTTGCGGATTGATTTGAAATTAGGCACTGCCATGTGTTTGTGAGAGTAATGAGAAGCGTTGATTTTAATAAATATGGTTATGAAAAAAATTTTTTCAGTTCTTTTTGCCATTTTGTTGTGTACTCAACTGGTGGTAGCGCAGAATAAGCTGGTGACAGGTGTGGTTACATCTGTTGAAGACGGCTTGCCGATGATTGGAGTAGCGATCGTGGATAAACAAACCATGAACGGAGTGACAACGAACGAAAACGGAGAGTTTTCCATTGAAGTTACTGCCCGGACAAAGGTTCTCCATGTCTCTTATCTAGGTTATAAAACGGTAGAAGCTCCTATCGTTGGAAATAATCTGAATATTAAAATGGAACCGGATGTCGTAGCTATCGATGAGGTAATGGTGGTAGCGTATGGTACCGGGAAAAAATCAACTTTTACGGGATCGGCTACGGTAATTAAAAAAGAATCCCTTGAAAAAATACGTGCATCTAATGTGACTCAGGCTTTGCAGGGACAAAGTTCTGGCGTGCAGGTCCTCAACAGTAGTGGTGAACCGGGTGCGGATGCAAAGATTATGATCCGTGGTATTGGTTCGATGAATGCATCAAGTGATCCGTTGTATGTGGTAGACGGAACAGCTTATAATGGCTATTTGAATGCGATTAACCCTGCAGATATTGAATCGATGACAGTTTTGAAAGATGCTTCTGCAACAGCATTGTACGGATCTCGTGCAGCAAATGGTGTTGTCATGATTACAACTCGTAAAGGTGTATCTGAAAAAGGACAGATAAACTTTCGTTCTACCTGGGGATTCGCCAGTCTGGCTGTTGATTTACCACGGGAATTGACAGCCGATGAATTCTCTGTTTTGACTTGGCGCTCATTGTATAACGGGTATAAAGACTGGGGATATACAGAAGATGATTCAAGATCATGGGCTTCTGCATATTTGACAAGTGAATTTGGATGTAACCCCTATAATGTAGCATCACCTGTAGGTATAGATGGAAAAATGGATCCTAATGCAAAGCTATTATATTCAGGTAATTGGAGAGACGAACTGTTTAAATCTGGTTTACGTCAGGAATATACAATCGATTTTAGTGGAAAATCGAAGAAAGCGGATTACTATTTGTCTGCAGGCTACCTAAATGATAAGGGAGTATTTTCAATTCAACGATTTGAACGTTATTCGACTCGGGCCAGTTTTAATTATATGGTAAATAATTGGTTGCAGGTTGGTACTAATATAAGTTTATCTCATAGTGTACGCGAAGGCTCTGCAAGTACAGGTACAGTCTGGTTCCTTCGTACAATGCCTTCAGTTTATCCGATTTACGAGAGAGATCAGACTTCAGGTGATTATATCCTAGATAAAAATGGCGGACGTATTTACGATTATGGGGATTATCGTAAAGCATGGCAAGGATGGAATCCTTTGGCTGATGATGTTTATAATAACGCTCCATGGACACATGATGATGTATCCAACAGAAGTTATTTTGAAATTACATTTATGCCGGGCCTGAAATGGCGCACAAATTTTAGTGTGGACTTTTATCAATATAATTATGACGGATATACAAGTAGCGAACATGGCTATGCTGCCGGTTATAAAGGAGAAGCTTTTAAAGAGAGCGATCGTAATTTTGCATATACTGTTAATAACTTGTTGACTTACGAAAAAACATTTGGCGATCATTCATTATCTGTTTTGTTGGGCCAGGAGGCTTATTCTTTACAATATAAACTATTGTCAGCTTCAAAGCGTGGTTTTCCGTTTCCCGGAGTTGAAGAAATCGGTTCGGCTGCTGTAATGAATAGTATGAATTCTTATCAGGATAAATATCGTTTGTTAAGTTGGCTAAGCCGTGTGGAATATGACTATAAAGACCGGTATTATATTTCTGGAAGTTTCCGTACCGATGGGTCTTCCCGTTTCCATCCGGATAACCGTTGGGGAAGTTTTTGGTCGTTGGGTGCATCCTGGAGACTGTCGAATGAAGAATTTCTGAAACCGTATAGCGGATGGTTGGATAATCTGAAACTTAAGGCTAGTTATGGTGCTGTAGGTAATGATAACCTGGGGACATATTATGCTTATCAAGGATTGTATCAGACAGGGATGAATAATTATACAGATCCGGGTGTTATGGTTAGCCGTCTAGCTAATAAGGATTTAAAATGGGAAAGTAATATGCAGTTTAATATCGGACTGGAATTTGCTTTATTTAATAAGTTAAGTGGTAGTGTTGAATGGTTTAGTCGTAAATCTAAAGATTTGTTGTTTACATTACCGATGGCTCCTTCCACAGGATTTAGCGGTATAGATCGTAATATTGGTGATGTAAAAAATCAAGGTATTGAATTCTCATTGAATTACGCAGCTATTTCAAATAAGAATTTTAAGTGGACAATTGATTTGAACGGAACAACATATAAAAATCGTATTACTAAATTGCCACAAGATGAAATAAACTCAGGAGTATTTAAGTGGCGTGAGGGTGAATCCCGATATAATTTCTGGGGAGTTGAATATGCAGGTGTAAATAGAGAAACCGGAAATGATCAATATTGGAAAAACGTTTATGAAACAAATGATAAGGGTGAAAAAGTATTGAAAGAGCGTGTTTTAACTGAAGATTATAATGAGGTGACAAGTGATAGTCAGAAAAAATATCTGGGTGATGCTATTCCTGCTTTGTTCGGTGGTGTGACGAATAATTTTTCTTATAAAGGAATAGATTTGTCATTCATGATCTATTACAGTATAGGAGGTAAATTATATGACAGTGATTATGCTCAGATGATGTCTTATCGTACTGGTTATAGTATGCATCCGGATATGTTGGAATCATGGACTCCGGAAACTCCCGATGCTAAATTTCCCCGGTTATCAAATGCCTATGCTAATTATTTAGGAACTTATACTTCTAAGTTTTTATTTAATAACTCATTTGCCCGTTTGAGAAATGTGACACTAGGTTATACTGTCCCAAAAGAATTCACATCTAAATTCAATATAAATACATTGCGTTTATTTGTTCAGGGTGACAATTTAATAACTATTGGTAGTGCGGCTCGTCGTGGAACGGATCCTGAGCAAAGTATTTCCGGAACAACAGATAACCGGTTCCCTACGACTAAATCTTTTTCTTTCGGATTGCAGTTGAATTTATAAGTACAGTCAAATTAATTAATGATAAGTTATGAGAACAATTAAATATATTTTATCCGTATTTGTTGCAGGGCTTTTTTCCGGAGGATTAATGTCTTGTAGTGATTTCCTGGAAACAAAACCATCTACAGCTGTTGCAGATGACGATGTTTTTACTACCACAGCCGGTGCTCAATCAGCTTTGAATGGTTGTTATTATCAAATGCGTGCCCGTAACAGTGGAGGAGCTGACCGTGATGATGATTATGGGATTCCTTCTATACAAATGATTGCTGATATGTGTGGAGAAGATATGATGAATAACGGAAGGGCCTGGTATGTATGGAATTATAATTATTGGGGAGAAACACAGGCCAATATATTTCGTGCACCACAACTTTGGACATTCCATTATCGCCTGATCAACAATCTGAATTCTGTTATTGCTTATGTCGATGACACCGAAGGTGACGATCAGGATAAACAATATATTAAAGGACAGGCCTTAGCAATGCGTGGGTGGGCTTATTTTAGTTTAACACGTCTATTTCAACAAACCTATGCAATAGCCAAAGATATGCCGGGACTTCCTTTATATACCGAACCGACAACTGAAAAGACAGAAGGGCAACCTCGTGGAACATTGGAGCAAACTTATACGCAGATTGTTTCTGACCTGACTGCAGCTGAACCGATGTTGGAAGGATTTGTTCGTAGTGCCAATTACCCAAATGTTTTTAATCAGGCTATCGTACAGGGAATTTTGTCAGAAGTTTATCAGGTGATGAATAATTGGTCAAAATCGGAGGAATATGCGAAAAAAGTATTGGCCCGGTATCCATTATCAACAGTCGATGACTATACAAATGGTTTTAATAATCATTCAACGGCATCATGGATTTGGTCGATCAAACAAACAGAAGAGCAGAATATGGGTGACTATTCTCCATTTGCTATGTGGTATAACGGTACCCGTAAATGCTGGACTTTCGGAGGCTTTATTTTAGCTGATGATTTTGTAAGTTTATTTGACAAAGATGATATTCGTTTTAAGCAGTTGGAACGTTGGTCGGAAGGAGAAGGTGATAATAAGAAAGAATTTTGGGTTTCATTTAAATTCCGTGATAATGAAGATTGCCGAGGTTCTATGGTTGTCATGCGTTCGGATGAAATGTTACTGAATGCTGCAGAAGCGATGGCACGCCAAGGAAAGGATGCAGATGCTAAAGAATTGTTGTGGCAACTTCAGGATTTGAGAAATGCAAAACGTTCAGAATCAACAGGTGATCAGCTAATTGAAGATATATTAAAAGAGAGACGGAAAGAACTATATGGAGAAGGTTTCGCTGTGTTCGATTTGATTCGTAATCAGAAGCCGTTGTTACGTACAGGTAACCATGTCGTTTATGGTGGCGCAACGCCGTTACCGGCCCGTTCATGGCGTTTTATTTATCAGATACCAGGAACAGAAATAAAAAACAATAAAGCTTTAGTTGATGAAACCTGGCCTGCCGGTGACCAAAATCCCTATAGTGGAGTTTATGAGCCATAACACACTTTTTTAACGAATAGCTTTTTCGACAGGTCCGGGCAATCAATATTTGTCCGGGCCTGTTGTTTGTTATAGCTATATAGCTAAAAATGATTTATATTTGTATCATATAATACCTGGAGTGTATAATAAACGGTATCTTCCGGTTTGGTGTGAAGGAGAAGAATATTATTAATATAAGAAATTGGATTATGAAGCATGTATTTTGGAGTCTGTTACTTTTAATGTTAACCTTTGGTCTGTCTGCCCATGGCGAAGGTAAATATACGAATCCCCTACCTGTGAAATTTGGTGATCCCTATGTGCTGTTGGCTTCCGATGGCCGTTATTATATGTATGGCACGGGGGCAGGTGCGGTAGATGGCTTTTGTGTCTATTCTTCGGATAATTTGATAGACTGGAAAGCGGAAGGCCAGGTGTATCGTGGTAATGTTCCTGGTTCCTGGGCTGTTGCTAACTTCTGGGCTCCGGAAGTATATGAACGGAATGGGAAGTATTATATGTTTTTCAGTGCAGACTGGAAAGAAAATCCGACGAATGAGTTGGAGAATTTCCGGATAGGTATTGCGGTATCCGATAAACCGACCGGCCCTTTTAAAGAGATGAGTGACCGTCCCCTTTTTGACCCCGGTTATCCGGCTATCGATGGAAATCTGCTGGAAGATTCCGATGGACGCCTTTATCTGTATTATTCACGGTGTTGTTATAAGCATCCGGTAGAAAGTGAAGTTGCCGATTGGGCACGCGGGAAAGGAATGTTTAAAGAAATAGAAGAAAGTTGGATCTATGGTGTCGAACTGAAACCGGATTTGAGTGGCATTATCGGTGAGCCGGTCCTGGTACTTCGTCCCCCTGTGACAAATGAAGATCCGCAAGCGGAGTGGGAGAGCCGTTCTGTTACCTCCGGTGAAGTAAACCGCCGATGGACGGAGGGTTCTTATATCTTCAAAAAAGGGGATGTATTTTATATGATGTATTCTGCCAATTATTTTGGAGGCAAGAACTATGCTGTCGGTTATGCTACCTCTAAATCCCCGCTCGGTCCGTTTGTGAAGTCTGCGAACAACCCGGTATTGCAGAAGAATGTGGAAAAAGGAGGAATTGTAACCGGAACCGGTCATAACAGTGTGACTTATTCGAAAGATGGAAAGCAGATGTATTGTGTCTATCATGGACGTACGGAGGCAACCGGTGAAGAACGTGTTGTTTTTATTGATAAGATGGGAGTAGACCAGGAGGGCAACTTATATGTTGAAGGACCTACTACTACTTTACAGCAGATGCGTTGAAAGTTTCACTTTGCCTAACTGAAAAGATTTTCTACCTTTGTGAACAGTATTTACAGAAAGAAAAAACAGTAGTAATATGAATTTCAGTGAACAGTGTTACCGGATATTTGAACAGGCTACGAAAGCGTATCATGTTTCTGATGATGTGGATGCAACCATGCACAACCCGTATGAGGTAAAAAGTATAGAGTTTTATCTCTATTTAAAAAACTGGATCGATGCAGTGCAATGGCATCTGGAAGATATAATCCGTAACCCGGCTATCGATCCGGTGGAGGCATTGGCTATCAAACGGCGTATTGACAAATCGAATCAGGATCGTACCGATTTGGTCGAACTGATCGATAGTTTCTTTCTGGATAAATACAAAGAGGTAAAAATCCTGCCTGATGCAACGATCAATACGGAAAGTCCGGCATGGGCGGTAGATCGTTTGTCTATCCTGACACTTAAAATCTATCATATGGCTGAAGAAGCTGCCCGTCCTGATGCGACTTCGGAACATAAGGCTAAGTGTGAAGAGAAGCTGAATGTGTTGTTGGAACAGAAGACGGACCTGTCGACTGCCTTGGATCAGTTGTTGGCAGATATCAAAGCCGGTCGTAAATATATGAAAGTATACAAACAGATGAAGATGTACAATGATCCGGCATTAAACCCTGTATTATACGGTAAAAAATAATGGCAAAAATATTAGTTATACGACTTTCAGCCATCGGCGATGTTGCTATGACGGTTCCGGTAATTTATTCCGCCGCCAAAGCAAATCCGCAGGATACGTTTACTGTTCTTACGCAAGCTTTCCTGATACCCGTATTTATGAATCGTCCCTCCAATGTGGACGTGATCGGTATCAATACGAAAGCGGCGGAAAAGACATTGGGCGGATTACTTCGGTTTGCCTCTGCTTTGGTGAGATTTGATTATGATATCGTACTCGATCTGCATGATGTGATACGTACCATGATCATTCGTAATTCATTCCGGTTGAAGGGGAAAAAGATCTATGTGGTGGATAAGGCGCGTAAGGAACGGAAACGTCTGACGGCCCGCAACCACAAATACCTGAAACCTCTACGTCCTGTCATCGAACGTTATGCCGATGTATTCCGGGTTGCCGGTCTTAACTATACAGACACATTTACTTCCCTTTATGAATCGCATCCGGCCGATTTATCAGCTATGGAAACTGTGGCCGGAACGAAAAACGGAAAATGGATCGGAATAGCTCCTTTTGCTAAACATCGTGGAAAGATCTATCCGATCGATGAGATGGAACAAGTTGTGGCCCGTTTATCCGAAAAGGAGGACTATACCATATTTCTGTTGGGAGGACGGGGCTATGAAGAAGCAGTGCTCGAACAATGGGCTTTCCAGTATCCGCGTGTGAAGAGTGTCGTCGGACGTTATTCGCTGGATAACGAACTGGCCTTGATCAGCCAGTTGGATGTTTTGCTTTGTATGGACTCGGCCAATATGCATTTTGCTTCCCTTGTCGGAACAAGAGTTGTTTCCATCTGGGGGGCAACCCATCCTTATGCCGGATTCTACGGTTATCATCAGGACCCAAAGAATGCGATTCAGCTCGATTTGCCATGCCGCCCTTGTTCCGTGTTCGGACAGAAACCATGTTTCCGAGGCGATTGGGCTTGCATGACACAGATCAAACCGGAGATGATTGTTGCAAAAATAGAGCATATTATGTATGAAAATAGAGATTAATCCAAAGTATAATACCCTTACTTCATTTATACAAACGATACCTGAACAGTTTGACCAGTCAGGTTCTATTGTTTATGAAGGTCGTAATGTTCTCCGCAAATATGTTGTTAATAATTTGCAGTTAGTTGTCAAATCTTTTAAACCTCCACATCTTATAAATCGTTTTGTATATGGGAATATACGTAAATCGAAGGCTTTTCGCTCATTTCATTATGCCCTTTTGTTAAGAGATCAGGGTATAAATACGCCTGAACCGGTTGCTTATATAGAACAATATAATATGGGATTGGTTCATTCGTATTATATTTCTTTGGAATCTCCGTTTACCCGTAATTTGAGAGAATTTTGGTTTGTTCCGGAAATAGGTGATCGTCGTTTGATATTGAAAGAATTTGGTTTGTTTACAGCCCGGATGCATGAATTGAATGTTTTACACCGTGATTATTCTGCCGGAAATGTTCTTTTTGGTTTGGTTGATGGTAAAATTTCTTTTGATCTCGTAGATATTAATCGAATGAGTTTTAATCCAGTATCAGAGGAAGCTGGATATAAAAATTTTGCACCTTTATGGTTAACAGATGATGCTTATATGGAGATAGCAAAAGCTTATGCTAGAGGGAGAGGTTTTGATGAAATCAGGGCAGTAAAAAGGGTTTTATTCTATAAAAATTTATTTATGGAGAAGCATAAATAAAATTTTTAGTCAGGTTAATAGCTGACTTTTTTATTAACAGAACTTATACATTTTATAAATAGGAAATAAAATTGGTTATAAATGCTGTATTGTATTACGTTTATCTTCTTTTAAATCCTGATATTGAATTCTTTTTTCCCATATTTTGGCTATTGTTATGTATTTATAAAAAGCGAATAAACCTGCATAAGCTAAGCCCGCTTTACCATCAAGGATAGCCCCCTTTAATATATAAAGTTTAAAAAAACGAAATATGGTTCCGTTTAGTAAAGAAAATAAACCATATTTGCCTTTTTCTCTTTTATCCAATTCATATTCAGTATAATTATTGGCTTTATTAAGTATTGTTTTTACCGAGTCATTAGCCAAATGAATAAATGCCAGGCTCTTGTTTGACGCAGGTACTTTGCCTATTTTTCCAGAAACTTTAGGTTGTCTATGAATTTCCGGAGGACAAGTTGTCTTCTCCTTGCGAAAAAACCTTAGGATATAATCGGGATAAGTACAACGCATAAAACGTCCCATGAAATAATTTTTTCGAGGAATTTTTATGCCATCTGGACAGTCTTTTTGTTTTATTTGTTCGTATAAATATTTACGAAGATCTTTAGGTACTACTTCATCTGCGTCGACTATGAATATCCATTCCCCTTTAGCTGCCTGAACGGCATATTGTCGGGCGGGCTCTACATATCCTGTATATTCATGATAAATAATAGTACAATTGTATTTTTGTGCGATATCAATAGTCCTGTCTGTACTATACATATCGCAAAGAATAATTTCATCAAATTCTTTTACAGATTCCAAGACTTCTTCCAGATGCTTTTCTGCATTGAATGTATTTATAACTACTGATATCATAATATATTAATTCTTTAGTATAACTGTTTATAGATATTGGCCATATCATCCGAGAGCTTTTTATCTTCAAACTGTTTAAGATATTCTTTGCCTTTTCTTCTCATTGAGTCGGCAAGTTGATTGTTTGACAATACAGATTTGATTAGTGAGCTAAGTTCATATTCATTATAAGGATCTGTATATAAGGAACCCGGTCCTCCTGCTTCTTCCAGGCACGAGCCTGTTGCTGCAATTACAGGAACATTCGAGTGTAAAGCTTCTAGTATGGGAATCCCGAAACCTTCAAAGAACGATGGATAAACAAAAAGGGATGCCATCTGATAAAAAGCAGGTAATTCGTTAAAAGGAATATTACTTAAAAGTTTTATTCTCGATGTCAGATTATTCTCTTGTATATATTTTTCAACAAGGTTTGTATAAGGAGTCCTTTTTCCGATTACAACAACCTGTACATCCTCTTTAATCTCTTTTATGGCTTTGATAAGAAGCAGTAAATTTTTACGTTCCTCTATACTTCCTACGTTTAATATATAAGGCGATCGGATATCATATTTTGTTTTAATGGCAATAGCCTCTGCTTCTGTGATTGTTCTCTTGAAAGAAGCATCACACCCCTGATATACTACATCTATTTTATCCGGGGAAATATTAAAGAAAGAGACTATATCTGATTGTGTCATTTTGCTGACAGCTACAATACGGTCTGCATTCAGGCAGGCTTGTCTGAATTTGTATGTATAAATAGCCCTGTCAATATATTTATAGAATTGAGGATAACGTATAAATATCAAATCATGAATAGTGACAACCGATGCTATGTTGCTTTTTCTTATATGATAAGGAAGCTCATTGCTTAGCCCATGATAAATATCTATTTTATCTTTGATCAATTGTGACTTCAGCCCTGTAAAACGCCAGTAATCAGGGAATGATTTTTCGAATAGTCCGGTTGGATAATGAAATGACACTGCATTATGCGATGTAATTTGGTTACGTAAAAAGTCTTTCCCTTTTCCGGGAGTATATAAATTATATTGATTTTCGGGATGAAAAGCCAAAAGCCCGTTGACGACAAAGCGACTATAGTTACCAAGTCCTGTCGCGTTATGGGTTATCCTTTTAGCATCGAATGCTATTTTCATGTTTTTATGAATGTAATTGTACAAAGATAATGTCTTTATTAATATAATAAAAAGGAAGACGAGAAAATAGTCGGAAATATGTATATCTTTGCAGCCATTTTGTTTGGATTATCAAATATAATTTATGGATTTGTCTGTTTCGTTGATTATTACAACGTACAATTGGAAGGAGGCGTTACGATTAACCCTCTTAAGTGTGTTTACCCAAACTGTGTTGCCACAGGAAGTATTGATAGCTGATGACGGGTCTGGTCCGGATACAAAGGAGTTAATAGATTCTTTAAGAAAAGAATCTCCTGTTCCGTTAGTGCATGTTTGGCATGAAGATGAAGGTTTCAGGCTGACAACGATTCGCAATAAAGCGATCGCTCGGGCTAAAGGTGATTATATCGTTCAGGTTGATGGGGATACCATATTGAATGAATATTTTATTGAGGATCATATCGAGCTGGCTGAAGAAGACTGTTTTGTATGCGGAAGTCGTGTGAAGATATTTCAGAAAGGTACGAAACGAATTATGGAGGGAGGAACTTACGATTTCCGTTTTTTTCGACAAAGTACTCACTCCATGTTGAATAGTATTCGTCTTGGGTTTTTACGGCGTTTTCTGGCTAGGAATTATGCCAAAGACAGACTTGAGCGATTACGTGGTTGTAATATGGCTTTTTGGAAAAAGGATCTGATTCAAGTGAATGGCTATAATGAAGATTTAACTTCCTGGGGACATGAGGATACAGAATTGTCATACCGCCTTTTCTTTGCAGGTAAAGAAAAAAAGATTCTGAAAATGGGAGGTGTTTTGTTTCATTTGCATCATGATGGGAACTCCCGTCATGGAGAAGATATGCATCTTCTAGTGATAGAAGATGTCAAAAAGAATAATTCTTCCTGGTGTGAAAATGGTTTAAATAAATATAATTGACTGATTGGTTATATTTTGAAGGAGCAGAAATTCAGATTCTGCTTACCCATCTATAAAACCGGGAATAAGTGTCGAATGCAGAATGAATCATCTTTTTTTTGCAATAGCATGGTATCCCGGTATTATAGATATGAAGATCGTCATATATTTTTATTTTCTCAATGATATCATTTATCATATACTTATATTGAGGATAGTCTTTCCTTTTTATTAAATGATGGATTAAATGGATACCTCTGCGCAATATCATGCATTCATGTTTTTTTCGTTTATCATGCAGTATATCTTTGTCTCGTAAAAATAAGGATTGCTCATATCCTCCTAAAAAATGATGGTAGGCTTTAATAGGAGACCATTTACTGTTGATACTGCTTTCCTTCCTTACCAGATAATGGTAGGAAGGTGCTTTTAAGTGAAGTATTCTTCGTGCCTGATAAAATACTTTGTACAAGATTGCCATATCTTCGCACATGTTGCGATCTTCGGGAAAACGTATGTTTGAGAATAACTCTTTTTTAAATAATTTACCCCATACATAATTTTTTATTTTCTTATCCATACATAATAAATAGATTCCGGTTTCATTATCGTAAATCGTGTCTGAAGAACTACTGTTATGTAATATGAGCCTGTTATTTAGAACAGTATAGTATTCACAAAAAGATATATCTATATCTTCCTGACTGTTAATTCCGTTGAGTAAAATTTCAATATAATCGTTGCTGACCCAATCGTCACTGTCTATAAAACTGATATATTGTCCTGTTGCCTGATCGAGGCCTGTATTGCGGGCACGACTAACCCCTTGGTTCTTTTGGTGAACAACTTGAATACGCGGGTCCAGGCTTTGGTATTGATCACAAATATTACCGGAGCGATCAGTACTGCCATCATTAATCAGTATTATTTCAATATCACTAAATGTCTGATGAAGTAGTGAGTCAATGCATTTGGGCAAATAAACTTCTACGTTATAAACAGGAATAATAAGGCTGACAATAGGCATCGTTTCAATATGTTTTTTTTCTATTAGAATAGTCTCTGAAGCACATTTCATATGACAATTTCAGCCAAATCAGTATACAAGGCAAGGCCTTGAGTGCATAAGGATATATGTAATGTATACGGATGTATTTCGGGAACAAGTCGGAAGGGGACATGCTGGTCAATATAAAAGCAAATATAATTAAGGCAATATCTGTTTTCGAGCGATTCCAGGGTGCACATACATACCAGATTGCAACTCCCATAAAAGCAATAATGTAAGTACTGGATTCACTGCCGGTGCTGAATAGTACTACAAATAGTAAAACTGAGGCCAATAATGTTTGCCGGAA
Source organism: Parabacteroides leei (assembly GCF_023369805.1). Classification (NCBI taxonomy): domain Bacteria; kingdom Pseudomonadati; phylum Bacteroidota; class Bacteroidia; order Bacteroidales; family Tannerellaceae; genus Parabacteroides; species Parabacteroides leei. Next base: position 45,429 of record NZ_JAMBQG010000015.1, read on the forward strand.
TGCTACATATTTGTATTGGTTGATTCTAAGGTAAGGAAGGGCAAATACTAAAAGTCCGCTTAATATAAGATAGATGTCGGAATAAGAAGCGGAACCGGTTATTTTGCGAACCATTCCTAGAAAAGAAATATTCTGTTTTAATGAAAACATATTCTTATCATTCTTGCCGCTTAGTTCCGTGAACCATTCTACATATTGGTTGATCGTGTAGTCTACGCCAAAGAATAACATGGGAGCTCCGAATATGACGACTGCCCAAAATAGACAAGATAAACTGAACTTGATCTTGTGACGTGAGAAAAAGAAGAAGGCCAGTCCTACGATACCGTATAATTTGACAAATGTCCCGAACAAGATGAAAAAGGCAGCCCAAAAATCTTTTTCTTTTTCAATACACACAAATGAAAGAATGATAATGGCAGCAATTGCTATATTGAATTGCGACATAAAGAGCCCTGTCAGTAATTCGTGTGCACAGAACCAATAGATGAAGATATGCTGACGCCGCTCCAATGGCAGGCTGCGTGTTGCTATATAGAGGAAAACAGATAAGCTAACCGACCAGGTTAGTAACCCCATCCATAACGGAGTCACGGCAAATGGGGCAACGAACAGACTGAAAAACGGTCCGTAGAGAAATACGTCGTTATATTGTGCCGGATATTCTCCGTATAATGAAACTTGCTGGATGGCATGCCAGAATGATTCCCGGAAAATAAGGAAGTTATTATATTTCCCCGGAAAGTATTTGGTTAACCAGGCTATAATAGCCAGGAGTACCCATAACCCACATACCGTACTGTATTTATGGAAGAACGGTTTTGCGATAAAAGCTCTGAAACTTTCTGTTATTTTCATACCTTCTTTTGTTTTTGGGCTTCAATACAATGTTTGAATTCCGTATAAGTAGCAAAAGTATAATGCTTCTCCTTTAAGAAAGCAATCAGGTCGTCGAGCCGCTTGATCATTCCTTCTCCGGAGTGATTGGTCATAATGAATGGTAACTTCCATTCCTCTTTATGTGCCTTTAGGTTTGTAAACTCCCAGGGATGAAAATAAGTAACAACATATCCGTCATGTTTCAATGTCCGGTGAAACAGCCAGCGGTAGACTTTGGCCGGCAGGTTGTGATAAGCCAGCCAGAACAAAGGAAAGCGGAATACCGGAGTTACGGATGCCGGAAGTTGCAGGACATCCTCTTTGTAAAACCATGTACGTGGTTTGTCCAGATGGTTATATCTTCCCGGAATGCAAGTCGGGTTTAGAGACGAATTATAAGTATAGCCGGCGTTTTTTATCTCTTTTTCATCGACAGGCATCATTCGTGCCATACGAAATCCTTCTATGGGTTGTCCGGTCTGCTGTTCAAGAAACTCACGGGAACTCTTCAGGTCTGCTATTTCAAAAGAAGAATGATAATACCCGTGTGAGGCGATCTCGTGACCATTCTGACGGATACTTTTAATCACCTCAGGTGCATGAGCCGCGAAATTGGCTGTACAGAAAAAGGTGGCGTGTACCTGGTACTTTTGCAGGCAGGCCAATATCTTTCGGGTTCCTTCGATAGATATAGCCATTTGTTGCTCAAAAGGTAAATCTATCCCATGCTCCAACGGAACATCGAATTCTTCAATATCAAAACTTAGTAAGATCATTTGTTGAATAAGATTGAAAAAAAGTTTGCCATCTCACGTTTCAAAACTTTGAAACCCATGTCAGAGACGGTTAAGCCGTCTCTGATACGTGACTGCACGGCTTGTATGTTCAGTTTTTTTCTTTGTGCTTTATAGATAAATTCTGTATCGAACAGAAAACTATTAACTTTTGTTGATAAAAAAACCGTTTTCCCTGTCTGGTTGAAACCTTTTAATCCCCCTTGTGTATCACGTATTTTTAAGCGCAGAAAAATAGCATTACATAAATGGGATGATTCGGAAAGGAATCGCCGGAAAGGGGGGAGATTTTTTTGATAATTTCTGTCCCGTATGGCTACAACGAGATCTGCTCCACCCAGTAATGTGTTGATAACCCTATCGAAAGAGTCGTCGGTATAGGGAAAGTCATAATCGGTATAGATGATGTATTCTGACTGGCAATGTCGTACCGCTTCGCGTAAAGCATATCCTTTTCCTCTGTTGGGACGATAATCTACTATCTGTATTCCGGTAATCTCCTGTTTCAGTGTGGCTACGGTTTCCGGTTCGTACCCGCGTGTCGAGCCATCGCTCACGATCAGTAAGTGGAAATTGATGGAAGTAAACAAAGATTGTACCTCTTTGAATTTTCCGATAACCTTTAATTCCCAGCCTGGAGGCGGGTTGTAACAAGGCAAAATAAGGTCTAAGTCAGTTCTACGATTCATCTTCTATTTCTTTGTCAACATAACTAGGTAAACAGTTGTTGCCTGTAAATATTTGAAGCAAAGATATGATAATTAATTCTTTGTATCTCGCTTTAAACTAATTTGTACGCATATTGACAGATGTTTACAGTGCTGGATTGTAAATAAATATGAAGAATAAGTTGTATCTTTGCCAGTCATTATAGAATGGAAAAGAAGAATGGAGTAAATGGAAAAAATAAAGGTTGCAATTATAGGCTTGGGGTATGTCGGGTTGCCATTGGCACATTTGTTCGCAACCAAATATCCGGTTGTCGGTTTCGATGTCAAGCAGAGCCGGGTGGATGCCTTAAGGAAAGGGGAGGACATTACGAGAGAGATGTCTGCCGAAAAACTGAATTCCGTTTTGTTGTCTCATTTACCGGAATTTGATGAGACAGGGCTCTATTTTACATCTGAACCTTCCGATCTTCAATCATGTAATTATTATATTGTGGCAGTTCCTACTCCGGTAGACACGCATCATAGTCCCGATCTGACTCCTTTGTATAAAGCGAGCGAGACAGTGGGGCGTGCTTTGTCGAAAGGCGATATCGTGATTTATGAATCTACGGTTTGTCCCGGGATAACGGAAGAAGAATGTGTCCCTATTCTGGCAAACACATCCGGTCTGGTTTTTAATAAGGATTTCTTTGCCGGTTATTCACCGGAACGTATCAATCCGGGGGATAAGAAACACACGGTAGAGAAAATTATAAAGGTAACATCAGGGTCAACGCCGGAAACAGCCGGGAAGGTCGATGCCTTGTATCGGTCGGTTATCACGGCGGGAACATTCCCGGTGTCCAGTATCCGTGTGGCTGAAGCATCCAAAGTAATCGAAAATACACAGCGGGATATAAATATCGCTTTTGTAAATGAATTGGCTAAAATATTTCATCTGCTGGATATAGATACGAATGAAGTATTGGCAGCAGCCGGGACAAAATGGAACTTCCTGCCGTTTAAGCCGGGGCTGGTCGGTGGCCATTGTATAGGTGTCGATCCTTATTATCTGATCCGGAAAGCCCAGGATTACGGATATCATCCCGGGCTGATTCTGTATGGCCGTCGTATCAATGATACAATGGGGGAATATATTGCAGGACGTGTGGTGAAATGTATGATCAAAAAGGACGTACCTGTGAAGCATGCGGAAATCCTGATACTTGGGTTTACCTTTAAAGAGAATTGCCCGGACGTAAGAAATACGAGAGTCGGTGACGTAGTCCGTGTGTTGAAGGACTATGGAGTGAAAGTTTCCGTGTATGATCCCTGGGCGCGCATAGAGGAGGTTCGGAATGAATACGGATTTGATTTGATAGCCTCTTTATCCGGAGAAAAGAAATATGATGCAGTCGTACTGGCTGTAGCGCACGATGAGTTTCTGGAACTCGATATACCATCGCTTGTGAAAGAAAACCATGTAGTATATGATGTAAAAGGCTGTCTGACCCCGGAATGGGTGGACGACCGTCTCTAACGGTATAACAAACAGAACGTATAGGATGAAAACAAAAACGCTCTTCTCACTTTTTATTTGTTGTTTATTATCATTATCTTCCGTACAGGCGGAAAACTGGTGGGATAAAGTTCCCTTACTGGTATATACTCCCCGTTATTTTGGAGCCAACGCTTTTCCGATACCGGAATTATTGGGTGGGAAACTCTCATCCCGCTGGGAGGTCGAACTCAGAGGCGAGTATCATACGATGCCGGGAGATAAGACAAAAGATATTTATGCCCGTTTATATATCCCTATTGCTAAGGGGCGTGCCGGTGTAACGGTTCAAGGAGTAATTCAAGAGTGGTATGAGACTTCACCGGAAGTGCGCGACGAGCGTCATGCCGTTGAAGTGAAACAGCCTATTCCTTGCCACGGTGATGCCATCTTCGGTTTCCATTATCAGGTGCTTACCAATGAGAAATGGATGGATGTCATTGTCAGTGCTAACTTGAAAACAGCCAGCGGCGGACGCCTGTGCGATGCCCGTTATACGGATGCGGCTTCTTATTGGTTCGACTGTAACGTAGGGCGTACTTTATGGAAGAATCCGGAAGAGACTCTTTCTGTTCGAGCTCAGGGTATGGTCGGTTTTTATTGCTGGATGACAAATAGCCTGCAAAACCGGCAGAATGATGCGTTCTGTTACGGACTCGGCTTGCAGGGAACCTGTCGGAATTTTACATTGGATGTCGATTATTCCGGTTTCCGCGGTTATAGGGGAGATGGAGATAAGCCAATGATCTTTCGTTCGAAACTGAATTATGAGATAAAGAAAAATATCGTCTCATTCAGATATAAACACGGCCTGCAGGATATTCTGTACGACACTTTCTCATTGGCTTATATCCGTTGTTTTTAACCCGGTAATTGGCCGGTCTTTTCAAAATATTTCTGAAGAACCAACAGGTTAATCAGGTCTTCCCGTTGTTTGTCTTTAAAAAAGGCGACATATTCGTGGGCGTGTTTAATGATTTCCAAGGCTTCATCTTCATGCTCGATATAATAATTCAGCCGTTCTTCCAGGTCGGACAAGTCGTCTTTGATCTCGATATAATGGTAATTGGGGATCAATGTTCCTTCCATAAACCATGTTTCGCAGGTAGGACGGGGCATCACGGCTATCGAATTGGATGACATAACCCATTTCAGGTTGCTGGCAACATCGTTTCCTTCCATAGAAAGGATAAATTTAAAATCCAGATGTTCCTTAAGTGTCATTTTGGCTGTTTGCCATTCCTGCGGATCATCGGTATGTTTGGTTACGTCGCCCAGATCACACATCGGATGGTTGAAATACATTTGCATGAGTACACGGCGGCTGGGTTTGCCTTTTACTTTTCCGCGGAAGATAACCCGGTTCATTTTTTCGTGAAAAGGTTTGGTGTCGTTGACAAATACAAAGTGACGATCTTTTTCCAATTTCATTACTACGGAATTGGTGTTGTCTATAGACAACCTTTGGTCACCGGTGACCAAAGGTCTGCTTTTTACAATAGAAGGATAATCAGGTACGATTATAATATCGCCCGGCATATATCCCCAATGCAGTTCTTTGGGAAACCAGCGGGTATATTCGAATGAGTCGAAGAAATATACTTTTTTCTTTTTAGGCATTTTATGGTCGGCCAGCACTGGGGCATCGGCCGGCAACTGTACCGGAGCATTCAGCTTGTTGTAATAGTTGACCCTGCTTTCAATGTAATCCATGTCGGAGCGTGAAGCGATCAGGTTGGCAATCTTTCTTTTTCTTCTCATCCTGAAGAAAGCTGAAGGAATTAACTGACGTAGCAGATTGATGCCGTAATAAACGAATTTCGGATTTTTTCCGCTGGAGAAAATGTAAGTGATCTTGTTCTTCATACAATCAGATATCATTTGTTAGTACTTTATTTTCGTCCGAAGTCAGCCGGGATCTCTCCCCATACGGCTGTCTCCCATTTCAGGATTGTGGTGGTATACGTATTTGTATTCAACCATTTCTCGGCTCGTTCTATCAGGTCGAAGATCGGTTCGTTGGCAGGCTCGCGTTCCAGCAACGTTTTACATTTCTTCTTTTTGACCCAGATGATGGCATTACGGCTATCCGAATAAATAGGCAGGTTGCTGTCTTTCTGCTTCAGTAGAGCCAGGCCGTGTACGAGGGCGAGAAATTCTCCGATATTATTAGTCCCTTTCTTCAGAGGGCCAATATGAAAAATCTCCTGTCCGGTCGCTGTATAGACACCTCGGTATTCCATATCACCCGGATTGCCGCTACATGCAGCATCGACAGCCAGACTTTCGTTGATAGGTTTTCCGATAGGAGCCTGCGGTGCCAGGTTAGAAGCTGCTTTGGCAGACGATGCCGCTTTCAGGTAATGGGAATACCCTTTTTCGAAGGCATCGGCAGCCTCTTCACGGGTTTCGAAAGATTTGTATTTTGCTCCGTCCTGTCCTTCCACCTGCATCTTACACTCCGCCCAGTTGTCGTAAACACCCGGGTTCAGTCCTTTCCATACTACATAATATTTACTTTTCGCCATTGTCTGCTATTATTCGGATATGAATACAAAGGTAATACATCGGAACGACTTTTTCGGATACTAACTATAATTTAAGGAAATCATAGTTATGAGGAAAAAAAACTTTACATTTGCGGTAAACAATCATATACGAAATGAAGCGTATTTTTTTGATAGGTTATATGGGTGCCGGAAAAACGACGGTTGGAAAAGACCTGGCGGAACGGATGAAACTCTCTTTTATTGACCTGGACTGTTACATTGAAGCCCGCTATCATAAAGCTGTCGGGCAGATATTTGCTGAAAAAGGGGAAGAAGCCTTCCGGGATATCGAACGCCGGATGCTTCATGAAGTCTCGATGTTCGAGGATGTGTTGATATCCACCGGAGGTGGTGCTCCATGCTTCTTTGATAACATGAAGTTTATGAATGAAAACGGGACGACTGTCTATCTGAAAGTATCGGTGAAAGAACTGGCAAAACGTCTGGAAACCTGTAAGACAAACCGCCCGGTTTTGAAAGGCCGTTCCGGGGATGAACTGGCCGCGTTTATCGCCGAAAGTCTGGAAAAAAGAACTCCTTTTTATACGAAAGCTTCAATCGTATTTGATGCAGAAGTGATGCTGACAGAAACAGATGTGCATAAAATTACAGAAGCGCTAGAGAAAATATTATAATATAATTAAGGTAAAGGCAATTGTAGAGTTGCCGACAGAAGTCGTATTATGGAAGCAACAGGAGGCAAGCAGGTGCAGGGAGCATACATCCCTCAGGAACTGTTGAAGGAATTGAGTAAGGTGAACAATCGTTTGCTGATAGGTATTCCCCGGGAACGGAAAGAAGGGGAAAAACGTTTGGTGCTTACCCCAGAGGCCGTTGATATGTTGACCGACCGTGGACATCATGTATTGGTTGAAACCGGGGCCGGGCTGGGAATAAATTATTCCGATAACCATTACTCTGAGGCCGGAGCTGAAATTGTCTCTACTCCTGCAGAAGTATTTCAAGCCGATATTATCCTGAAAATCCTTCCACCGTTGCCGGAAGAGATCCTATTGATGAAACCCCGCTCGGCACTCTTTTCGATGGTACAGCTCAATCTCTTTGCCGCTGAAGCCTTCGAACTGATGATGGCCAAACGGATTACGGCGATTGCTTACGAACTGCTGTCGGACGACCAACGGAGATGTCCGGTGTTGAATGTTATCTCCGAAATAGAGGGGACGGCTTCCATTTCCATCGCTTCCGAGTTGTTAAGCAATACACAAGGAGGAAAAGGTATCCTTCTGGGAGGAATACCCGGTGTGTCGCCTACTGAAGTAGTTATTGTAGGAGCCGGTAATGCCGGTACGGTTGCTGCACGGGCTGCCCTGGCACTGGGAGCATCGGTTAAAGTCTTCGACGATGATATAAACAAGCTGCGTACTATCCAGCAGGTATTGGGACAGGGTCTTTTCACTTCCAACTTCCATCCCAATGTATTACATAATGCTTTCCGTTCCGCCGATGTGGTGATCGGAGCCATGCGTTATATCAATACCCGTTACCGTTATGTGATCGCAGAAGAGCTGGTCCGTACTATGAAACGTGGTTCACTGGTGATCGATCTGCGCATCAGCCAGGGAGGTTGCTTCGAAACGACCTGCTGCTTGGGTAAAACAGACCCGACCGTATTTGAACAATACGGTGTGTTGCATTACTGCAAACCCAATATAAGTAACCGGGTGGCGCGTACTACTTCAATGGCTTTCAGTAATATATTTGTTCCCCTCTTCCTCTCTTTGGGGGATGCCGGGTCTGTACAGAATATGATAAAGACAGATGACGGCTTTCGTTCAGGTGTTTACATGTATTGTGGAAAACCGGTAAGCAGTTATGTATCCAATCATTTTAATTTATCATCTAATAATCTGGATCTATATCTCTCTGCTTTTTAAGCCTCAAAAGTTTTGAACTAGCCAAGTTTATTCTTTACTTTGCGGAAATCTAACTACAAACAAGCGATTAAAGCTAATATAAGTAATTATGGCAGAACAGACAAAAGTAACAACTTTGGAACAGGTTGTAGTTCGTTTCTCCGGGGACTCCGGAGACGGTATGCAGTTGACCGGAACAATCTTTTCAAATCTGTCGGCTATCCTCGGAAATGAGATCTCTACGTTTCCCGACTACCCGGCAGAAATTCGTGCTCCACAAGGAACACTTAGTGGTGTATCAGGATTTCAGGTTCATCTGGGATCACGTAAAATCTTCACTCCAGGCGATAAGGCGGATGTATTGGTGGCAATGAACCCGGCCGCGCTAAAAGTGAATGTAAAGAATATCAAACAGAACTCGATTGTTATCATCGATACCGACTCTTTCAAGAAGTCGGATCTCGACAAAGCATTGTTTACTACAGACGATCCTTTTAAAGAATTAGGTTTGGGTGGTGTGCAGGTTGTAGCCGCTCCGATCTCGACAATGGTGAAAGACGGTCTGGCTGAATTTGGCCTGGATAATAAGTCTGCTCTTCGTTGTAAGAATATGTTCGCATTAGGACTTGTTTGCTGGTTGTTCGACCGCCCTCTGGAAGAGGCGATGAATATGCTTCAAAATAAGTTTGCCAAAAAACCGGCTATCGCGAAAGCTAATATCAAAGTGTTGACCGATGGTTATAATTACGGACACAATATCCACGCATCAGTTTCCACCTATCGTATCGAAAGCGAAAAGGCAGCACCGGGTTTCTATACCGATGTAAATGGAAACAAGGCTACTTCTTACGGGCTGATCGCTGCTGCAGAAAAGTCTGGCCTTCAATTATTCCTGGGAAGCTATCCTATTACTCCGGCAACGGACATCTTGCATGAATTGTCAAAACGTAAAGACCTGGGGGTTGTTACCGTACAGGCAGAAGACGAAATTGCCGGTATCTGTACGGCTATCGGTGCTAGTTTTGCCGGTAGCTTGGCTGCTACATCTACTTCCGGACCGGGGCTGGCCCTGAAGAGTGAAGCGATCGGTCTGGCTGTAATAGCTGAAATACCTTTGGTTATTATCGACGTGCAACGTGGTGGTCCTTCAACCGGTATGCCTACCAAGAGTGAGCAGACCGACCTGATGCAGGCTCTTCACGGACGTAACGGTGAAAGCCCGCTGGTTGTTATTGCCGCTTCAACTCCGACAGACTGTTTCGATGCTGCTTTCTGGGCTGCTAAACTGGCTGTTGAGCATATGACTCCGGTTATCCTGTTGACAGATGCTTTCATTGCAAACGGTTCGTCTGCCTGGAAGTTGCCTGACCTGGATAAGTATCCGGAAATCAAACCGAATTACGTATCTAACTATACAGAAGAAAAGGTATGGAAAGCCTACCGCCGCGATAAGGAAAGCTTGGTTCGTTACTGGGCTATCCCGGGTATGGAAGGGTTTGCACACCGTCTGGGTGGTCTGGAAAAAGACTATGAGACAAGTGCTATCTCGACTGATCCGATCAACCACCAGAAGATGGTTTCCACCCGTCAGGCTAAGATCGACAAGATTGCCGACTATATCCCTGAACTGGAAGTGATCGGTGATCCTGATGCCGACCTGCTGTTGATTGGCTGGGGTGGAACTTACGGCCACTTGTATGAAGCGATGGAAACCATGCAGAAACAAGGAAAGAAAGTCGCAATGGCTCACTTTAAATTTATCAGCCCGCTGCCGAAGAATACAATTGAAGTACTTTCCAAGTTCAAGAAAGCTGTGGTTGCCGAACAGAATAACGGACAGTTTGCAAACTACCTGCGTGCTAAAGTACCCGGATTTAATCCGTATAAATTCAATCGCGTAAAGGGACAGCCTTTCGTTGTTGCGAGATTAGTTGAGGAATTCACTAAAATATTGGAGGCTTAAAAAATGACAGATATAAAATTCGAACCGAAAGATTATAAGAGCGACCAGTATGTTCGTTGGTGTCCGGGTTGTGGAGACCATGCCGTATTGAACTGCTTACACAAAGCAATGGCTGAAGTAGGAGTGGCTCCTCACAATATGGCCGTTATCTCTGGTATCGGGTGTTCTTCCCGTTTACCTTATTATATGAATACCTATGGTTTCCATACTATCCACGGGCGTGGTGCAGCTATTGCAACAGGTGTAAAAACCGCGCGTCCCGACCTGAGTGTATGGCTGATTACAGGTGATGGCGACTGTCTGGCTATTGGTGGTAACCATTTTATCCATGCCGTACGTCGTAATATCGATTTGAATATTGTACTTTTCAATAATAAAATCTATGGCCTGACCAAAGGGCAATATTCTCCGACATCCGAACGTGGTTTCGTATCAAAGAGTTCTCCCTACGGTACAGTAGAAGATCCGTTTATCCCGGCTGAACTGGCTTTGGGTGCACGTGGAAACTTCTTTGCCCGTGTGATCGACGTAGACCTGAAAAATACAACAGAAGTCTTGGCTGCTTCTGCCCGCCATAAAGGAGCTTCCGTAACGGAAGTGCTCGTAAACTGCGTTATCTTTAATGACGGTATCCATAAGAGCATTGTCGATAAGGAATTCCGTGCAGACCGTACTATCTTCCTGCGTCATGGCGAAAAAATGATTTTCGGAAAAGACGGTAACAAAGGAATTGTTCTGGATGGCCTGAAACTGAAAGTTGTGACAATCGGTGAAGATGGTTATACACTGGACGATATCTTGGTTCATGATGCACATGAAAAAGATACGACCCTTCACATGATGCTGGCCATGATGAAAGACGATATGCCTATTGCTCTGGGTGTTATCCGCGATGTGGATGCTCCCGTATACGATCAGGCCGTTCATCAGCAGATCGAAGAAGTGCAAGCCAAAAATCCTACCCGTAAACTGAAAGATTTCTTGATGCAAGGTGAGATTTGGGAAGTGAAATAACATGCAAATGGAAAAGTAATATAGAGAGGGGCCGGTTGTTAAATCGTCCCTCTTTTTTTGTGGTTGAACACTGGGTCTGACATTTTTATTCCTAATTGTAAGGTCTGCTTTGCAAATAGACTAGTGTATTTGTTAATTGCATGGAAAAGAGCAATTATTACTGAAAAATTTCCTTAATAGAGTATCAGCTATAAAAAAAAATATTACTTTTGTACCGGTCTTAACAAGGCGGCGTAGCAGCAAGTTACAAGTAGGTATTAGAGCCCTGTTATTTTAAATTCGAGAGAGAGAAAAGTTATATAAAGTCAATCATTTAAATTATTATCAAGAATGGCTAATTTAGATTTAAGCAAGTACGGAATCACAGGTGTGACAGAAATTGTACACAATCCGTCTTATGAAGTTCTGTTCGCAGAAGAAACAAAACCAGGTTTGGAAGGTTTCGAAAAAGGTCAGGTAACTGATATGGGTGCTGTAAACGTTATGACTGGCGTTTATACAGGACGTTCTCCTAAAGACAAATTCTTTGTAAAGGATGCTACCAGCGAAAACACTGTATGGTGGACATCTGAAGAATATAAAAATGATAACAAACCAGTAGACGAAAAATGCTGGAAGGCTTGTAAAGAATTAGCTACAAAAGAACTTTCTAACAAAAGATTGTTCGTTGTTGACGCATTCTGTGGCGCAAACGAAAACAGCCGTCTGAAACTGCGTTTCATCATGGAAGTAGCATGGCAGGCTCATTTCGTAACAAACATGTTCATCCGTCCTTCTGCTGAAGAACTGGCTAACTTCGGTGAACCTGATTTCGTTATCATGAATGCTTCTAAAGCTAAAGTTGAAAACTATAAAGAACTTGGCTTGAACTCTGAAACTGCTGTTGTATTCAACCTGACTGAAAAGATCCAGGTTATCCTGAATACTTGGTACGGTGGTGAAATGAAGAAAGGTATGTTCTCTTACATGAACTATCTGTTGCCTCTGCAGGGTATGGCTTCTATGCACTGTTCTGCTAACACAGACAAAGAAGGCAAGAGCTCGGCTATCTTCTTCGGCTTGTCAGGTACAGGTAAGACTACTTTGTCAACTGACCCGAAACGTTTGTTGATCGGTGATGACGAACACGGATGGGATAACGACGGTGTATTCAACTTCGAAGGTGGTTGCTATGCTAAGACTATCAACTTGAGCCAGGAAAACGAACCGGATATCTGGAACGCTATCAAACGTGACGCTCTGTTGGAAAACTGTACAGTAGACGCTAACGGCGCTATCGACTTCTCTGACAAGTCTGTTACAGAAAACACTCGCGTTTCTTATCCTATCTATCATATCGAAAACATCGTTAAACCGGTTTCTAAAGGCCCGCACGCAAAACAGGTTATCTTCCTGTCTGCTGACGCATTCGGTGTATTGCCTCCGGTATCTATCCTGAATCCGGAACAGACTCAGTACTACTTCCTGTCTGGTTTCACAGCTAAGTTGGCTGGTACAGAACGTGGTATCACTGAACCGACTCCTACATTCTCAGCTTGTTTCGGTGCTGCTTTCTTGTCATTGCACCCGACTAAATACGGTCAGGAACTGGTTAAGAAGATGGAAATGACTGGTGCTAAGGCTTATTTGGTTAACACAGGTTGGAACGGTAGCGGCAAACGTATCTCTATCAAAGATACAAGAGGTATCATCGATGCTATCCTGGATGGTTCTATCGACAAAGCTCCGACTAAGGTTATTCCTTACTTCGACTTCGTTGTTCCTACAGCTCTTCCGGGTGTTGATCCGAAGATCCTTGATCCTCGCGACACTTACGCTGACGCTGCTCAGTGGGACGAAAAAGCTAAAGATTTGGCTGGTCGCTTCCAGAAGAACTTCGCTAAGTTCACTGGTAACGAAGCAGGTAAAGCTTTGGTTGCTGCTGGTCCGAAATTGTAATTTCCCTGCCGAAGATAAATTTTTATCAACGGTTAAGAATAAAGCTATCGAAAAGAGGATGTGTCGTATGACATATCCTCTTTTTGTATATATAAGTGCCGTTTTGTACTATTCTTTTTCTTTTTTATTCCAACTAGACTTCTATTGAGTAAGAAATGAAATAAAAAGATTGGAGGAATGTCCGTATTTTTATATATCGTTTAAGGGCATAACATTAATGCTTTTTGGGGGAAAGTAATCATAATATTATCCATGTATATGTATTGATTGTCTATTTTCTGTATTATTTATTATTTTTTACTTTGCCAACGATAAAGGGTGTCAATGAAAATGACTAGAAAAAACGTTCCTTTTTCTTAGTCATTTTCATTGATACCCATGTTGTCTTTATAGAGATTTTTCAAGCCCTCCTTTACTTAAGTTAAACTGCTTGCTATTAGAAAAATACTCCAATCTAAACGCCATACTTTCCTTTCTATAGAATATTAAAATTTAACAATTCAAAATGACTAAGAAAAAGGAACGTTTTTTTTAGTCACTCCTAAAGCCCTGTTTTTTGCTGTAAATTCCTGTATTTTAATGTATTGATAAATCTGTTTTAAGCTAAAATGTTTATGTGCAAAAGGAGCTTTAAGAAAATGGAGAAAGCTTTGAAATCATTGAAATTAAAGAGCTGATCTTATTCAGTGTTGTTGTATTAATTATTGTTAATTATTAAATTCCATTATTATGAATAAAGCAAATGGTATAAATTATTTTAGATGCCTGCTTGTAGGAACAGGTATCTTGTGTGTAGGAAGTACATCTGTCTTAGGAGAAACGATATCAGAGGGGGAATCTGATATAATGAAAATGTCCATTATCAATGACTCTAAGGTAACAGGGTCCGTTGTAGATAAAGAGGGAATCCCTATTATCGGGGCTAATGTTTCAGTAAAAGGAACAACGAATGGAACTATTACTGATATGGACGGAAAATTTGAATTGGAAGTTCCTGCAAATGCTAAACTCTCTATATCTTATATTGGATATATCAGCCAGGAAATAGCGGTAGGAAGTAAAAACTCTTTTCAGATAGTTTTAGTAGAAGATACTCAGAATTTGGATGAAGTAATTGTTGTAGGTTATGGCGTTCAGAAAAAAGTCAATATGACGGGAGCTGTAGCTGCCATTAATTCGGAGTCATTGGCGAACAGGCCGGTAACAAATGCATCTACAGCATTACAAGGCATGCTTCCGGGGGTTACCGTAGTACAAAACAGCGGACAGCCCGGTAAGGATAATTCTTCTATCCGTATTCGTGGTGTCGGGACCTTGAATAATTCAAATCCGATGTATGTTGTAGACGGACTGGTCGTATCGACGATTAATGATATCGATCCGAACGATATCGAAAGTCTTTCTGTTTTGAAAGATGCGGCATCTGCCGCTATCTACGGCTCGCGTGCTGCTAATGGTGTTGTTCTGATTACGACCAAGAAGGGTAGTAAAAAGGCTGCGACCCTGAAATACGATGGCTATGTGGGTTGGCAATCACCAACGTCTTTACCTGAGTACTTACCTTCTCATGAATATGCCAGTCTATATAATCAAGCTCTGATTAATGAAGGTAAAAATCCGGCTTATACGGCAGAGGAGATCGGGAAATTCCGGGATGGAAGCGATCCTGACAATTATCCGAATACCGATTGGTTGGGGCTTTTTTACAAAGATAAAGGTTTCCAGCATAGCCATAGGGCAGAAGTAAGCGGGGGAAGTGAAACTACGACCTACATGTTTTCTTTAGGTTATCTGGGACAAGACGGTATTATCGATAATGCCGATTTCAAACGTTATAACTTAAGAGGGAATATCAATACGCAGATCAATAAATTCTCTGCCGGTGTAAACTTCTCTTACACTTTTGGAGATACGAACGAGCCCGTAAATCCTTGGACCGGAGATATGTATCAGATATTCCGCCAGATAAACCGTATTGCACCGTTTGTCCCCTATAAGTATTCAAATGGTTACTATGGCTATATTCCGGATGGAAGCCCGCTCGCGTGGATGGATGCCGGTTCGATTCGTAATGAGAAGTATCATACTACACGTGCTGTGGGAAATATTGGGTATGAGATCATAAAAGGATTAAAGGTACAGGAAATTATTGGTTATGAACACACCGGAAAGTCTGATGAAAAGTTCTTGAAGGATATTCAATATTACAACTGGAAAACCGGAGAACCTTCCCAATACCAGGGGCCGAACAGCCAAACTGACGAACGGGAAGATTATATGATGCTCAACCTGCAAACTTTACTGACCTATAATAATACATTCGGCAAGCATACCGTTGGTGCTTTAGCGGGTTTTTCACAGGAATACAGCCGCAGAGATTGGACAATCGGTAAGCGTATCAACTTCCTGAACAACGACCTGTGGGAGCTGAATGCTGGTTCACCGGATGGGCAAACAGCCGAAGGGTCGGCCAATGAATATGCTCTTCGTTCTTTTTTCGGGCGTGTGACGTATGATTATGACAACAAATACTTATTTGAAGCCAATATCCGCCGGGATGGGACATCACGTATCAATCAGGATGCTCGTTGGGGTACGTTTCCTTCTTTCTCCGTAGCATGGCGTATTATTAACGAGCCTTTCATGGAAGGTACGCGCGATATATTATCTGACCTGAAGATCAGAGGCGGATGGGGTAAATTAGGTAACCAGCAATTGGGGACTGATAACCGGAAATCTATCGAATTCTATCCATATCAATCAGTATTGTCTCAGAAGAACTATGCGTTTGGCGGAAAAGTAAACCAGGGCGTGGCACCGGTTGATGGAGCGAACAATGGTTTGAGATGGGAAACCTCCAAGACTACCAATATCGGTTTGGATATGGGATTCTTTCAGAATATGTTTACTTTAAATGTCGATGCTTACTGGAAGAAAACATACGATATCCTGATGAAACTGCCGGTTAGTACACTCTATGGCTTGGAAGCTCCTTATCAGAATGCGGGCGAAGTGACAAATAAAGGTATTGAAATGCAACTGGGATATAAAATATCTGCTAAAGACTTCACCTTCAATGCAACCGCTAATGTGGCCTACAATAAGAACGAAGTAACGAACCTGCATAACGACGGAGCTAAAATATGGGATGGCTATAAATTTAAACAGGAAGGTCTTCCTATTAATGCTTTTGGCGGTTACGAAGTACTCGGCATCTTTACCGACGAAACCGATCTGGCTAATAGCGCTGTAATCAACCGCGAACAGGCCGGTTTGGGCGATTTGAAATATAAGGATCAGAATAAAGATGGTAAAATTGATGGCGAAGACCGTGTTTACCTCGGTAGCTGGGATCCTTCCTGGACATTTGGTTTGAATCTTGGCGCAACGTGGAAAGGATTCGATGCTTCTGTTTTCTTTCAGGGAGCGGCAGATGTAAAGGGTTTCCTTCAGAATGAAACGGTTGGTCGTTTGCAGGGTACTACGGCGAAACCGACAGCCCTGTTCCTCGACAGTTGGGATGCGGAAACCAATCCGAATGGAAAATTCCCACGCCCATTAACAACCTGGAGACAGAATGATTCGGAGACTAACCCTTCTGACTTCTGGATTATTAATTCCTCTTATTTGCGAATGAAGAATATTCAGATTGGCTATACATTACCTAAAAGCATTTGTGACTTTATCCGTGTTCCAAGAGTGCGTGTTTACTATAGCGGACAGAATTTGCTGACCTTTACCGGCTTTAGCGATGGATTTGACCCGGAAGCCCCTGTCGGTGCCCGTGGCTATTATCCTCAGGTTAAAGTAAACACATTCGGATTAAATATAACCTTTTAAATAGAAATGTCATGAAAAAATATAGTTTATATGCCGTCCTACTACTTTTTATAACTTCTTGTAGTAGTGATTTTTTAGATAGAAATCCGTTGGATCAGCCTTCTAATGAAACATTTTGGAATACAGAAAAAGATGCATTGGCCGCAGCGACCGGTTGCTACGAGGGATGGTATAGTATGGATGAAGTGATTTACTTTGATTGTGCTTCAGATAATTCGTACAACCCTTTCCCTTGGGAAAACTGGCAGGTTCAGGCTACTGGTTATGCTACTGCGAATGATTTTGGACAGAACTACATGAAGTATGATAAGATTGTCCGTTGTAACAATTTCCTGGCCAATATTGATCGTCCGACCATGTCGGAAGAGACGCGTTCCCGTTTGACTGCCGAAGTGCGTTTCCTGAGAGCCTGGCATTATTTTCTGAAAGTGACTCTCTATGGCGATGTACCTTTGGTAACAGAGGTATTGGATATTTCGAATTCGAATTTGCCGCGTACCCCAAAAGCTGAAGTCGAAAAGTTTATCCTGGATGAACTAACGGCTATTGCCTCCCTATTACCGGAAAAATATACAGGCGGTGATATCGGTCGGGTCACAAAAGGAGCTGCTCTGACATTGAAAGCCCGTATGGAAATATTCTCCGGTGATTATGCTGCTTGTGCAAGTACCTGTGACCAGATCATGAAACTCGGATATTCCCTGTTTCCTGATTATAAAGGCTTATTCAAGATTGCAAATGTAAATAACGAAGAGGTGATCATGGATGTTCAGTATGTAGAGAATCTGGCAAAGAATGCTATCTTAGGGGTTATGCCTCCTGCATCACTTGGAGGATGGTCTTCTATTAACCCGACACAGGCTTTGGCTGATGCTTACGAGTGTATAGACGGAAAAACGATTAATGAGTCGCCTGGCTATAATCCCAAGGATCCCTATAAAGACCGTGATCCTCGTCTGGCTGCATCTCTGATCTACCCGGGATGTTTGTATGAAGGAAGTTATTTCAATCCGATTGATATAAAAGATCCTACCGGTGATTATTATGCTCCTTACGGCCGTTCCAAAACAGGTTATCATACTCGTAAATATATCGATAACCTGTCTGACTATGCAGATATGTGGAATACCGGTATGAATGCGATTGTTATGCGTTATGCCGAAGTGTTGTTGATGTATGCCGAATCGAAAATAGAGCTGAACCAGATCGATGCTTCTGTGTATGAAGCTTTGAATGCGATTAGAACACGTGCGGGAATGCCAGAGGTGGATAGATCAATTTACAATAACCAGGTTAAGATGCGCGAACTGGTACGTCGCGAACGTCGTGTCGAATTGGCGTTGGAAGGGCTTCGTTGGTTTGATATCTGCCGTTGGAAGATAGGTGAAGAAGTGATGCCGGGCCAAGTATATGGTGCTTTGCTGGGAACTGTGGATCCTGCAACCGGAGCTTTAAGCCTGGGTGATGAGCGGATTAAAGTAGAAGTTCGTTTGTTCGATCCGGCTAAGAATTATTTATGGGCGATACCTCAGAGTGTGATAGATGCGACGCCTGCGATTAAACAAAATCCGGGCTATTGATAGTTGGAAGTCATAGTTGTAACTTTTCTAACCCGATTTAATTATAACTGCAGGATCTTGTACTTGTAAAATATTGATCCTGCAGTTTTTTTTGTATATCTGAATTAATTTTATCATAAATGTTAGCGTAATTTAAATTCTATTGCTATCTTTACCGCAAATTATCTGTTAATGTGGGGTTATTAAGGTATAATGATTAAACGTTTATTACTGTTTTTCGGAGTCGCATTGTTCTTGTCATCATGTGGCGGGGACGTTCCTTACCGGATTGAAGGCAAGTTGTCTAATCTGGAAGATGAGACGCTATATGCCGTTTTCGAGAATGACAGTTATAAAGTAGTCGATACCATTACCTGCGAAAAACCCGGACAGTTCTCCTTAAAACGGAGTGAAGGCGACTTCAATACTGTTACTATCTTCTTCGATCATAAGAAACGCTGGACCACTGCTTACCTGATACCCGGTGAGAAAGTGACCATTACCGGTGACGCTCTTTATCCTTCATTGTTACAGGTGAAAGGTGGACGTATCAACGACCGGTTGACAAATTTCCGTAAAGGGGTTGCTCCTTTATTGAAAGAACAGGCCGACCTGGTCAATATCCTGAATAATAAGAGCAGTCATACGAATACGATTGAAGAGACGGATCTTCCTTCCCGCCTGACGAATGTAAGTCATTCGCTGAGCGAACGTGCACAGGCCTATATTCAGGAACATCCCGATGAAGAAGCCTCCGTGGTTCTGTTGCAGTATTTCTTTATGAACCCGGACGATACCCGTAAGATGGATGAACTGCTGGCGGTGTTGAGTCCTAAGTTGAACGATTTTTATTTGATCCGTAAACTACAGGAATACAGTGCCAAAGCGCAGCGTACCTCGCTGGGTGCAGAGGCTCCGGGATTTAATGTAAAGAATATTTATGGTCATACCGTAAGTCTGGACTCTTTCCCGAAACGTTATCTGTTATTGGCTTTTACAGCTCCGTGGTGCGATATGTGCCAGACAGAAGATCTGTTTTTGGATAAGGTAGCGGTGAAATATCCGAAAGAGAAAGTCGAAATGCTGTTGGTCAGCCTGGATGATGATCCCCAGGAGGTCCGTAAGCTATTGGCAAAAGACAGTATTGACTGGAACCTGGTGACCGACTCTGCAGGCCAAGCCACTATGCTGGTCGATCTGTATAATGTAAATGCACTTCCCCGTTGTTTCCTGATCGATGAAGAAGGTAAGATCATCCTGAAGACGGACAATGGTCTGGAAATAGAACAAACACTGGAAAAACTGGTAGAATGATAAGATAAACGAATTTAAATTTCCAATCAAAACCTTTTAATTATGTTAGTAAAATCTTATGCTGCTGCCGTGCAGGGCATTTCTGCAACCATCGTAACCATTGAGGTGAATTGTACAAAAGGTATCCAGTTCTTTCTGGTAGGCCTTCCCGATGTCGCTGTACGCGAGAGTCACGAACGCATTATCTCTGCTCTCCAGGTAAGCGGATATAAATTTCCCCGTAACCGTATCGTTGTTAATATGGCGCCGGCCGATATCCGTAAGGAAGGTTCGTCGTACGACCTGCCGTTGGCTATTGCCATATTGGCGGCGGCCGAGGAGTTGGATGCTTCA
Source organism: Parabacteroides leei (assembly GCF_023369805.1). NCBI lineage: Bacteria > Pseudomonadati > Bacteroidota > Bacteroidia > Bacteroidales > Tannerellaceae > Parabacteroides > Parabacteroides leei. The sequence continues at coordinate 65,694 of NZ_JAMBQG010000015.1, forward strand.
CGACTGGAGCGCTTTCTATTGATGGGGGAACTGTCGTTGGACGGTAGCCTTCAACCGGTGAAAGGGGTTCTCCCCATAGCGATCAAGGCGAGGGAAGAGGGCTTTAAAGGATTTATCCTGCCGAAGCAGAATGCCCGTGAGGCGGCTGTGGTCAACGACCTGGATGTGTATGGAGCCGAGAATATCAAAGAGGTGATCGAATTTATTGCGGGTAAACGTGATTTGCAGCCTACTGTCGTTAATACGCGGGAAGAGTTTTACGCCCGTCAGCAACAGTTTGAATTCGACTTCTCCGATGTGCGGGGACAGGAGAATGTAAAGCGTGCGTTGGAAGTAGCTGCGGCAGGCGGTCATAACCTGATCATGATCGGCCCTCCGGGTAGCGGTAAGTCGATGCTGGCGAAACGGCTGTCGACGATTCTTCCCCCGTTCACTTTACATGAATCGCTTGAGACGACGAAGATCCATTCCGTTGCCGGTAAGATAGGGGTGGAGACCTCCCTGATGGTGCAACGCCCGTTCCGTTCCCCGCATCATACCATTTCGAATGTGGCAATGGTGGGTGGTGGTGCTTACCCGCAGCCGGGAGAAGTCAGCCTAGCGCATAACGGCGTGCTTTTCCTGGATGAGTTGCCGGAGTTCAACCGAAGTGTCCTTGAAGTCATGCGCCAACCATTAGAAGATCGGAAGATCACTGTTTCACGTGCCCGTTTCTCGGTCGATTATCCGGCCAGCTTTATGCTGGTGGCTTCCATGAACCCGTGTCCTTGCGGATATTACAACCACCCCGATCGTCCTTGTCTTTGCCCTCCGGGAGCAGTGCAGAAGTATATGAACCGCGTCTCGGGCCCGCTGCTGGACCGGATAGATATACAGGTAGAGATCGTGCCTGTCCCTTTTGAAAAGATTTCCGAGCAACGCCCTTCCGAACCGAGCGTCGATGTCCGTGAGCGGGTCATCAAAGCACGTGCCGTTCAGGAGAAACGCTTTGCCGGTCATGAAGGCATCTATTGCAATGCCCAGATGAATACCCAGCTTCTGCATACCTATGCCGTTCCCGATGCTGCCGGTCTGGCTCTTCTTAAAGCAGCCATGCAGCGCCTGAGCCTTTCCGCCCGTGCCTACGACCGTATCCTTAAAGTCTCCCGTACCATCGCCGACCTGGATGCTTCCGAAAAGATCGAAGCTTGCCATCTGGCGGAGGCTATCAATTACCGGAACCTGGACAGGGAGAGCTGGGGGCTGTAGAAATTATGACTGTTTTAGCCGGTAAATTTAATCAGCTAAATATCATTTATTTATGCCTTCATTACGTACCATATATTCCCTTTTGCGGTATGTTTTTTAGCAATCCCGTTCTTTTGCAGAATACGTCCGAAGATGGCCATGTTTGTTTTGCTGATATGCATGCCGCTCTGCTTTTGTATATCGAGCAGGATTTCAGTGGCCGAAAGCCATAGACCTTCTTCGTCTTCCTCCGGCTGGCGATAGTACTGGAAGAAAAACTGCTCCTCCGGTGTCGACTGCTGGAAACTCCGGTTGTCCTGCATGATACGGATCTCTTCCTCATGCGTAAACCAATAGCGTTCGCCATTATTCAATGCCGCCATCGCCTGTGCATATAACTGCTCGTAGCAGATGGATTGCCGGTTGTCGATCTGTCCGTCCATTTCTATACAGATAAAACGGCGGCTGCCGGTCGGGTCGGTCAGCAGATCGGTGTTGTTGCAGGTAGCGATGAAAGTGCCGTAACGTTGTTGCGTACAGATACTTTGCCCGTAAGGACGACGTATTTTCACTTCCGGCTTTTGCAACAAATGTTTCAGGAAAGCCTGCTGGTTGCTATTGATCGAGTCAAACTCATCCAGGTTAATCAATGCAAAGCGTCCCAACGCCAGTTCCGCCTCTCTCTTACTGCTGAAGTCGAGGCTTTCGGCATAATATTCGCGTAGCTCCGGTGGAAGAATAGCCCGTGCCCAGGTTGATTTGCCGCATCCCTGCGGGCCTACCAGTAGCGGTACCACACTGTTTCCGTGCATCCGGTTCATCTGTCTCCATTGGGCCACCATTCCCAGAAACCAGACATAAAACCGGTCCCACCAGTTCTCGTTTCGGGTAGGCAGCGTACCGGCAAGCGCGCGTATCCTGTCTGTTCGATCCCATTCCGGCAGATTGCCGAGATAAGCCTCCAACGGATTGAAATGCGGTGTTCGTGTAGAGTAGATAAACCGTTTCACATCCCTGTCCCATAATTCTATCCCTTCTTTCTGAGCCTGTATGCTGATCGTGTTGACCACTTCGTCGGTGACCGGGTGGAAATGGAAACAGAACGAACACTGCTCTCTGTATTCCATCCCCCCTTTCAGTTTGTTGCGGCGGAATTCATAGCGGCGGTGCATGAAGTCGTCCAGTTGTGCCATCAGGATCTGTCCGTTCGACAATCCCGGCCTATTGCCGAAATTCTTCCCCAGCAGATAACAAGTGCGCAAGGTATCCCTCAACTCCGGTTCGAACCCCCGCAACCCCGTATGCAGCAACGTCCAACGTACGGCATCCTCTTCCGGTATCCCGCACCGGAAGCAATGTTCGCCCAGATTCACCAGAAACGGTTGCTTGTCGGCCTTTGCATCGGGAACAGGTGTTGTGTGCAACGTGTTTTTGAGTGCCACATTATACAGGCGGGCGATAACCTGATAACGTTCGTATCCCGGCATCAGGCGGTGGAGCGGATCGGGCTTGTTTTCCGGCTTTTCCTTCATTGCAGATTCGTCCGGTTCCTGCTGTGGCTGCGGCATACGGATAGCGAGCGCGTCAGGATTGTAATAAAGGTCGGGATCGAGCGTGTAGCGCATCCCTTTCGATGGCAACGGCGAGGTCGGGGTAATGCTCCTCTGTAATTGTTCCCCATAGAAAATGGCAGCCCGGCGATACGCATGGGCATGAAATAAGCGGATTAACTCTTCTTCTTGCGGTAATGAACCGTCGGGCAGCGTGAAACGAGTCAGTATTTTTACGCTTTTGCCGCTTGAACCGATAATCGCTGCCATTGTTTGCAACATTTCCGTCGCTTGCTTCCGTAATCCGGCCGCTTCCGGGCGACTTGCCAGCCCATTTATTTCTACCAGGATGATACCGTTGTACTTCCGGATGGCTGCACTGTCGGATGCCTCCCGGTAAACGCCGCTGAAAATGGCCACCGGAAGTTTCTCCGCATAGGTCGGCTGACTATCCGGCATGCAATAATCCAGACTGCTGCGGAAAGCAGTTACCGGAATCTGTTTTTGCTCCGTACGCATCCCCTCCAACAAGGCGGTTAACGCGATCTTTTTCATTTTCTTGCCGGTTGTTTTGTAGATAGTAGCTTCCATATAACATGTTTTTTTAGATGTTCTGAGGCAAATATACATACCTATGTGCTTGTTTTAAAAGCATTTCGGCCGATACTTACCCACTATTTGCTCTGTCCGTGTCTAAGAAATAAGTCGTTGTATTTTATGGTTTATATGCTTACTTTTTATATCTTAGATGCCGACTTCTTATTCGTTCGCCAACAGGCAAAAGATCTTTCGACAGCTGGCAAATAATCTTTTGACAATAGTCGAATAATCTTTTGTCAACTGTCGAAAGAATAAGAAGTGCCGACATAAACAATAATATCTAGTGGGTTAACCTGTAAATAGTAGTAGTATGGAAGCCAGATACAGAATGGAAGAAAATCCGGATCCGAATGGAAGTAGTGGGAAGAAGCTGCTCCATCCGCGTCTCATCCCGTATAAAACGTATAGTATCAGAGAATTGATGCGGTATGGGAAAGATCGTTCCACCTTTTCGGAAGCGGATATTTCGGGTGCTTTGAAATTGATAACCGATCTGGTAGCGGAAAACCTGCGGGGAGGAAATAATGTGGAGATCGAGGGGTTGGGCTTTTTCAGCGTTTCGCTCAAGTCGCGTCCGGTGATGGATAAGAAGGAGCTGCGTAGCGAGTCGGTGCACTTCAAGAATGTGAATTTCCGTTGTTGCCAATCCTTGAAAGACAGATTGAAAACGATGCCTCTCTCCCGTATCAGGGAGGAGAAATGCCGTACTTTCAGCGACGAAGAAAAATACCGTCGCCTGCAATGGTACATGGATCGGCATCCTTACATCACCGTTCTCAAATACCGCAGCCTGAACGGTTGCTCGGATTATACGGCCCGGAAAGAGCTGGCCGGTTTTGTGGCAGAAGGCACGCTCGAAGAAGGTGGCACGCGTCATATGTCGATCTATACCCGTCCGGTCAGTAAGGATGAACCTGAAACGGGCCCTTTGGTAATCGAGTCGAATATCGGCCCGGAATAACTTTCGGATGAAGGCATAATGAACCCATGCATGAATGCATTTTTTCGAGGTGCATTCATGTTGTAAATTATTGTCTGTGAATGTTATATGCTCTATGGTGAATGCATGAATGCAATTCCGTCAAAAAAACAAAAAGGAGTGAGTTCTTGCAGAACTTCAGCTGTTTCTATACTCCAGTGGCCCTACGCCGACATGTCGTTTGAAGTATTTTCCGAAGAAAGACATATTCGTAAAATTCAGCGAGTAGGCAATATTTTGAATGCTGGTGTTTGTCGACTTCAATTGTGCTTTGGCATCCATGATAACCATCGAGGCGATGATCTCCAGGCAAGTCTTTCCGGTGACCTGGCGGACAGTCGTGCTCAGGTGGGCTTGTGTGATACCTAACTCGTTGGCATAGAAAGCGACATTGCGCTCTGTTGCGTAATGTTGCATGACGAGTTTTGAGAAGTCGTTTGCTATTCTTTCGCTTTTCCCTGTGATAGTTTTTGTTATTTTGATATCCTTATATAGTTCTCCCAGCCCGTGAACCAGTGTGAAGAGCATGTGTTTAATAATTTCCTTGTTGATCTTTCCATAGTAGGTCAGATAGGTCTTTGCTAGGAGTGCAAAATGTTCGCTGAAGAGTTGGGCGATCTCTTCTTTCAGTGAAATCACCGGGTTAGTCTTTATTGTGTAAAAGATATCGAGAGTCGGTTTAACGATATTGGCATAGGTGATAAATTGTGATGAATAGCCGATAAAATAGATCTTCAAGTCGCCTTCCGCCTTGTGTATCTGGAGGATACTGCCGGGGAGGATAATCACTAAGTCGTTTGCTTTGACTTGGTAGCCGGTCGTATCGATCGAAGCCTCAATTTCTCCCTGCATACAAAGCACAAAGATACCGGCCTTTAACCGGCAAGGGAAATTCGTATACAGACTTAGTATTTCCTTGCTGATATCCGTCCCCACAATCCAGTCTTCCGGAATGTCTAACTTGGGTAGCTCCTTGGGTATATTTGTGTTCATCTCTCTCTGTTTTTCTCTTTGCAAATGTATGTATTATTTTTCAAAGGCTGAACTGTATTCTTATAAATAGAACACCTTGGCATGCCTCTTTCTCCACTGATTTAACATATAAATAACTAAATAGGTGAATGCGATTTGGCTCATATCTAAAAAAAAGGACACATAATCGCATAAATAGACCTTGCGGGATCTTGGATTTCAATGTTACTTTGCATCCGGTTAAAAGTGCGTATAAATAGCTAGTATTAAATAAGGTTGAACAAATAACCATAAAATAGGTAGATGAGAGGGATGGAAATAAAGAAAAGACATGGTTCTGCAAGAACTATGGCATTATTTGCATGTATATCTGTATTAATAATAGGTTCGTTTGCTTGTGATGACCAGAAAGACGGTTCTTCCGGTCATTCGGGAAAGCTCCGTTTAAGTTTGACTGCTGATACAACCTCCCTGAAGAAAGGAGTGAACTCGAATCTGACAAAGGTTGTTTCGGATGAGTTTGAGAAATTCCTGACCGTAGAGGATTACCAGATCCGTATCGTCACCGACAAAGACACAGTAAAATCATACGACCGCTTCGACAAAATGCCTTCCGAGATCGAACTCCCCGAAGGTGCCTACACAATAGTAGCCTCCAAAGGCAATAACCTTCCCGCTGCATTTGAGAATCCTTATTTTGAGGGGAGTACGGCGTTTACCGTAAAAGAGGGGATGAGTACACCGCTGGAGGTGACGGCGACATTGGGGAATGCACGGATCACGGCTGAATATACCGATGATTTTAAGGAAGCATATTCCGATTATACCGTTTTGCTGAGTTCTTCGTATACAACTGCCGATTTAGAGATTGTCAAAGGCGAAACGCGTCCGGCATATATGCAGGTGGACAAGGACGGAACGAATATCGCTATCGGTATCAAACTGAAGAAAATAACTGAAGAGACGGAGAAAACATATTACGTACCGACTGCACTGAAGCTGGAACGCCGACAAAATGTCCGCCTGGTGTTCAAGACGGATGGAGAAGCACTGGATGGAATCGGACTGGATATTGTATTGGATGATACGATGGAGGAAGTGACGATGACGACGGAGATTCCGGATTTTATGTGGAAGCCGTTTAAGGAGCCGACGCTGACGGCTACAGAGTTTGTCGATTGTGATGTGTTTGAGTTTCGATCAGGTCTGTTTGATAAGAATCCTTATATCGGGATAAATATGGCAGGTGGTATAGGTTCTCTGAATATCAAATATTGGAAGGATGGAGAAGATGAAGAGGATGCAACGATGTATAATCTTGCTACTGATGCAGGAGTAAAAGCAGCCAAGGAAAACCATTATACCTGGACAGTAGGCGAAGAAACCGATGTCAATATGTCCAAGAAGAAAGCGAGTGTGCTTTATTTGAAAGAAGGTCTGAACAGTTTGCCTTCTTCTGATAAAGACACATATATTTACCATTATAAGATTTATGGAACAGATGCTACCGGAAAGGCTAAAGAATCGAATGTCATAACTTTTGATGCAAAAGTATTGCCGGCTGAGGCTCCGCAGATTATGGCAGAATCTTCTGATACGCAGTATGAAATAGTAGAGGGGGATGAACTGGCGGCTGATTGGAACTTGTCATTTACTGCTACCGGCTTGATTGATGAAGAACAAACAAAGGTAGTTGTGAATGATGGAACATCAAATGTTGAATATGCCTTTATGTCAGAGGCTGGAAGAGAAGCATTAAAGCAAGCTTTGGGTGTAGAAACAGAGATTACAAATAATGCAAATGCTATACTTACTTTCCCTAAATCTTTTACAACTCTATTAAAAGCTCCGGAAACAGGTAGTAAGGATTATACGTTTACGTTCTATTTGAAAGATAAGAAGAGTAAAGAAGATAAATTGACAAAAATAGTAACGGTACATGCACCAGAGTTTGCATTAGAAACGACGGAGAATGATGCGTTTGCTAAACGTATTATTTTGAGAGCAAAATTGGCAGAACAAGCAAATGTGAAGCATTTGAGTTTCCAATATAAATCGGTTAGTTCGAGTTGGTTATCAGTTACGTCATCTGGATTGAAACCTGACGGAGATGTTGTTGACGGATTTGTTCAGTATGTAGATACATTGAAAGGCTTGGAAGCTTCATCGTTATATTCAGTTAGGGCAGTTTATAATTTGAATTCTTCTTATGAGCGTTTTACTGATAGTAAAGATTTGACGACAGAAAAGATGCAAGGATTCAGTAATGGCAAGTTAATTGATCCGTTGGAGGATTGGAGTATTGATTCGGATGGATATAACGAGGGAGCAGATGCAATATTACCAGGATATAATAAGGAAATAGTGTTTACAATTAGAGATATAGCTAATGGCGTAAGTCCTCCAGATTTACCTTATCGTTGTTGGGAAATTTGGCAATTGGGGACAACTGATGTATCTTCAGATTGGAATACTCTCAACAAAACAACAACAGTTGAAGGAGGTTTTAAGAATAGTCAAATAAAACTCAAAGATGCTACTGGTGATAAAACGTGGACACGTTATGTGGCAAATTCAGGAACAATAAAGTCAGATGCAGGTTTTTCTGGTAAGGCAGCTCTTATTCGTACGGTAGGTTGGGGAGTAGGCTCTGGAGCTGCTTTTGATTTATTTAATGTATGGGAAGTTGCAGCATCTGTTGCAAAAAGTACGCCTGGTGAATTATTTCTGGGTTCTTACAATGGAGGTGCACAATATGGTATACCTTTTACTTCTCGTCCTACAGGTTTTGCATTTTATTACAAATATGAAAATCTAATGAAGTCCAGTGATACATTTACTGCAGAGATCGTAGTTAAAGATGAAAAGGAGAATGATATTGTTGTAAAAACGTTTACTTCTTCGGAAGTTACTAGCGATTGGAAGAGACAAGTTGTCTATTTGGATTATAAGCAAGGTGCAGCGAAAGCAGGAACTATGTTTATACGTTTTGTCTCAGGTCAAGCTGGTGATTATGGAGTCTCAGATTTTCCAGTGAAACCTAATGCCCAAAATGTCAGCAACGGCGAGTACACAGGCAGTAATTTATATATTGACAACGTCGAACTAATATACGAATAATCAAAATATGAAAAAGATATTATTATACACCTTACTATTCCCTCTCTTCACCGCTTTTACATCCTGCGGTGAGGGTGCGGAAATGAATCAATCGTCTTATGTCGATGGTACAGGTGGATTGAGTTTAAAGAATAACACTCCTACGCAGATCACTATTCCAGTGATTACGAAGAGTGCGGACTTTACCGATATAGAGGCAGATAATTTTTATGTTGGAATCCTGGATGAGAATGGTGCGGCAGTGAAAGAGTTCGATACTTTCGCTGATATGAAGGCTGCCGGTCTTCCGTTGATTCTTCCTTGTGGAGATTATTCAGCGATTGCCAGTTCCTATAAATTGGGAGAAACGAAAGTTTCCGACAAGCCTTATTTTGTAGAGCAGCAGGAGTTTGTTATTGAAGAAAAGACAACGACTAATGTGGCTTTGAAATGTACGTTTCAGAGTATCGGTGTTGAACTGGTTCTCTCCGAACAATTTAAAAAGAAGCTGGAAGGACAGCCGAATAACTATAATTACGAAGTGAAAGTCTCTAACGGAGTAGCCGACTGGACGTTCTCGAAAGAAAAGACGGATGTAGGTTATTTCATAGACGCTTGCGATGAATTAGTGGTAAAGGTAAAAGTCCGTTTGGGTGATGATAAATGGTATCCCGAACGTACTTATCGTGTAAAGAATGATGATAATAATCCGGCTACTTCTCCGAAGTTAGGCGAATATTATATCATTAATCTGGATGCAGGTGAAACCCCTGAAAAACTATCCTTACGAACAGTAACGCTTATTGATCAGGAATAAAATGAAATACATACGTATACTTACAATTGTTTTGTTTCTTCTTCCTTTTCTTTTTTCATGTGAAATGAAGAAAGACCTGTTGGGAGGAAAAGATTCGGATAAAGAAACGCCCTCATATGAAAATGTGGGTATGCTGGATGTGGAAGTAAAGGCAGAGAAAGAAGCGAAAGCTCCTAATACAAAAGGGGATGATGATGGGGAAGAGGATTTGTTGAATCCGGATAACTTCTCTATTACCATTGCCGATAGCTTGGGTGAAACGGTAAAATATTATGAATCGTATGCCGCTATGAGAGATGAAGGCGGTTTGTTGTTGCCTGTCGGTACATATTCCGTTCGGGCAGTTATGGGATCGGACCTGAATGCCGGTTTCAACTCTCCTTATTATGCAGGTGATACGGTTTGTAAGGTTACTGAAAAAGAGGTGGCAAAGGTGGTTGCTCAATGTCGCCTTCAGAATAAAAAAGTGCAGTTTGCCTGCTCGGACGAGTTTTATTCACAGTTTAAAGACGATTATTCCATCGTTATCGATAATGGTGTCGGTGTGCTGACACTCAAGAAAGATGAAGCCCGCATTGCTTACTTGAAGAATACAGGAACATTACGTTTTACTATGTATGCTACTACGCACGATAATACCGTACATACGTATTCGCATGACTTTTCGAAAGATGATCAGATATTGAATCATAACAACGTACTGATCGAATTGGGTACAGTTCCGACTGTGCCGGATGGTGATCCTGATCATGGAGGAGGTGGTGACGATTCGGAAGAACCGGAAGAACCTGATGATCCGGACGATCCCGATGACGGTGATGATTCCAATGTACCGGATGTCCCTGTGAATGGACCTGTTCTCAAAGTCGATGTGTCTTTGATCGAGAAGGATTATATCATTGAAGTACCGTCTCATTTTGAAGAATCGGATAAGCCTGATAATGGAGGTGATGATAATAATGGTGGCGATGATAATAAAGGGGATGACGATGTTCAAAAGAAGATCGCGATTACTGGAACGTTGAATGGCAAGTCATTTGATTTAGGTAAAACGCAGACGGTGACAAGTAGCTCTAAAGTTGTTATTAACTTGTATCTTCCTACCGGTTTGGCAGGTTTGGATGTGGATGTATCGATAGGTTCTGATATTAATCTGTCATTGGATTTGCTGGATGCTGCTTCTATTGCTGAAGTCAACGGTATTTTGTCTGGAATGAATAAGACTCTGACTGTGCCCTCCAAAGGTGAAAAAGGTAATTTGAAGTTTGACATATCTCCGTTTATGGGCTTGATGGATAAAAATAATTCATTTAACATCAAGCTGAAAGATAAGAATGGGGAAAGTACGAGTGCTGTTATAAAGTTGTCAAAGAAATAAGGAAATCGTATGAAATACTATATAAAAGTTTGGTATAGTTTATGCCTGTTAATCGGTTTGCTGGCTTCCTGCAATGAAGATGGCAATCTGGTTCCTACCGGAACTTTGTATCTGAATGTGGAGGAAGATCAGACTTTACAAACACGTGCCACGTCGGAAGTGACTTATGAATCTTTACAGGTCGCCATCCTGCAGGGTGAAGAGGATACGTTGAAAGTCTATAACGATTATCTGACGGAAGTGAAAGGACAACGTTTAGTACTTCCAGTAGGTAAGTATACGGTGGCTGTCCGTTCCAATGGAGCGGATGGTGTTGCCTGGGAAACGCCGTTGTATCAGGGATCGGAAGAGGTGGAAGTAAAACAAGGAGAGATTACCAATACGAAAGTGACTTGTACGATTGCGAATACGAAAGTTTCCGTTGTTTATGCAGATGATTTGAATGAGTATTTTACGGATTATCAGACTACTGTCAGTACCCCGTCCGGTGCATTGCTCTATACTCGTGATGAGTATCGGGCTGGTTTCTTTACACCGGAGAAATTGACTGTCCTGTTGAAACTGGTGAATAACGATGGGAATGAGTTTGTTATAAAGAAAGTGTATCCGGATATCGAACCGCAGTATCATTATACGTTTAAGTTTACCGTTTCAAATGACAATACGGATGATGAGGCAGGTGCCGATGTGGATGTAGATGTGGATAAAGAACATCAGGAGATCACTTATGATATATTTATTAAGGAAGAGGAACTGACTAATATAGGCGAACCGTCTGCTAAGTTAGGTGGTGCATTCACGGATGGTGTTTATACCTTTAAGAGAACTGAACAAAATCAGAATCCTGCTTCGAATACTATCTCGTTGGATTATATATTAGGTAGTAAGAATACTTTGCAGTCGTTTGTGGTGACGATGGATTCACCTACGGGAGTATCACGTTTCGATATAACAAAAGGTGAAGGCAGTCAGATTGGTTTCCCGATTTTGCCTAATGAATCGGTAGATGCCAGTGATCCGCGTTATAATACTTATCGTATAGATCTGTCTGGAATTGTGCAGTATCTGAAGTGTCTGAATGAACAGCCGACAGAATATACCTTTAAGGTGGATATCTTGGATGATAAGTATCAGGAAACTTCGATGACTTTTGTTATTAAAATGATGCCGGATGTGGCGGCATATATTATGGAGCCATATTGTTGGAGTACGTTTGCTGTGCTGAGAGGGAATGGAGGTTCTGATGGAAGTAGTTACTTCGTATTAACAACACCTGATGGAGAGAAGGAGATTAAAGAAAAGATCAAGCGGGATGCTGACGGGAATATATCCGTGTTGGTTATCGGTTTAAAGGCGGGATCGTATAGTTATAAGATGCTTTCGGTGAATGATCCTACTATACAAACTAAAGATGCAGCATTCACTATTTCTGATCCGACGAGCGGTAGTTATACGGTGCCTAATTTAGGGTTTGAAGAATGGGGTACGATAACGGAGAATAAATTAGCTTTTACTTTTGGTAAAAACTATATTTCTCCTAATAGTACAAATGATTTTAATCAGGTTTATTGGGAATCAGGTAATTATGGAGCGACTGGAGGAAGTAAGGTGTTGGCACAAGGTATTTCGGATGTTGTTTCTGAACCGGATTTGGGCTCACAAAAAGCGGCAAAACTGACTTCGCAATTTGCTGGATTGGGTTCTATTGGAGCTTTTTCTGCCGGAAGTGTATTTATCGGTAAACCAACTTCTGTTAGTAGTGATGGTGCTAAATTATTATATGGTCGTCCTTATATTGGGTTTCCAACACATTTATCTGGATATTATAAATATACGCCGGGTAATATAGATTATGTTTTAAATGATAATAAAGGGAATGGGCAAACAGATCAGGCTATTATTTATATAGCTTTAAGTACAAAGCAATTCGCATTGGAATCATTACGAGGTAACCCTTCTGGAGCAGTTCGCTTTAAAAGTGATGATAAGAGTATTTTTGCGTATGGCGAACTCGTAGAGGCAAAAAAGGTCGAAAAATATACATCTTTTGATATTAAACTGACATATAGAAATGGGAAAATGCCTTCTTTCTTGGATCTTGTTGATGCTAATGGCGTTCCTAAAATATATATAACAATTGTAGCTACATGTAGTAAAGATGGTGATCAATTTACCGGTTCAACCAGCAGCGAGTTATACATTGATGAATTTAGTCTCAACTACGACTATGATGCGGCATCGTTTGTCGGTACTGAATTTGAAGGCATGGAGCCGGTAATTATAAACAACAATTAAATAACAAATATGAAACAACTCTTATCCCTTACCATATTGTTGATATGTTGTTCTGTATTGCCGGTGAAGGCAAAGGAGAACAAGTATGACCGGGGTATTCTGATGAAAACTTTTATCCCGAAAGGGCAATGGATGGTTGGTACTACGTTTTCCTATAGCGAACATGTGGACGAAAACTTTGAGTTTTTATCTGTGTTGAAGGATATTAATAGCGAAGGGTATACCTTTAAGGTGACTCCGTTGGTGAGTTATTTTATTCGCGACAATATTAGTATCGGCGGTCGTTTCTCCTATTCACGTACCAATACGGATATAGGTAATATATCTCTGGAACTGGGTGACGATCTGAGCTTTGATGTCGATAATTTTAAGTCTGTATCCAATACATATACGGCGGCGATCTTTCTCCGTACCTATTTGAATTTGGGAGACAGCAAGCGTTTCGGATTGTTTAATGAGGCGCGTGTGTCGTATGGCTATTCAGAAAGTAACAGTAGCTCAGGTACAGGAATCGATCTTTCCGGTATGTATCAGTTAAAGCATAACCTGAATATCGGTGTGGCTCCCGGTCTGACTGTCTTTATTAACGATTATGTGGCAGCTGAGGCTTCGGTTAGTGTGGCAGGTTTGAACTTCAACTGGTATGATCAGACAAAAGATCAGGTATATAAAGGGAAACGCACGGCAAGTTCCGCTAATTTCAAGATCAATCTGTTGTCGATCGATTTAGGTATTGTCTTTTATTTGTAAAAACAGGGCATGAAGGGAAGAAATAGTATCTGGTGCTTTTTAGTAGGTCTGCTGCTGACAGGCTGTGTGGAAAACGATCTGCCTTATCCTACCATCGAAGGGATTATCGAAGAGTTTGCCGTTGAAGGACAGACTTCGGTAAAGATCGATAAGACTTCGGCTTCCGTCTCTGTAAAGGTGGCGGATACATTGGACCTGAGGGACCTGCGGGTAGAAAAGCTGGTCGTTACTTCGGGTATGACCGTTATACCGGATTCTATAGCCTGCAAAGACTTCCGCCATTTCCCGGATACCGGATTTGTGTCGGTTGACAGTTTGCCCGATACGGTCAATACGCGAATGAACTTTAAGAAACCGGTTTCTTTTCTGCTTCGTTTGTATCAGGATTATCCCTGGAAAGTGACGGTGATACATGATATACTGCGTAAAGTAACTGTTGCAAACCAGCTGGGGGCTTCCCTGATCGATGCTGATACGCATAATGTAATTGTATATGTGGATTCAACAGCCCAGCCTTCTTTGCGTAATGTGAAAATAGAGACCTTCCAGTTAGGTAGCAGCATCGCAAAAACGACACCCGAACCATCGGAAGTAACCGATTTTACCCGTCCTCGCATCTTCCAGGTATCCGCTTTTGGTGAAACAGAAGAATGGACCGTGAGTGTGGCGTATCCGCCTGCCGGAATGTCGTTTACCTCTTTGTCGGCATGGGCAAAGCGAGCGGTTGTGACGGGTAAGACATTGACCGGGCAGGTTTCGGCTCGCTATCGCGGTAAACCGCAGGCGGAGACAAAGGCTGATTCGGAAGAAGGCTGGGAGGAAGTGCTTTCCAGCGAAATAGAGATAGATGAAGAAGGAAACTTTACATTGGTCTTTACGCATCTTAAACCGGGCATGGAGTATGAATATCAGTTAACGGTGGATGGTGCATCCGAGGATATCAAAACATTTACGACGGAGGCGGTGGAGTTGGTGCCGAACCTCTCGTTGGACGATTGGTTTAAAGACGGCAAAAGCTGGTATGCCGACCTCGATCTGACTCCGGAGAATTATTTCTGGGATTCAGGGAATAAAGGCTCGAATGCCGTAGGTGAAGCGAATCCGACTTCTCCGGAAACCAGTGATGTCGTAAAGGGGAAAGCCGCTCGTCTGGAAAGTAAAACGGTAGCCGGTGTGTTTGCTGCCGGTAGTTTGTATACCGGGACTTTTGGTAAGGTTGAAGGGCTGAGTGGTGCTTCGTTGAATTTCGGTCGTCCGTATACGGGTCGTCCGTCTGCTTTGCGTGGCTATTATAAATACAATTCCGGTACCATCGATAAAGCGAAAGATCCGTATAAGGAGCTGGAAGGGCGTAAGGATTCTTGCCATATCTATATGGCTTTGTTTTCCGGCTGGACATCTCCGTTCCCTGTCAATACGAATACCGGAACATTTGTCGACCTGACCTGGAACAATGATAATCTGCTAGCCTTCGGTCAGCTGGTTCAGGGTGAAACTGTCAAAGATTATACCCAGTTCCGCATCGACATGGAATATCGTGACCAGACAACAAAGCCAACATATATATTGATCGTCGCTTCCGCCAGTAAGTATGGTGATTACTTTACGGGCAGTACGAGTAGCGTGTTGTTACTGGATGAGTTGGAGTTGGTGTTTGAGTAGATGGAGAATTATCCATCGAATTGTTCTTTGAAGTAATGGGATTTGGAATGCAGGAAGATTCTGGAATAAAAACAGTCAAGAATGTTTCCTAAAAGGGAACGTTTTGCTATCTTTGCTATTCATGGTTTTATTAAGAAAACTCAAAAAACTCCACTAAAGGAGATTGTTAAGGCAAAAGAAATTAGGAAACAATATTTCGATTCTAAATAATTAGAAATATGGATAAAATGAAATTGTATACTCATGAGGAAATGTTAGATCGGGTAATCGGTGTTCGAGGTACTCCGGAACGAGAAAAGTATGAGGATAACATAAATAATTTTCTAATCGGGGAGGCCATCAAGCGAACTCGTGAAGCCAAGAATCTCACTCAAGAGCAATTGGGTGAATTGATGGGTGTCAAGAGGGCGCAAATATCCAAAATAGAAAGTGGAAAAAGCGTCAATTTTTCAACGATTGTCCGAGCTTTCAGAGCTATGGGTGTAAAATCGGCAAACCTTGATTTAGGTTCATTGGGTAAGGTCGCTCTTTGGTAAATACCTTCTCGATAAAAAATATTTCCTTCCTTTCTGATTCCAAATTCAGAAGAAAACCTGCTTATTAAGTAAGATCAAACTTACTCGAGAAGTAGATAGAAACTTACTTAATAAGTAGCTGGCGGTTTACTTACCGAATAACCGAAGGCTTACTTACTAAGTAAGTTTTTACTTGCTTCAATACTTCATAGAACGGTTGATTAAGAATAAAATAATGGGATTGTGTCAAAAACAGAGGTTCTGTTAGGATGGACTTGATCCGCCTCTTATACTAAACCTTGAGCTTGACACTTCTTCCATTCGATATAAAATAAAAACAGATTAGGAACAAATAGAAAATACATTCGGAAGAAATAAGTTTTCCTTTCGGAAGAAAAGGAAAAGGCTTTCGAGAGGAAATATTGAAAAGGATATGAAGAAGGAAAGAAAGAATAGATGGATAACTGTTTTAATAATAGTTTTTGTTAACTTATTCGCATTTGAAGCAGGAGCGGCTGTTGATGGGGCAGGAGGTACTGTTTCTTCAACAACTGGTTTTAGTTCTGCCTTAGGAAATGCCGTTTCTATAAATGGTAATATTGTCACTTTAACAGATGATGTTAATTTGAAAAATACATTGGTAATAGATACGGATGTAGTCTTAGATTTGAATGGAAAAACATTATCATTTGTTCGAGCAGAAAATACGGATCTAATCGCTGTGCAATGTAAAGGTGGAACAATTATTTTGAAAAATGGTCAGATAGAGGGGAAACAGACAAAATCCTCTTGGGCAAGTGCTTATGGTACTGCAATAGATATATCGGGAGCAGATGTAATGATTGTAAATTGTAGTGTATTTGGATCTGGGGCAGGTGATTGGGGAGGGGCAGGCACCGCTATACAATATTATAACGGAACTTTGCGCTTAGTTAAAGGCTCTTTTGATGCATCTTCAAAAAGAGGTTCTGCATATGCGCTTTGGACAAAGAATGGAAATGCAGCTAATTTCCGCTATGGTTCAGTAATAAGACGAAATGGTTCTATTATCTCTTCAGGAGAGACAGTCGCACCTGTAGTTACAATAAGTCCTATTAATTACTCGATAAATTATGACTCCCAAAATGGAACGATCACATCTGGGGATTATCTTAAGAGTTATACAGCTTTGGATATTATTAATGGAAGTGTTGTTGATTTAGCTTCAGTATCTCGTGTGGGTTACACTTTTGGAGGATGGGAGTATGAAAATAATGTGATTAACAAATTAACTCTACCCCTTCCAAATGTGGATAAAGATTCTCATACTATTACGTTAACAGCTAATTGGTCTCCTATCTTATATACAATTAAATATGATATGGCTGGTGGAACGAATAGTTCTAGTAACATTACATCTTATGATATAACTAAAGGTACTTTTAATTTAGTAAATCCGGAAAGTCGAGTTGGTTATGATTTTTTGGGTTGGTATGATGAAGGGAATAACAAAATAACATCTATCACCTATGAACAGGTAAAAAATGCCGTTAATCAAACTTATACAATTACGGCTCGTTGGAAACCTATTGATTATACAGTGAATTTTACTGTTGAAACAACGAAAGGAAAGAGTTTAACTTACAATGTTGAAACGATAGACGCTTCTTTGCCTGAACCATTAGTTGTCTCTGCCGGTCAGGAATTTGATGGTTGGCAGGATGAACAAGGGCAGAAAATAACTTCTCTTCCTGTCTCCAATCCTACTTCTTTGACTTTATCTCCTATCTGGAAAGATAAATCTTACTACGCTTATTTTTATGATGAAAATGGTTCTCCCTTATCTGATTTGACGAAGTCGTATATCGCAAAAGAGGGATTACCTTCTGCTCAATTTCCGCCCTATTCAAAAGAGGGATATATATTTGAAGGCTGGTTTAAAGAAGGTGATAATAGCCATTCTACTCCCGTCACTTCGATACCTATAGGCACAGCACGGGATACGAAATTGCATGCTTACATAACACCTATCCGGTACTCATTAACGTATGATTTAAAAGGTGGAACTTATTCAGGAAACAAGCAGGTTACTTATACATTCTCCGAAAAGGTCAAATTGCCTACGGATAAGGATGTTTCTTATGTAGGACATGCCTTTAAAGGATGGTTCCTTCTAGCGGATTGTTCAGGATCAGAACTTTCTGAAGCTCCAATAACCGGTGGAACTAGTAGCAATGGGGGACGCAATGTTGCTTTTACTGCTTATGCCAAATGGGAAAAGATCAATTATACAATTGTTTTTAAAACAGATGGTGGTACTCCGGTGGATAATGCATCTTATAATGTAACTGATGGTATTCCTGCTGATAAAATGCCCCCGACATCAAAAGACGGATATAAATTCCTGGGTTGGTATAAAGATGATACAAAAATAGATAAGATTGATCCTGGTCATGAAGAATTAGAGTTGACAGCTAAATGGGAGTTGATACCATATTCAATTACTTATAACCTGAATGGAGGAACGAATCCGACTGATGTGGTTTTCTCTTATACTTATGAAGAGACAGTTGTGCTGCCTCGACCTACCCGAAATAATTATAAGTTTAGTAATTGGTATGAAAACTCGAATTTTACCGGTAATCCTGTTACAGAGATAGCAAATCATACTACGGGTCCTAAAATCTTTTATGCTCGTTGGGAACCTGAGAAGTATACAATCTCTTTTAATGCAAATGGCGGTTCTGAAATAGCGGATCAAACATATACGTATGGTGAAGAAACAGCGTTTGCCCGTAAAACCAGAAAGACAAATTATACGTTTGCCGGTTGGTATAAAGATGTAGCATTGACTGATTTCTTTGGAGACAATATCTCTGCAACATCGAGCGGCAGTTTTACATTATATGCTAAATGGGTTCCTGCTGTTTATACTATTGAATATGATTGTTATTATGGTACGAATCCATCAAATGTAACAGCTTCCTATACTATAAATGATGAAGTCGTATTGCCTACTCCTACTCGTGAAAACTTTACTTTTGCCGGATGGTATGATAATGACTATCTAAAAGGTGAAGTACAGACGAAGATAACCAAAGGGTCATCGGGTAATAAGAAATTTTATGCAACCTGGACAAGGGCAAATGCCGTTTCTTTTACTCAACCCCAAAATGGTAAAATTGTTGTAATGCAGGGGGATAAGGAGTTGAAGACAGGAGATCGGATAGGTGCAAGTATCTCTTTAACAGTTACTGCTACTACTACGGTTGCAGGATATAGGTTACAAAATTTGCTTATAGGAGGTACTTCTTATACTTCTTCTCCACAGACAATATCTATGCCTTCTGCAGGAGGACTGGTGATTAGTGCTACATTTACTGAAAATTCAGCAGTGGCTTCTGCCTCTGCCCCTAAAATAATCCTTTCCCCTGCCGGCATGGATAAATTTCCGAAGGGAGAAAATGTGAAAGTGCAGTTGGAGAAAACGGATGAGGCGACTACGTTATATTACCGTTTGGACGGTTCGCCGGAGAAGGCTTATTCGGGAGAGTTCCTGGTTGAGAGTGCTAAAGATACGGTTCTTTTGGAGGCTATTGCGAAGAAAGATGGTTATCGGGATGGGGTGGCAACACGTTATATCATCTTCGATAATGGAAAGATTTCCCTGACCTTCGATCTCCCTTTAGGTGTGAAAGCAACCAACCCAACCGGTGGCGATGTGGTGACGGCTACCACGACCGGAGGTTCTTTTGAGTTTAAGCTGACAGTGGATAAAAACTATTATACGAATCTCGACTCAATGGTTGTCTCGGCAAATGATTCGACGATTACGGGGAATGCTTCCGGGCTTTATACGTTAACGAACTGCTCTTCCGATATTACGGTGACTGTCTCCGGTCTGAAAGCTAAAACTTGTACGGTTACATTGCAGCAGACAGAGAACGGACAGATCAAGTTTACCGATGGTGCGGACGAAACGACTTCGGAAGTTGAATACGGATCATCGGTATCGATCACGGCAGTTGCTGATGAGGACTTTAAGTTCCTGCAATGGAATACCGGCAGCCAAAGCAATCCGCTGAACCTGACGGTTAGCAGGGATACGACTATTTCTGCCCGTTTCATATCTGATTATAAATCGTATATGATGACTTTGCCGCAGATGGAAGGAGTGACCGTGAAACCGTTCTCCGGTTATTCTACCGAAGTGAAGAAAGACGGAACGTTTAAGTTCTACTTGGTTCTCGCTAAAGGATACCGTGAAGGAAATCTGGTTGTTCGTGCCAATGGTGAAGAGTTGACAAAGAATAAAGGAGGATATGCGATCTACCATATAAATAAGAACATCAGCATCTCGGTCGATGGTATTGTCCGGGATTCCATAAAGCTGACATTGCCGGATCATGTGACGGCGAAAGTCGTTGAAACGATGTCCGACGTAGCCGGTCAGGGGTTATTTGAAGAAACGATGCTTCTGCTTCAGGCGAAAGCGCCCGAAGGCAAAATCTTTAGTAAATGGACGGACGGTAAGACAGATAATCCCCGAATGGCAACGGCTGTGGATGCAGCCCAGCTCATACCTCTGTTTACGGACAAGGAAGATGCAGCTTATGCAAAGGTGATTTTGCTGCAGTCACCCGGAGCCGGTATTACGGGAGCCAATTCAAATATGGATGCAGTGAAGCGCGGTGACGTTGTGCAGCTGAAAGTCGTTTTGCTTCCTGCTTATAGCCAGAGCGAGGTCGTTTTGACAGCTGATGACAAGGTGCTGACTCCTGAAACTTCTTTACGTGCAGCATCTGAGACAAAGACATATGTATATAATTTGCCGGTGGAAAAAGACGGTATAACGGTGAAAGTATCGGGATTGAAACTAAATAATTACGAGGTTACAGTGAGCCAGACTAACGGTGGTATGGTATCTGCTGTTCCGGCAGGAAAGGTTACTCATGGGGATAAAGTCCAGTTGAAGGCGGAGGCAGCTTCCGGCATGTTGTTTGTCAAATGGTGGGATGGCAACACCCTGAATCCTTATCCGTATACGGTAACCTCCGATACGGAAGTAAAAGCCTGTTTCGTCGGAACAGAATCGACTGTCGATAATGAATTCATCCGCAAAGACGATGAGGTTTCGGTTTCAGTAACCGGACGGGTATTATCTGTCACAGTCGCTGAAAAGTCAGAGCTATACATCTGGGATTACAAAGGCTCTTTGTTCCGTAACCAAGCAATACCAGTGGGAGAATATGAAATGTCATTACCCTCCGGTGTCTATCTTGTTAAGGTGGGAGATATGGGAACAAGGAAGATTATAATACGATAATATCTAAAATAATTTCCGTACCTTTGCCCCTCAAAAAGAGAACACAAGGTATGGAAAAACAGTTTAAGAGAACGCTGATTACTACGGCGTTGCCGTATGCGAACGGGCCGGTACATATTGGTCACCTGGCTGGTGTGTATGTGCCTGCCGATATATATGCCCGCTACCTTCGCCTGAAGGGGGAGGATGTTTTGATGATCGGGGGATCGGATGAGCATGGGGTGCCTATTACGCTCCGGGCTAAGAAAGAAGGAGTTACACCGCAGGATGTGGTGGACCGTTTTCATGGTATCATCAAGAAATCTTTCGAGGACTTCGGTATCACATTCGATATTTATTCCCGTACAACCTCGCCTACACATCGTCAGGTAGCCTCGGATTTCTTCCGTACCCTGTATGAAAAAGGGGAGTTTATTGAAAAGACAAGCGAACAATATTATGACGAGGAAGCCAAACAATTCCTTGCCGACCGTTATATAACCGGTACATGCCCGCATTGTGGCAATGAAAAGGCGTATGGCGACCAGTGTGAAGCCTGCGGTACCTCATTGAGTCCGATAGATCTGATCAATCCGAAATCTGCCATCAGTGGTAGCGAGCCGGTGATGAAGGAAACCAAACACTGGTATCTTCCGTTGGATAAACATGAACCGTTCCTGCGTCAGTGGATTCTCGAAGACCATAAAGAATGGAAATCAAATGTGTACGGACAGTGCAAGAGCTGGTTGGATATGGGATTGCAACCACGTGCGGTAAGTCGTGACCTGGACTGGGGTATTCCTGTCCCTGTAGAAGGAGCGGAAGGTAAAGTGCTTTATGTATGGTTTGACGCGCCGATCGGTTATATCTCCAATACAAAAGAGTTGTTACCGGATAGCTGGGAGACATGGTGGAAAGATCCTGAAACAAAGATGTTGCATTTTATCGGGAAGGATAATATTGTGTTCCACTGCATTGTATTCCCGTCTATGTTGAAGGCGGAAGGTTCTTTTAACTTGCCGGAGAACGTACCAGCCAATGAGTTTCTAAATCTGGAAGGTGACAAGATATCTACTTCCCGTAACTGGGCGGTTTGGTTGAATGAATATCTGGTGGATATGCCGGGTAAACAGGATGTGTTGCGTTATGTGTTGACGGCCAACGCTCCGGAAACAAAAGATAATGACTTTACCTGGAAAGACTTCCAGGCTCGTAATAATAATGAACTGGTCGCTATCCTGGGTAACTTTGTAAACCGTGCCTTGGTGCTGACAGAGAAATATTTCGAAGGTAAGGTGCCTGCTGCCGGTGAGCTGACCGATTATGACCTTCAGACGCTGAAGGATTTCGCAGATGTAAAAGCTAATGTAGAACGTTTATTGGATACATATCATTTCCGTGATGCACAGAAAGAGGCGATGAACCTGGCCCGTATCGGTAACAAATACCTGGCGGATACTGAACCCTGGAAGCTGGCGAAGACGGATATGGAGCGCGTGGCAACGATCATGAATATATCATTGCAGATCACCGCTAACTTGGCGATCGCTTTTGAACCGTTTCTGCCGTTCAGCATGGAGAAACTGAACAAGATGTTGAACGTAGAACCGTTGGGGTGGAACCGTCTGGGTTCAACAGACTTGCTGGATGCCGGTCATCAGCTGGGTAAATCAGAGCTTCTGTTCGAAAAAATTGAAGATAGCGTGATCGAAGCACAGGTTCAGAAGTTGCTGGATACGAAGAAAGCGAATGAGGAAGCAAGTTATAAAGCAAAGCCGGTTCGTGAAAATATCGAATTCGACGATTTTGCTAAACTGGATATCCGTGTAGGTACGATATTGGAATGTACTAAAGTGCCTAAGGCGGATAAGTTATTGCAGTTCCGTATTGACGACGGGTTGGAGAAACGTACGATCGTTTCCGGTATCGCCCAACATTATGCTCCGGAAGAGTTGATCGGAAAACAAGTTTGCTTTATCGCTAACCTGGCTCCCCGCAAACTGAAAGGAATTGTATCGGAAGGTATGATCTTGTCTGCGGAAAACTTTGATGGTAAGTTGGCTGTGATCACTCCTGAGAAAGAGGTGAAATCTGGTAGCGAAGTAAAATAAGAGAAATAAGCCTTGCGTAGAAGGTTTCAGAGGTGTGTCATCTTGTTTATGCATGAATGACACACTTTTTTTATAATAATATAGCAGTTGCTGCGTTATTTAAAGCAAGGAAAAACAAAACGGGTGCAAGAAAATAAAGATGTTTGAAAAACAGATACAAATGGTCGATTTGCATGGACAATATCATCGCCTGAAAGAGGAGATAGATATTGCAATGCAGGCAGTAATTGAAAGCAGTGCCTTTATCAACGGACCTCAGGTGAAAACTTTTGGAGATCATTTGGCCGGGTATCTGGATATTCCTTATGTAATTCCATGCGGAAATGGTACGGATGCTTTGCAGATTGCACTGATGGCTCTGGAGTTGCAACCGGGTGATGAGGTGATTGTCCCTTCATTTACCTATGTGGCTGCTGCGGAAGTGATTGCATTACTAGGGTTAACGCCTGTATTGGTCGATGTCGATCCGCAAACATTCAATATCGATCCGCAGAAGATAGAGGGGGCGATTTCCCGTAATACGAAAGCTGTCATAGCGGTACATTTATTCGGGCAATCCTGCGATATGGAGCCGCTCATGAAGATTGCAAATAGGTATCATTTGTATGTGATAGAGGATAACGCCCAGTCTGTTGGTGCTGAATATACTTTTGCAGACGGCCATGTAAAGAAAACCGGCACAATGGGTCATATCGGGACGACTTCTTTCTTTCCTTCCAAGCCGTTGGCCTGTTATGGGGATGGAGGGGCCTTGATGACCTCCGACGAAGTTCTGGCTAAACGTATACGTATGATTGCCAATCATGGGCAGGAGATTAAATATCATCATAAACTGATCGGATGTAATTCAAGGTTGGATACTTTGCAGGCTGCTGTTTTGGATGTGAAACTGAAATATATCGATGAATTTACGGAAGCCCGCAGGATAGTGGCTGCAAGATACGATGAGGCACTGTCTTCGTGTGACTTGTTGATTCTTCCGAAGAAATCGACATTTTCCACTCATGTATATCATCAGTATACAGTTAAGTTGAAGCCTGTGGCGGGTTTCTCCTCTATTGCGGAGCAACGGAAGCTTTTACAGGATTATCTGAAAGGGAAAGGCGTTCCTTCAATGGTTTATTATCCGTTACCTTTACAGGCGCAGGATGCTTATAAATGGATGGCACGTACACCGGGAAGCATTGATGAATCGGACCGTTTGAGCCAATGTGTTCTGTCGTTGCCTATCCATACTGAAATGACGAAAGAAGAACAAGAGTATATAATTGATGCTATAGTCAATTTTAAGTATAATGAATAAGATTAAATTTGCCGTAGTAGGCTGTGGGCATATCGGAAAACGTCATGCCGAAATGGTTACACGTGATCCGGATGCCGAACTGGTTGCCTTGTGTGATATTCGGCCGCGTGAAGAGTTGGGAATCGATGCTTACGATGTTCCTTTCTTTTCTGGTTTGCAAGATTTGCTGCAGAGTGATATTTTGGTAGATGTAGTTAATGTCTGCACGCCGAATGGGTTGCATGCCTCTATGGCAGTACAGGCTGTCGAGGCCGGTTGCAATGTGGTAATAGAAAAACCGATGGCTCTGACATTGGCAGATGCGGAGAAGGTGGTCTATGCCTCCCTGAAATATCATAAGCAAGTGTTCTGTGTGATGCAGAACCGCTATTCTCCTCCGTCGGTCTGGATTAAAGATATGATCGAATCGGGCAAGTTGGGTAAGATCTATATGGTTCAGCTGAATTGTTACTGGAATCGTGACGACCGCTATTATAAACCGGGAGGATGGCATGGAGATGCTGTGTTGGATGGTGGAACGCTTTTCACCCAGTTCTCCCATTTTATCGACATCATGTATTGGCTGTTTGGTGATATTTGTAATATACAGGCTCGTTTTGCTGATTTCAATCACGAAAAGCTGACGGATTTCGAAGACTCCGGCTTTGTGAACTTTAATTTCGTGAACGGTGGCATGGGGAGTTTGAACTATTCTACCTCCGTATGGAATAGGAATATGGAAAGCAGTATGCTGATCGTAGCCGAGAATGGTAGCGTGAAGATCGGTGGACAATATATGAACGAAGTGGAATATTGTCATGTGAAGGATTACGAAATGCCTGAACTGGCACCGACTAATCCCGGTAATGACTATGGCCCTTATAAAGGTTCGGCTCAGAACCATAACTTCGTAATTCGCAATGTTGTCCGTGTACTTTCGGGTTCCGGCTCAGAAAGTATTACCACTAATGTACTGGAAGGTATGAAGGTGGTGGATATGATACAGCGCATTTACGCACTAAAAGAGCAACAACGTTGATTGTGTAGGTGAGGCCGATGATTATGTGGGCATGGGCATTTTGTAAATAAACTTTTTTATGGGGCTAAAATCCTTTCAATTTCCTATCTTTGTGACAGTTTTGTTATTCTCTGCATGGGACTGACGAACTTTGATGTGTCTTCATTTTTCGAAGATTGTTGAGATATATAGGAAAACTCAAATTAAACAACTGGCATGAAACAGATTTTAGTTACCGGAGGAGCAGGCTTTATTGGCTCTCATCTTTGTGAACGCCTGCTGAAAGACGGGAACAATGTGATTTGTATGGATAATTATTTTACAGGTTGCAAACAAAATGTTGTTCATTTATTGGACAATCCCTATTTTGAACTGGTTCGCCACGATGTGACGTTTCCTTATTATGTGGAAGTTGACGAGATCTATAATCTGGCTTGCCCGGCATCGCCTATACATTATCAGTTCGATCCGGTAAGTACGACTAAAACATCTGTTATTGGTGCTATTAATATGCTAGGGTTGGCTAAACGTACAAAAGCCCGTATCCTTCAGGCTTCAACAAGTGAGGTATATGGTGATCCGTTCGTTCATCCGCAGGAAGAAAGCTACTGGGGAAATGTAAATCCGATAGGTGTCCGGAGTTGTTATGACGAAGGAAAACGATGTGCGGAAACGTTGTTTATGGATTACCACAGACAAAATAAAGTAGACATCAGGATTATCCGTATCTTCAATACTTATGGTCCCCGTATGCGTCCGGATGACGGAAGAGTTGTTTCCAACTTTATCGTACAGGCTTTAAAAGGAGAAGATATTACTATCTATGGGGATGGAAAGCAGACCCGTAGTTTTCAGTATGTAGATGACCTGATTGAAGGTATGGTCCGTATGATGGCCTCGGAAGACTTCACCGGCCCTGTTAATTTAGGTAACCCTAGAGAGTTTACCATGATAGAACTGGCAGAGTTGGTACTTAAAATGACAAACTCAAAATCGAAAATAATATTTACCCCTCTTCCTGCTGACGATCCCAAACAGCGTAAACCGAATATTTCTTTAGCCAAAGAAAAACTGAATGGTTGGGAGCCGAATATCCGTTTGGAGGAGGGTTTGGTAGAGACTATTAAATATTTCAAGAGTCTTTAATTTTGTATTTGATTATAAATTATGAAAATAGCGATAGTTGGTACAGGCTATGTAGGCCTGGTAACCGGAACCTGCTTTGCCGAGATGGGTACCGAAGTTTTTTGTGTAGACGTAAATACTGAAAAAATTGAGAACCTCAAAAAAGGCATAATTCCTATCTACGAACCTGGCCTCGAAGAAATGGTTCATCGTAATCAGCTGGCCGGGAGATTACATTTTACAACCGATTTGACAGAGTGTCTGAACGAGGTAGAAGTCTTGTTCAGTGCCGTAGGTACACCTCCTGATGAAGATGGTAGTGCTGACTTGAAGTATGTGCTTGAAGTTGCCCGTACTGTCGGTCGCAATATAAAGAAACATATTTTGGTGGTGACAAAGAGTACAGTGCCTGTCGGTACTGCCAAAAAGGTACGCCAGGCTATTCAGGATGAGTTGGATAAGAGGGGTGTACAGATTGAATTTGATGTTGCTTCTAATCCGGAATTCTTGAAAGAAGGAGCTGCGATCAGTGACTTTATGAGTCCGGACCGTGTAGTTGTCGGTGTCGAGTCGGAACGTGCAGAAGAGTTGATGACTCGTTTGTATCGTCCTTTTCTTTTGAATAATTTCCGTGTGATTTTTATGGATGTGCCATCTGCGGAGATGACCAAATATGCTGCAAACGCAATGCTGGCTACCCGTATCAGCTTTATGAACGATGTGGCCAACCTGTGTGAAATTGTTGGTGCTGATATAAATATGGTGCGTAAAGGTATTGGTTCAGATAATCGTATTGGCAATCGTTTCTTATATGCAGGTATCGGTTATGGTGGTTCTTGTTTCCCGAAAGATGTGAAAGCATTGATCAATACCGCAAAATTGAATAACTACCCAATGCGTATTCTTCAGGCAGTGGAAGAAGTCAATGATGAGCAAAAATCACTCTTATTCCGTAAATTGGAAAAACATTTCAATGGTAATCTGAAGGGTAAGCGTGTTGCTCTCTGGGGATTGGCATTTAAGCCGGAAACCGATGATATGCGTGAAGCTCCGTCATTAGTTCTAATAGAAAAACTACTAGGCGCAGGTTGTGAGGTGTATGCTTATGATCCGGTGGCAGTAGAAGAGACAAAACGTCGTATCGGCGACTCGATCCATTATGCAAAGGATATCTATGATGCGGTGGTGGATGCCGACGCCCTGATGCTTGTAACGGAATGGAAAGAATTCCGTATGCCTTCCTGGTCTGCTGTAAAGAAGTTGATGGCTACCCCGTTAGTCCTTGATGGCCGTAATATTTATGATATTAAGGAGATGGAGGGAAATGGGTTTGTTTATCATTGCATAGGGAGGTAGAATAATATATTATAAACTAAAATAGATTAGCAATGAAAGAGGATATCGTTAAATTCAGGGATGTTGAAGAGCATTTGATCGAATTAGGAGGTTTCTTTTTCGTGATAGTAAAATGAGGAATTAG
Source organism: Parabacteroides leei (assembly GCF_023369805.1). Lineage (NCBI taxonomy): Bacteria > Pseudomonadati > Bacteroidota > Bacteroidia > Bacteroidales > Tannerellaceae > Parabacteroides > Parabacteroides leei. Next base: position 93,838 of record NZ_JAMBQG010000015.1, read on the forward strand.
TATCTGTCATTGTCATATATTGTGAGTATTAATTATCATTTTATAGAAAGCGGTGTTTGAGAGTATAAGAGTTATTTTAAAAGGTACTATTAAAAAGAATAACAGGTAATCTGTCAATTAGACAGGAATATATGGGAATAGTTATAAGACAAAGTATTAAAGGTACATTTATCAATTATGTAGGGGCATTTCTGGGATTCCTCACTACCTTTTTTGTACAAACTCGTTTTTTGAGTGCAGAAGAGATTGGTTTGCTTAGTGTAATTTATGAAGCAGGAATGTTTGTTGCAGCTTTAGCACTGCTTGGAACCAATTCTTCGGCAGTACGTTTTTTCCCTTATTTTAAAGGAAAAGGGAAAAAGAATAATGGCTTCTTTTTCTATTTATTGCTATTCCCTTTTATTGGTTGCCTGGTATTTATTCCTCTATATATAATACTTCATACACCGGTCAGTGAATATTTTAGTAAGAACTCGGCCCTTTTTGTCGATTATTATAATTGGGTTGTTCCTCTTGTTCTGTTTCTTTCTTATTGGTTTATTTTTGAGACTTATGCTCAATTACACTTACGGATTGCTATTCCCAAGTTTATCAGAGAAATTGGATTAAGAGTTTTTTTTCTAGTGTTGTATCTCTTATATGGCTTTAAAATATTGTCATTGAACAGTTTGATAATCGGTTATATAAGTGTTTATGGTATATGTGCTTTATGGTGCTTTTGGTATATCTCAAAAATAGGAACTGTTTCATTAAAACATGATTTCTCGGCTGTAGATAAGCCTTTGCGGTGGCAAGTTGCTAAATATACAGCTTATCTGATAATAGGGGCTATTGGCGGAACCATTGTTGGGCGACTGGATTTATTTATGGTAAGTGCCCAGTTAGGGCTTGATTATGCAGGAGTTTATCGTATTGCATTTTATATTGTTGCTATAATTGCTATTCCTACGCAATCGATTTCTGCTATTGCTGGGCCAGTTGCATCTGAGTTATTATCAAATGAGAACTTTTCAGGTGCAAATGTTTTATATAAAAAGGTGGCTTTGCATCAATTTGTTGCGGGAAGTCTGATATTCTTATTTATATGGATCAATATTGATAATATATTTTCAATAATTCCTAATGGAGAGATATATAAGGCAGGAAAGTGGGTTGTATTCTTTATGTCGATAGCCAAATTGATAGAAGTGACATTGATTTTTGGAGGTACATTGATCAGTTATTCCCGTTATTATTACTGGGGATTATATTTTACTTTTTTTATTACAGCAATTACAATTATCTCAAATAATTTGTTGATCCCTATTTGGGGAATGGTTGGAGCTGCAATTGCAACTATGTTGACAACATTTTTTACGTATGGTGTGCAGCAGTTATTGATATTCTGGAAAATAAAGGGTAATCCATATACATTTGCATTACTTAAACAAATAGGTATTTTAATTGTCCTTTATGGTATTAACTATTTGTTACCAACGATTAATAATCCTTGGTTTGATTGTATTTACAGGTCGGTAATACTTGGAGGATTAGCTATTATTATGTTGTATCTCTTTAAAATATCGGAAGAGGTTAATGGTCTGATAAAAAAAGTTTTACGCATAAGATGAAGAATGTAGTAATTATACCTGTATATAAAGAGCAGCCGACAGAAAATGAATTGCAGTCGTTGCGCCAATGTCTTCGTATATTAGGTGCACATGATATTTGTTTGATTGCTCCTGAAGAACTTGATTTGCAGGTATATCAATATACCTTTCAAACATTTCAACGTCCTTTGGTGGTTGAAATGTTTGAAACATCTTATTTTACTAGTGTTAGCGGATATAATAAATTGATGCTGAGTAAATGTTTTTATTCTCGTTTTGCAAATTGGGAGTATATGCTTATTTTTCAGCTTGATGCTTGGGTCTTTCGGGATGAGTTGGATGCTTGGTGTGCGAAAGGATACGATTATATCGGTGCTCCCTGGATGAAATTGGATGGAAAGTTGGACGAAGTGAATTGTGGAAATGGTGGCTTTTCATTAAGGCATATACCCATATTTATTGATTTGTTCAATCATACCGGACGGTTATGGGGATATCAGGGACTTGCTTGTAGGTATAGATATCGTGGACCTTTAAGAAAACTTATTTCTATTGTTAGAGGATTATTTGGATGGAAAAACCGTTTGGAAGATTTTATAGAAAAAGGAGACGAGAATGAAGATTTATTATTTGCAACTCTGAAATACAAGAAAAAGAAAAATTTTCGTATTCCTCTTTCCAGAGAAGCAATGTTTTTTGCATTTGAAGAAGCTCCCTCTATGCTTTATAAATTGACGAATATACCGTTTGGTTGTCATGCCTGGGAAAAGTGGGAATATGAGACTTTTTGGAAAGAAAAATTGAATTTTTAATTATGTCATATGAGCATTCTTAATAAAGCAGGTGCTGTATGGAGATCGTTTTTATTTGAATATGGAAGCTGATTTTACTTTAGTCCCTTTTGGAGGGTTGGGGAATAGAATATATGCTATATGTTCTGCTATTGCTTATTGCCAAGAAAATAAAAAATCATTGAAGATTCTATGGTTTAAGGATCATAACTTAAATTGCCCTGTTTCTGATCTGTTTTCGATAAATGCAGAATTAGAGTCTATTAATTTGGTGGATGCCAGTTTAATGGATTTAATTTTACGGGATAATCCTCGTAGAAGAAATTTTTGGATTCCTAAATTCTTTCAACGTTTTTTATTTGACAGGAGAATATATGTACCGGAGGTATATGACGTTGTATCGATTCATAAGAAAAATGATTTTGGTAATTTAGAAAAGTTTAACCATATTTTTATGGTTTCATATTGGTACTTTTATAAAACACCAGACATGTGGAAGGTAATAACTATAAATCCAAAGATTGATGCTCGAGTTGATGAGTTAATTGAAAAATGTAAAAGTCATAGCAATCGTGTGGTAGGTGTGCATATACGTCGTACAGATAATACATATTCCATAGAGGAAAGTCCAACGGAGCTTTTTATTTATAAGATGGAGAAGGAAGTTGAGATAAATAAAGGCAATGTTCGTTTTTATCTTGCTTCTGATTCGTTGGATGTAAAGAAAGAACTAGTTAATCGGTTCGGAAATTTGATTATTACTTCAATGGAGCCTACTTCGAGAAATAATAAAAAAGGAATAATTGATGCCTTTGTTGAACTTAATGTACTTTCGCGTACAGATAAAATTTATGCATCTTCAAAAAGTTCCTTTTCAGAACTTGCTAATTATTTATCAAATAATGAATTTGAAATAGTAAAGAAATGAATTTTTTAGTATTATTATATAGGAAATTTGTCTCTGAAAGTTTAAGAGATAAAATTTATAATCTTTTTTTGGGTAAAGTGTTAAACTTTTTCAGATCATTTCAACCTTGGTTAAAAAGTAAAATGATTTATTTATTCCCTTTTGTATGTAGAGACAAAAATCGTAGGGCTGCTTATATTTTTATGGGGAAATATGGTATTACTAATTATCCGTTCTCATCTTCATTATTGTATAAGTCGCTTTCGCCAGAAGTTTTTATTAATGAAGAAAATAAATTGAAGTATATAAAACATAATGGAAAAGATTTGTATTTCCCTTCCTTTTTTTCAAATGATAATATATGTTCACTTTATAGAGATTTAGTAATAGAGCAAGATGTAAATTCACCTCATCGATATGTTAATTCATATGGTCAGTTGAGAGGGAAAATCTTACTGGATGTAGGGGCTGCAGAAGGTATTTTTGCATTGGATACCATTGATTTTACTGAAAAAGTTTATCTTTTTGAATGTGAGGATTTTTGGATAGATGCTTTACGTGCTACATTTGCACCCTGGAAGGATAAAGTACAGGTTGTAAATAAATACGTAAGTGATAAAAATTCTGATTTTTGTATTACCCTAGATTCTTTTTTAAAAGATAAAATGGAAGCATCTTATTTTCTAAAAATGGATATTGAAGGGGCGGAACTAAGTGCTTTAAGGGGAGTACATTCTTTGTCAAAAAATGTACAAATAGCCATGGCTATTTGTACATATCATCGGCAAGCAGATGAAGAAGATATAGAATGTCTACTTAGAAATTTGGGATATTCAACATATTTTACTGAAGGATATCTGTTTTGGAATAATTCTTTAAGGAAAGCAGTTATAAGAGCTTCTAAATAATATGGATAAAATACGAGTTATAGCATTTTATTTACCTCAATATCACCCAATACCAGAAAATGATAAATGGTGGGGAAAGGGTTTTACGGAGTGGACTAATGTGGGAAAAGCGAAATCTTTGTTCAAAGGTCATTATCAACCCAAAGTCCCGGCGGACTTAGGGTATTATGATTTAAGAGTTCCGGAGACCAGAGAAGCACAAGCTGAAATGGCTCGCGAATATGGTGTTGAAGGTTTTCTTTATTGGCATTATTGGTTTGGTTATGGTCGTAGATTGTTGGAAAGACCTTTTAATGAAGTTTTGGCTTCAGGAAAACCAGACTTCCCTTTTTGTTTAGGCTGGGCAAATCATAGTTGGCAGGGTATTTATTGCGGAGTGAAAAGTAAAGAAGCTCTAATAGAACAACGTTATGGGGGAGTAGAAGATTATACATCTCATTTTTATGATGTATTACCTGCATTTCAGGATAAACGTTATATTCGGATAAATAATAAACCTTTGTTTTATATCCATTCGCCACTTGCTTCTCTTGAGATTCCTGTTTTTGTGGATACTTGGCAAAAACTTGCAAAAAAGAACGGTCTTGAGGGTGTTTGTTTCGTCGGAAACTCGGCTAACAATGCAGAGGATATAAAAAGAGTTATTTCTTTTTGCTCCTATGTAAATATTGATACTTTATTTGATTTTAAGAAATACGATTTTTCGTTTTTCGATAAGGTTCGCTTTAAAATTATGAGAACTATTTTTAAAGTGGGGAATGTATATGAATATAAAAAAGCAATGAAGTATTTTTATAGTAGAAAAGTAGAACCTTCAGTTTATTTCCCAACTATTATACCAAATTGGGATCATACTCCACGTACAGGGGCAGTAGGAAATGTATTAAATCATTCTACACCAGAACTATTTTATATGCATTCGAAATCAGTGTTTGAAGAAGTAAAAGATAAACCTGAAGAGGAACGTGTCGTTTTCCTTAAATCATGGAATGAATGGGCAGAAGGTAATTATATGGAACCGGATCTTAAGTTTGGTCATGGTTATTTAATTGCATTACAGAAAGCTATAAAAGATACATTTAAATAATTGGAAAATGGATCTATCGGAAGTGAAATTAATTGAATTACCTAAGATTACAGATCGTCGGGGAAATTTGTCATTCGCAGAAGAAGTTACTCATATACCGTTTGAAATCAAACGGAATTACTGGATTTATGATGTACCGGGAGGAGAAATACGTGGGGGGCATGCCTATAAGAGGAATAGGGAGTTTATTATTGCTTTATCTGGGAGTTTTGATGTTTTGCTGGATGATGGGGAGAATAAGCGGACTTTTTCTTTAAATCGTTCGTATTATGGTTTATATGTGCCGGAAGGTATCTGGCGGCAAATGATGAATTTTTCGACTAACTCACTGGCTCTGGTTGTTGCTTCTACATTCTTTGATAAAACAGATTATATATATGATTACGAGGAATTTAAAAAGTATGTCCGATGAAGAATAACACTGTTTATGATTGTACTGTTATCGAGTTGGATAAACATCATCACGAGAAAGGGAATATCACTGTCGTTGAAAATGGAATAACAGTACCTTTCGAAGTGAAGCGGACATATTACTTATATGATATACCCGGGGGGGAATCGAGAGGCGGACATGCACATAAAGAATTATATCAACTGATTGTGGCAGCTAGTGGTAGTTTTAACGTAACGTTGGATGATGGAAATGTAAAACGTACGTTTATGTTGAATCGTCCTTATCAGGCATTATTGGTCGTTCCGGGTATTTGGCGTGAACTTGATGATTTTTCGTCAGGTTCAGTTTGTCTGGTTCTTGCTTCCCATACATATGATGAATCAGACTATATAAGGGATTATTCTAAATTTTTAAAACTGAAAAAAAAATAATATGCCTAAGATTCATCCGTTGGCTGATGTCCAATCCACAAAAATAGGGAAAAATACAACTATATGGCAGTTTTGTGTAATTTTACCGAAAGCCAGAATAGGAGAAGATTGTAATATCTGTACACAGGTTTTTATTGAAAATGACGTTTGTATTGGTGATCGAGTAACGATTAAATCGGGTGTCCAAGTGTGGGATGGAGTGGTTATTGAGGATAATGTTTTTATTGGGCCGAATGTTACATTTACAAATGATTTACTCCCGAGGTCACGTTCGAAGGACTGGATCTTGGTTCATACTAAAATCTGTATGGGAGCTTCGATTGGAGCCAATTCTACGATTGTGGGGGGGATCACTATAGGCAATTATGCTCTGGTAGGTGCGGGAAGTGTAGTCACTAAAGATATACCTCCTTATACGGTTTGGTATGGTAATCCTGCACGACTAAAAGGATATATTACACAAGATGGTGTATTATTGGATATAAATAAGAAAGATAAAAGCGGTAAATTATATAATATATAAAGGTGTAAATGGTAAAGTTCTTGGATTTAAAGAAGATAACGGATAAGTATGCTAATGAGATACATGAGGCTGTTGACCGTGTAATTAATTCCGGTTGGTATCTTCAAGGGGAGGCTAATTCCTGTTTTGAAAAGAATTATGCACGATATATCGGAACTCAATATTGTCTCGGTGTTGCTAATGGTTTGGATGCATTGCGTTTGATTCTACGTGCTTATATAGAATTGGGATTTATGCACAAAGGGGATGAGATTATTGTTCCGGCTAATACTTATATTGCCTCTATTCTGGCAATTACGGATAATGACTTGGTGCCTGTTTTGGTGGAACCTTCCATTAATACTTTGCAAATAGACGATAATTATATAGAAGCTGCCATAACAGCTAAAACGAAGGGAATAATGATCGTTCATCTGTATGGGCAATGCGCTTATACAGATAAGATTGGAAAAATATGTAAACAATATAACCTTAAGTTGATAGAGGATAATGCTCAGGCACACGGCTGTCTTTATCAGGGAAGAAGAACCGGTTCAATAGGTGATGCTGCCGGTCACAGTTTTTATCCCGGAAAAAACTTAGGGGCTTTGGGAGATGCTGGCGCCGTAACGACTAATGATAAGGAATTGGACAATACTGTCCGAGCACTGGCAAATTATGGTTCTGAAAAGAAATATGTATTTAAGTACCAGGGTTTAAATAGCCGTCTTGATGAGGTTCAAGCTGCTATATTGGATGTAAAGCTAAAGCATTTGGAAGAAGATCTGCAATTGCGGAAAAAGGTTGCGCGTAAATATATAGAGAATATCGGTCATGAAGATATCATTTTGCCACAGATTTCAAATTGGGAATCTCATGTATTCCATATTTTCCCGATTATGTCTGTTTATAGGAATGAATTGCAGGAATATCTGAAGAGTAAAGACATACAAACATTGGTACATTATCCGATACCTCCCCATAAACAACAATGTTATGCGGGTTGGAACTTTTTATCTTTACCTGTAACAGAAATGATTCATGCTCAGGAACTAAGCTTGCCGATGAGTCCGATGTTGACTGAGGGCGAGCAGAATTATGTAATTGAAATGATTAATAAATTTACGGTGAAGTAGGATGATTAGGATATCTGTTTTTATTGTTACTTATAATCAGGAAATGTATGTAGCCCAGACGATTGAGTCCATTCTACAACAAAGCGTTAAACCAGATGAAATTGTGATATCGGACGATTGCTCCCAGGATGGCACTTGGAATATTATACAAAGTTATCAAGCAGAATATCCTGAAATAATAAAGGCTTATAGAAATGATCCGAATGTAGGTATTTTTCGCAATTTTAATGAGACAACAAGAAAAACTACAGGTAATTTGGTCACTTGCGTTGCTGGGGATGATTTCATTAAACCCGGATATTTTGAGCATGTGGTGAAGTGTGTAAAAGCAAATGGGTTAAATCCAGATAAAGATAGTTTTATAATCGTGCCGAATGTTATAAGCCTGCATAGTAACGGGTTAGAAACGAAACATACAAATATTCCTTATGAACATAGAAATCTGTTGAGTTATCGATTGCGTGGGCTGATAGACGACCGGTATGGCTTTGTCAGCAGAAGATCTTTGGATAACACGGATGATTTTATTGAGAACATTGGTTTACATGGCGATTTTGTATGGTGCTTTGATCGTTTCATAAAGACTGATAAGATATTATTTATCGATGGTTATTATCCGGTATATCGGCAGGGAGTAGGTATTGTGAGCAGAACGAAAGAAATTGATGCTTCAAAATCTTTGCTTAAAGCAATCCATATCTTGTTACAAAAGTATGGAAGCTATTTTAATAAAAGAGATCGGTTGTATATCGAGTATCTGAAATCGAAAAACATGTATATTTCAGGAAAATCTATTTCGCGTTATTTCATACTCCTGTATTACACGTTATTGAATACTGGTAATTTCGGAACAATGAAGAAACAGATGAAGGCTCTGCTGTTTGTGGTATTGCCCAGTAAATTGAAGAAAGTCTTGTTTCGGATTAAATATTTGGAAGCTATTTCTAGATAATAGCTAAGCTAATGTTCTGTTCTTTATCTAATATTAATATCATAGAGGCATAGAAAATCGTTATCTGATGAGTATTTGTCAAAGTTATGAATAGAGTTTATTATTATCATTTGGTTCCTGTTTCTGACTCTTATAGTCTATGGAAAAAAGGGGAATATCCTGGACATCTTCTGTATGGATTAACACATTTGGATAAATGTGGTTTGGAGGTTGTCTATGATGATATTTCTTTTAATCCTTTCAAATTTCGCTTTCGGTTGATGCTGTATATGTTGAGAAAGTTGCTATTCTCCTCAAAAGAGTATGATATAATCTATGCTGTTACTTTCAGAGGATTGGAACTACTGATTTTTTTACGTGCTTTGCGGCTTTTTAAAAAGCCGATCGCAGTATGGCATCATACTGCGATCGTTATCCCTCCTAATAAATTAAAAAGAGTTCTATCTTCTTTTTTTTATAAAGGAATTGATAAAATGTTCTTTTTTAGTGAGGAATTGATGGAGAGATCTATAAAAACAGGAAAGGTGAAGAGAGAAAATGCAGATGTGGTTCATTGGGGACCAGATCTGGAGTACTATACAATGTTGCACAATTCAGTTCTAAAGAATATCCGATTTATTTCTACGGGGGCAGAACATAGAGACTTCTTAACTTTGATAAATGCTTTTAATAATCCTGAAGTAAATGCCTCTTGTGAGTTTTATATAAGAAAATCGCAAAAGGAATCTATAAACAAGTATCTTAAAGAAGTTGAACTTTCATCTAATATTGAGATCCATTTTGGAGATTGGTCTTCCAATGAATGTGCGCATTTTGTCAATGAAGCTGATGTTGTTGTCATTTGTTGTTTGAATTATCCATATACAATAGGATTAACAACTCTTGTAGAAGCATGGGCTTTGGGAAAGGCTGTGATCGTAACGGATAATCCTACATTTCCAATAGATGTTGAAAAAGAAGGAGTTGGGATTAAAATTCCTTATGGAGATGTCAATGGTTGGATTCAGGCTATAAATTATTTAGAGAACAATCCGGATGTTGTTGTTGCAATGGGAGAAAAAGCAAAGAATTTGGCCCAGAATTTTTATAACTTAAATAAGTTGACGGAGGATATTGCCAAAACACTGCTTCTTTTGGCGAATGCTCATAATTGATATAGTACTGTTTATTGAGTATTGATGATTTTCAAATAAGATGAAGATATTAATTATAAATACATCTGAATGTATTGGTGGGGCAGCGGTTGCAGCAAAGCGTTTAAAATCAGCTTTACAAAAGGCTGGAGAGCATGTGTTGATGCTTGTTGAAAATAAGCAAACAGAGGAAAAAGATGTTATTCCGACTAAAACAGATGTAGTTAACTTGGTTGTTAATAAACTTTATTTTCTTTGGGAACGTCTTGTTATTTTCATTTGTAATGGGTTTGATCGTAAAAATCTTTTCAAGGTATCAATTGCTAATTGTGGAATTAATATTAGAAAGTTATCTTTTGTAAAAGAAGCAGATATTATTCATCTTCATTGGATTAATCAGGGCTTTCTCTCATTAGGACAAGTTGGAAGACTTATAAAATTAGGGAAACCTGTTGTTTGGACAATGCACGACATGTGGCCTTGTACAGCAATTTGTCATTATTCTTGGGATTGTGAGCGATTCCATCATGAATGTGGAATGTGTCCTTTTCTGAATTCAAAAAAGATTAACGACTTATCTCATCATGTATGGAAGAAGAAACAGTTTCTTGAGTATTCTAATATTCAGTTTGTTGCGGTTAGTACTTGGCTGGCGAAGCAAGCTCAAAAGAGTTCTTTACTGAAAAATTCAGATATAAAAGTAATACCTAATGTAATAGACATATCCGTTTTTTCTCGAAAGAATCGATTGGATGCGCGAAAGTCCTTTTCTTTGCCGACAGAGAAAAAAATTATATTAATGGGGGCTGCGCGTTTGGATGATCCCATAAAGGGTTTCCAGTATCTAAAAGTAGCTTTGAATACTATATTCCAGAACAGGACCGATATACTTCTGGTTTTATTTGGGGCGATAAAGAATATGGAAACTTTCTTTAATGATTTAGTAGTCCCTTATATTTCTTTGGGGCTGTTGACTGATAATAATCAGATATCCGGTTTATACTCTGCGGCAGATGTGACTGTTGTACCCTCTTTGTATGAAACTTTTGGCCAGACACTTATTGAAGCAATGGCTTGCGGATGTCCTGCTGTTAGTTTTAACTATAGCGGACAAACAGATATTATTGATCATCTGGTAAACGGCTATCTTGCAGAATATAAAAATCCCACTGATCTTGCAGCCGGTATTTCGTGGGTTCTGAATAATAAAGATCAAGTATCGCTAAAGGAAGCTTGCATTAAAAAGGTTCATGAGAATTATACGGAGCAAGTGGTGGCTAAACAATATGTTGAACTATACCGTGAGTTATTGCAAAAATAACCGGTTAATGATAGGAGAGTAAATGATGCAATCACCTATATTTTCAATTATAACAATTACATATAATGCCTCGAGATGGTTGGAAACTACAATCTTGAGTATATTGAGTCAATCATATCCACATATTGAATATATTATTATCGATGGAGCATCGCTTGATGGAACTGTCGATATAATCAAACAATATGCGTCTGGAGTTACTTACTGGTCAAGTGAATCGGATAAAGGAATATATGATGCCATGAACAAAGGCCTTCAAAAGGCTACGGGCGATTATGTCTGGTTTATAAATGCAGGTGATACATTAGACACATCCGACACTGTGCAGCACGTCGCTTCACTGATTACTAAAAAAAAGGTTTTACCGGATATTATTTATGGCGAAACAAATATCATTGACGAGAGTGGGCATTTCCTGGGAATGCGTAGGCTGAAAGCTCCTAAAAAGCTGACCTGGAAAAGTTTTCGTATGGGTATGTTGGTTTGCCATCAATCTTTTGTTGTCAGGCGTACCGTCGCTCCGCCGTTTGATTTAACGTATCATTATTCTTCTGATTTTGATTGGTCTATCCGTTGTATGAAGAATTCTAAAAAAATTTGTAATACACGAATGATCCTTTCCAATTTCATGGATGGGGGAGTAAGTTCGAGTCAACGAAAAGCATCATTAAAAGAACGATATGAAATAATGTGTCGGTATTATGGAAAAATATCGACATCTTTGTTGCATATTTGGTTTGCTATCCGATTTTATAGTGCTAGATATCTGAAACGTACTGTTTAAAAGAATAACATTTAGATTTACATAAAATGCAAAGTTTTATAAAGAAAGTGGGTAAACACATCCTTGCCCTCGTTTTGTTTTTAGGATTAGTGGTGGCTTATTTTTCGCCAGCAGTCTTTGATGGCAAAGAAATTTATCAGGGGGATAATATAAAAGCGACCGGAATGGGAAACAGTCAGGCTGAAGAATATGCAAAGACCGCCGAACCGGGCGAGTTTAGTCTTTGGTCTGATGCCATGTTCGGAGGTATGCCATATGTGGCTACCTATGGTGATCCAGCTCCTGTTCTGCCATCTTACAGTATCATAGACAGTTGGCTGAAGTTACCAGGATATGGGGATGCCGCGATGGTCTTTGTCGGACTCGTCTGTTTTTATATATTGATGTGCATTATGGGAGTCAATTGGTGGTTGGCTATTGCCGGGGCTATTGCTTTTGCTTTTGCTTCGTATAATATTATTATTATTGTGGCAGGGCATATAGTAAAAGCTTATGTGATTGGATATATGCCTTTGACATTGGCCGGAATGGTGTTGCTGTTCAAGCGAAAATGGCTGTGGGGGGGAGTTCTGTTCCTTCTGGGCGTCGCTTATTCTCTCTATAACGGACATATACAGATTACATATTATTTGGTATTGCTTTGCTTGTTTATTTATCTGGGTTACTCAATAAAAATGATACGGGAGAAGTTGACTGCCGATTGGCTCAAAACCTCTTTTATAATGTTGGCTTGTGTCATTTTGGCGGTTTTGCCAAATGCTAAGCATATGTATTCAAACTGGGATCTGGGGGAACACTCTATTCGTGGTGCTTCTGAATTAACCCCGAAATCGGATGAAACCGGAAAGGTGGAAAAGGCTTCTACCGGTTTAGATAAAGACTATGCTTTTCAATGGAGTTATGGTTGGAAAGAGTTGCTGACAGTGATGATTCCTGATGCGTATGGAGGTAGTTCCGGAGGTAAATTAGGTTCGTCATCTGAATTATATAAGGAATTAAAGAAAAACGGTGCGCAGGTAGGAAACGATATTCAGACTTATACCTATTGGGGTGATAAGCCATTTACATCAGGACCTGTATATTTTGGAGCACTTGTTTGTTACCTCTTCGTTCTGGGAATGTTTGTTATTCGCAATCAAATGAAATGGTGGTTGTTTGCTGGTTCTATATTTTTGACACTTCTAGCTTTGGGAAGGAATTTTGATATATTAAATGATGTCATGTTCCATTATTTACCACTGTATAATAAGTTCAGAACGGTTGAAATGGCCTTGGTAATACCGGGATTGGTTTTTCCTGTTGTCGCTATCTGGGGGTTAAAAACGATCTTCTCCGGACAGCTTGATGATAAACAGTTAAAGAAAAGTTTTTTATGGTCGCTTGGGATAACCGGTGGTCTTTGTCTGATCATCGCTTTAATGCCTTCTTTATTGCTGAATTTCCATTCGGTTTATGATGCTCAGTTCCAGAGTCAGGTCCCGGAATGGTATTATACTGCTTTGCTGATGGACCGTGCTTCACTAGCTTCTGCGGATGCTCTGAGGTCATTGATATTTATATTATTGGGTGCAGCGTTGTTGCTTTGGTATTGGAAGGCTAAAAATAAAGAGACGGCAGCCACTATTGTCAGTGTGGGTATGGCAATCCTTATATTAGTTGATTTGTGGACAGTAGACCGTCGTTATCTGAATGAAGGTCATTATGTAAAGCAAACGGCAAAGGATGCTTATAAAGAAACTGTTGCAGATAAAGAAATCTTTAAGGATACGGATCAATCTTTCCGCGTGTTTGGTTTGAATAATCCGTGGCAGGATACTAATGTATCTTACTTCCATCATTCTATTGGTGGTTATCATGCTGTTAAATTGCGCAGGTATCAGGAATTAATCGATCATCGCTTGGATTCTGAATACCGTAATATTGTTGGAGCATTGCAGAAAGCACAATCTGTGGATGATATTATGAATGTATTAGCTGCTTCACCATCCCTGAATATGCTGAATACCCGCTATATCATCTATAATCCGGATCAGGCCCCGATACGTAACCCGTATGCTTTTGGGAATGCCTGGTTTGTAGATAAGGTAGAGATTGTAGAAAATGCCGATGCAGAGATAGAAGCGCTGAATACGATCAATCCATTGGAGACTGCTGTGGTGGATAAACGTTTTGTCAAAGATTTGGAGGGCTTTATGCCTCATAAGGATTCCACAGCGTCGATCGTATTGGAGAAGTATCGTCCGAACCGTTTAACATATAAGACAAAGGCTGGTTCTGACCAATTGGCGGTCTTTTCTGAAATCTATTATCAGCCGGGCTGGAAGGCTACAATTGATGAAAAAGAAGCATCTCATTTCCGTACAGATTGGATTCTTCGTGGTATGATCATTCCAGCTGGAGAGCATACGGTCGTTTTTGAATTCTATCCCGATACTTATGTGCTTGCAGCAAATATCTCTTCTTATAGTTCTTTTCTGATTTTGTTATTGCTGATTGCTGCTATAGGTTGGTCAGGTTGGAAGTATTGGAAAGATAGTAAGAATGAAGAATGACAGGATAAGATAAATAGATAAGGTAAAGAAGACCGGAATTCAGTTTGTTATTGAATCCCGGTCTTTTTTTATTTATAAAAGTTCTTTTGGAAGGCTGAATATTTCTCTTTCTTTAGTATTAGTAAGTTCCATACGGCAGCAAGAAAGCCACTACCGTAACCGAGTAGCTGGACAAAGGATGCTATGATGGATAAGAATCCGATCTTTATGCTCTTATTCTGATAAGAGGAGTCTATGAAAATCAACAAACTGTAGATACTTAGAGGAAGCAAACTCCATCTGCAGAAAAGAGTTCCTATCAAAAAGAATAATGTACCCAATGTGAAAATAGCAGGTAGCAAATGCACGATTTTCAACGAATCCGGATACTTCTTGAATAAAGAGATACGTGCAATACCTGAATTATATACCTGACGGAAGAATTTCTTCCAGTCTGTCCGACGCTTGTGGAATACCCAGGCAGACGGGAACAGGCATACTTTATAACCGTTTTTGTAAAGACGTATACTAAAATCTATATCCTCTCCGAAGCGCATTGCAGAAAAGCCTTGTAATGCTTCATAAGCACTTCTCCGGATCCCCATGTTAAAACTGCGGGGATAAAACTTGTCCATTTTCTTTTTTCCGCCGCGAATACCTCCGGTGGTAAAGAAAGAGGTCATCGAATAATTGATGGCTTTCTGCACATCGGTAAAGCTGTCCGATGCTTTATCCGGACCGCCGAACGCATCGGCCCCGGTTCCCTGAAGTTCTTTATGTACAGCCTCGATATAACCCGGTGGCAGAATGCAATCGGAATCCAGAACGATCAGGTAATCGCTGTTGGCTTTGGTTGCACCGTGATTGCGGGCATTTCCCGGACCACCATTCGGGATAAAATAATAATATACAGCTAACTTGTCTACATATCTGTCTACGATATGTTTACATGTCTCTTTCGAACCGTCTTCAACGATGATTACTTCGAAGTCCGTTCTAGTTTGTTTGGTTAGGCTATCCAGTAACTCTTCAACTTCGTTCGGACGGTTATATACTGGTATAATGAGTGATAAAGTTGCTGTATTCATGCTTGTATATCCTTAATAAGTTGTTTTGCAAAGGTAAGTAAATCCGGGAACCAGTTGTACTGAGTTTTGAACGTATCTTTCGACTGGTCATATTTTTCTCCGATAAGAAATCTTGGAATGCAGGCTCTCCTGGCAAATTCCATATCGCTGAAACTATCGCCAACCATTATGCTACGCGAGAAATCGATATCTGGAAAATCCTGCTTCGCCTGAAGGGCCATACCTATATTCGGTTTCCGGCTTTTGTGGGAATCGCTGGTGGCCGTACAAACATATATATTATCAATTCTTCCTCCGTGAAGGGCTATCGTAGCCAGCATAGATGCATGTATCTCTTCTAATGTTTCCATATTCATAACGCCTTTACCGACACCACGCTGGTTGGTGACGATCACAATATGATCGAACAGCGGCGAGAGGAGCCTGAGGGCTTCCAATGTTCCTTCGATAAATATAAACTCGTCCGGTGATTTGACATAATCATGCGGGCGTTGTTTGTTTATAACCCCGTCGCGATCCAGGAATAGCGTGCTATATGGCTTTGTTCTTTTCATCTTTGAAGTCTGTTTGAGCACGTTCGTAATCTTCGGGAATACCGATGTCAATAAAGTAACCTTCCGATATATATCCGGAAAGGGTAGAGGTATGGACTGCCGTTTCAAAGAAATCCTTCTCCAATGAGAATTTATCAGGGAAATTCTTTAACTCATGGCGGTTGATCAAATAGATTCCTCCGTTGATAAGTCCGGATTCACAATATTGTTTTTCGTTGAAACACAGGATACGGTTGGCCTGCCGTTCTATATCGACAACGCCATATCTGTCAAACTTCTCCATTTTTTTTAGGGCGACTGTTGCGCTGGCGTGCGTTTGTTTATGCAGGTCTTGCATTTCCGGATAGTTGACGTCGAAGAAAGTATCTCCGTTTAAAATAAACACCTCGTCTGTTGTCGCTTTTGATAAGGCCAGTTTCACGGCTCCTCCTGTACCCAGCGGAGTATCTTCGATTACCGTAGATATCTTGACTGGAAAGGGATTTGTCCTGATCCATTCCTCGATGATTTCATGTTTGTATCCTAAGGCAAGGATAATATGCCTGAAGCCAGCCCCAGTCAATGAAGTAAATAGATAATACAGGAAAGGATGTCCGGCAACCGGTGCCATACATTTAGGAACGTCCGATACTACACTTTGTAGCCGGGTTCCCATTCCACCTGCCAGTATGATACACTCCATATTTTACTTTTTACCGAATATCTCTTCTTCTACCAGTTCACAAATGATATGTCCGATTGTGATATGAGCTTCCTGGATACGTGGTGTATCGGTGGAAGGAACATTGACCAGAAGCTTAGACAGTTCACGCATATGGCCTCCGTCAGCTCCTGTAAAGGCTACGGTGGTGATCGCTTTCTCGTGGCAGACCTTGAATGCATTCACTATATTGGTGGAATTGCCCGATGTAGACAGGCCGATCAATACATCGCCGGCTTTGCCTATGCCCGAAATCAGCCGTGCGTAGATGATGTCGAAACTGAGATCGTTGGAAACAGCTGTTATATATGAAGAGTTACAGTGTAAAGCTTCGGACGGCAAAATATCCCGCTCGAGATAGAACTTACCGGAGAACTCGGCGGCCAGGTGCTGTGCATCGGCGGCGCTTCCTCCGTTTCCACAAAAGTAAACCCTACCTCCGTATTTGAAGCAGGTAACAATGGTCTCCGTAATTTGCGCAATCATATCCTGCAACTTCTCATCCGCCAGGATTTGGCCGATAACGTCGTAATGTTGCTCCAAACGCTTTCTGATTATTCCTTTACTGTCCATGTGTTGAGTCCTTTCTTACAAAATTCAAATTGTTGTATGTGTCCGATATTCATCTTGTTTAATGCTTCGGATACTTTGTAGCAGCTATTTCCGGGACAATAGAAGAACATAAATCCTCCTCCTCCGGCACCTGAGATTTTCCCACCTAACGCACCGTTAGATAGGGCGGTTTCATATATATGATCTATAAATTCATTCGAGATGTTGCGGGCCATTTTCTTTTTGTTGGTCCAGCTCGTGTTGAGGGCTTTTCCCAGTTCGATCAGTTCATCCCTTAATAGACAGTTCTTCATGCGGAAGGCTTCATGTTTTACATTATGCATCGCTTCCAGCGAATCGTTTTTGTTGTTTTTGACGTTCTCGGCCTGTTCTTCGATGATCTTACCGGAACAACGTTGCTGTTCGGTATAGAAAAGAACCGTGTTCATAGCCCATTCCTGCAGGATATCGTCACTGATGCGGAGCGGATTGACAATGACTTTGTCATCTTCCAGGAACTCCATAAAATTAACACCTCCGAAGGTCGCTGCATATTGATCCTGTTTACCTCCGGCCATATTCAGGTCGATTCGTTCGATTTCGTAGGCGTAATGAGCGATGTCATATTTACCCAGTGGTAGTCGCAGCCATTCGGTAAAAGCTCCGAGGATAGCGACAACAAGGGTGGAGGAGGTGCCTAGCCCGGAACCGGAAGGTACATCCATCTGGGTAATCAGTTCGAAGGAAAGCGGTTCCCCGTTGTTGTATCGCGCAACGATCGAGTTGTAGATACCCCGTTGTAATAACAACCGGCCTTCCAGAGGCAACTGGCTTACTGCGTCAAACTCTTCCGTAATGTTTTCGTTGATGTGGACGAGCCGTATCTTCCCATTATTGAGCGGACGAATGGTCGCATGGGCGTACAAGTTGACGGTAACGTTGAGGATGGCACCGCCATAGAGGTCTGAGTAAGGAGATACGTCTGTTCCTCCTCCGGCAATTCCCAGTCTGAAAGGTGCTTTACTTCGGTATAACATATAGGTAATTGAATCTTATTTATTGCATGGAAATACCATGTAATACTGAAAACGTTGTTTTTGCAGTCTTATTATAAGGATCTTTGAAGAACTGCAAAAACAACGTTTATGAAAGAGTCTGATCAATATCTGTAATGATCAGCCTTGTACGGACCTTCTACCGGAACTCCGATATAGTCGGCCTGTTTAGGGCTTAACTTAGACAGTTTCACGCCGATGCGTTCGAGGTGCAGGCGGGCAACTTCTTCGTCCAGACGTTTCGGCAGGCGGTAAACACCTACTTCGTAAGCCATCTGCCACAAATCCATCTGTGCCAGTACCTGGTTGGTGAACGAATTACTCATCACGAATGACGGGTGGCCTGTTGCACAACCCAGGTTCACCAAACGGCCTTCAGCCAATAGGAAGATAGAGTTTCCGGTAGGGAATGTATATTTATCTACCTGAGGTTTGATGTTGGTATGTTTGATGTTCGGGTAGTTGACCAGGTTGTCTACCTGTATTTCATTGTCGAAGTGACCGATGTTACAAACGATCGCCTGATCCTTCATCTGGGACATGTGTCCGATAGTGATGATATCACAGTTTCCGGTAGTAGTTACAAATATATTTCCTTCTTTAACGGCATCTTCCATAGTAGTTACTTCGAAGCCTTCCATTGCAGCCTGTAATGCACAGATCGGGTCGATTTCAGTAACCAGTACGCGAGCTCCATACGAACGCATAGAGTGAGCGCAACCTTTACCCACGTCACCATATCCGGCAACAACTACTACTTTACCGGCAATCATTACATCGGTCGCACGTTTGATGCCGTCTGCCAATGATTCGCGGCAACCGTACAGGTTATCGAACTTGGATTTTGTTACAGAGTCGTTCACATTGATAGCCGGAACCAGCAATTCGCCTTTTTCCATCATCTGGTACAGACGGTGAACACCGGTCGTTGTTTCTTCCGAAACACCTTTCATTTCGGCTATTGTACGATGCCAACGCTGGTTATCTTCTTCCAGGATACGGTGTAAAGTATCCAGGATAACCTGCTCTTCGTGGTTACCCCCTTTACGGTTGATCGTTTCTGCATCGTTTTCAGCACGATAACCCATGTGAACCAATAAAGAAGCATCGCCTCCGTCGTCTACAATCATCTGCGGACCTTTTCCGTCGGGGAAACGGAGTGCCATGTCGGTACACCACCAGTATTCTTCCAGTGTTTCACCTTTCCAGGCAAAAACGGGAACACCTGTTGCAGCAATAGCTGCGGCGGCATGATCCTGTGTAGAGAAGATATTACAGCTTGCCCAGCGTACATCTGCTCCCAACGCAACTAATGTTTCGATCAACACTGCAGTCTGGATAGTCATATGCAGTGAGCCGGTAATACGGGCACCTTTCAGAGGTTTCTGATCGGCGTATTTCTGACGAAGAGCCATCAGTCCCGGCATTTCGTGTTCGGCGATTTCGATTTCTTTACGACCGAAGTCTGCCAAACTCATATCTGCCACTTTATAAGGCAGATTAGTTGGAAATAATTGTGACATAAATACTAATTATTTTAAATGTGAGGCAAAGATAACAAATTATTGGGTTGTGGGGAGGAATTGCACGGACAAAGATATTCATCCCGTAATCTCCCTGTAATTTTATTTAGAAGGGACTCCTGTAATTAGTTGAGTAGTAGTGAATTTTGCAGCGTTTGCCCTCGCTGTATTATAGAACACGCTAATTACCTGTAATAAATTTGTAATTTTGCGGGTCGAAAATACAAATAGGGTTTTATAGTTATGAGTATCAAATTAAGGGATGATATCACCAGGGTATTAGGGGTGATTATTGGTTTTATTCTCATTTCCGGATGTACAAATAATAATGACAATGATGAGCCGACAGAAAGTAAATACGGCCTTATCCAAATGTCAGAAAGTGATTATAATTCTGACAATACAGCTTATATTTTGCAGGATGGCGAACCAGACAGTTTACTTTTCAACCGCAATCAACGCAGTTTTCGTGTAAACACACCTTTACAAATTTCTGTAACCGAAAACCAAGAATTTCTTTTCCGCTTTTATTGCCCGAGAGGAATCAAAAATGTAATCATATGGGCGACCGTAGAAGGATATGAAAAGGAATTGCGATTCGCGGAATTTACACATATACATCCTTTTCAGGAATTCCGGATAAAGATACCTTTTATCAATAACGATAAAATCTATTCTACCCGAGAGGGTGAAGAAGTGATTGTATCGGCAACTCCCGATATCAGTGCTGAAGATTTTAAATTCAGGATCGAGTCTGTCGATCCGGTTTATCAAGGCATGATCAATGTCAAACCTAAATGGAACATCTGGTTTGGCAAATATTCCGGTTCCAACTGGGGGAGTTTTGGCCCACATCTTGCCCGTGAAGCGGTAGCCCTGTCCCTGAATATGGCAGCAATGTTCTCCACTTCTTTGTTTGAACAAGAGTTAGATAAATGGAAGGGAAAACTGATTAATAATGGAAATATTGTTGACATCAACATTTTGAAAAAACAAATCACTAATCATTCAGGGTTTTGTTTCGGACGTGTCGTGAATGTGGTAGGACTGGGAGGAGGAAATACCTACGGATTAGGTGAATATGTTTATCTGACCCATTATGCCGACGATGCTAACGGGAGTGATACCCCCTATCACGAAATGGCACATTGTTTCGGCTACGGACACAGTGGCAATATGACTTATTATCCGGCGGAAGGGGGATTCCCGACTGTTTGTATGAAAGTGTATTCGCAACTATCCAGGGAAAAGAAATTACCGGTTTATTCACGCCGTTTCTTGCATACAAGGCGAAACAAGAACTTGATAGAAAATAAAAATATCTATACCGCTTCTGCTTATATCATTGAAGATCCGGAGCTGGATGCCATAGATGGCGGACTTAGTATTCCTTTTACAGAAACAGATAAAGCAGGCAATGAAGGCTCTCCACTTTCTTTCACCATTTCCGTACTGGATGTTCCGGGAGCGACAGTCGAAACATTTCAACCTAAAGCCGTTCACTTGTATCAAAATACACTCTATGTGGCCAACAGTGCTCCCGGTCATTACAGTCTCGAAATTTTCGACGTTTCTTCCGGTATCCGTCATATACGGAGTATTCGGAAATGGACAGATAATAATACAGAAGAGACTTTTGCCGGAGAACCTACTGGTGTGACCCGTTCTTTCAATAAGATATATGTGACAAATGCAGGAAGTCGAACGGATGTATTCGATGCTTCCACATATGAATTTATAACATGTATCGGAACTGGGGCTTGGGGAGAAGGCGGTTATCAGACTGTACATGCTTTTGATGTGGCAGCCAGTCAAGGTAGCATCCTGATCCGGGATAAACGTAAACTGGTCGTCGTTTTGGAAAATGACGTTCAATCCGGGACGGCACGACGGATTCCTATTTACAGTCGAAGTGTCAATCTAAAAGAAGCTGCCGGAACATATGGAATTGCAGTTAACGAAGAGGGGCTCATATACGTAACCGCTCAAAACACGAAGAAAATCCATATTTTCGACCCGAAAAACATACGAGAAGGTAATAGTGGCTTCATGTATAACAACGTATCTCTTGGTTTCGAAAATGCGCCGCAATCATTGGCTTTTGTTGATAATCGATTATTTGTAACTTTGCGTATCAATAGTAAACAGTCTGAACTATGGGAAATAGCCCCGTCTAATGGTAAGTTGCTGCAAAACTATACTGCTTCTTTCACAAATCCTGAAAAAATAACGGTTTCCCGTGGAACTTTGCTTGTGGTAGATCGTGGAACTCAAAGTGTTAAAGCGATTCCCATAACCGATTTATAAAAAATCATTCCGCATTGGACAGGAAACTATGTTTCGCAGTCTTGTGTTCTGACCTGAACTGAAGACGGTATATTGCCTGATAAAAATAGCCGTTGGCCAACGGCTATTTTTATCAGGCAATATACCGTCTGTTTTAATATATTCTTGTTTTATACCGGAGTAATACCTTGTTCGGCCAGTAACTTGAGGCTGAGATCTTTCAGTTTGAACTTCTGTATCTTTCCGCTACCGGTCATCGGGAAGGTATCGACGAAGAAGATGTATTTCGGTATCTTATGACGGGCGATCTTTCCACGACAGAAATCCTTTACCACATCGTCAGTCATAGTAACACCTTCATGCAGGATGATAAACGCACCTACTTCTTCTCCGTATTTCTTGGACGGAACGGCGGCCACCTGGACGTCTTTCACGCCTTCCAGGTGATAAAGGAATTCTTCTATCTCACGCGGGTAAACGTTTTCGCCACCACGGATGATCATATCCTTGATTCGGCCGGTGATTCGGTAGTAACCGTTTTCATCTTTTATACCCAGGTCACCACTATGGAGGAAGCCTTCTTTATCGATTACCTCGGCAGTCGCGGCAGGATTGTTATAGTATCCTTTCATATTGTTGTAACCACGATTACACATTTCCCCCTGTACACCAACCGGACATTCTTCACCGGTCTCGGGGTCGATGACGCGTACTTCCGTAAATTCAAAGTCGCGGCCAACTGTATTGTGGCGTGCTTCTACCGGATCATCAATGCGGGAATGGGTCATACCAGGCGATGTTTCTGTCAAACCGTATACACTGGTTACCTTCATAAACATTTTCTCTTCTACCTGGCGCATCAGTTCCACCGGGCAAAGCGAGCCCGCCATGATACCGGTACGGAGCGAAGTCAGGTCGAACATCGGGAACATCGGGTGGTTGAGTTCGGCAATGAACATGGTCGGAACGCCGTAGAGTGCCGTACATCTTTCTTTGTGGATAGATGCCAACACCACCAGCGGATCGAACTTTTCGACCATCACTTGCGTGCAACCATGTGTCAGTACATTCATGGAAGCCAATACTACGCCGAAGCAGTGGAAGAGGGGAACGCAACAACAAAGCTTGTCTTCGGTCGTGAACTTCATATGCTCACCGGTCAGAAAACCGTTGTTGGCTATATTATAGTGCGTCAGCATGACACCTTTCGGGAAACCTGTCGTACCGGATGTATATTGCATATTGACTACATCGTGGCAATTGACGAGTTTCTTGGCATCTTTCAGTTTATCGTCGCTGATGTTTTCGCCTAGCAATAGCAATTCCGGTGTGTTATACATGCCTCGATATTTCTCCTGCCCGATATAAACAACATTTTTCAGTTTCGGGAAACGTTTGCTTTTCAGGTAACCACGTTGTGACTCTTTCAGCTCGGGAAGCATAGCATACATCATGTCGATATAACTTCCGTCGAAGACACCGTCGGTGATGCACATTGTATGGATATCCGCGTTCTCTACTAGGAACTCGAGCTCATTCTGCTTATAATTCGTATTGACTGTAACGGCTACAGCTCCAATTTTAGCGGCAGCGTAAAGGAATGTCAGCCAGTCTGGTACATTGGTTGCCCAGATACCTACATGTGTGCCGTGTTCGATGCCTATGGACAACATACCTTTTGCCATCCGGTCTACACGTTTGTTGAACTCTTTCCAGGTGAAACGCAG
The DNA here is from genome assembly GCF_023369805.1 of Parabacteroides leei. Classification (NCBI taxonomy): domain Bacteria; kingdom Pseudomonadati; phylum Bacteroidota; class Bacteroidia; order Bacteroidales; family Tannerellaceae; genus Parabacteroides; species Parabacteroides leei. The sequence continues at coordinate 117,789 of NZ_JAMBQG010000015.1, forward strand.
GTCACGGTCTGAATAAACCAGATATTCTTTGTCCGGGATCGTTTCGGCCCAGTGTTCGAGCCATTGCCCCAGTGTTTTATCTTGCAATTGTATTTCCATATCCTTTGTTCAATTAGTATGGAGTATAAACAACTCCAAGTATTTTAGCTGTACTGTCGGCTGCGGCATGTACATGGTGTGCAACGATCGAATCGTAATAAATACTGTCGCCTTCTTCCAGGATATATGTATTCTTTCCGTAGTTTATTTCGAGTACGCCTGCAAGTACATATATGAATTCTTCCCCTTCATGAGTCGAAAGGACAAAATCGACACCCTCTTCCGACGGAGCAACGTCGATCAGGAACGGTTCCATATGGCGTCCTGATTTATCCTGCGATAGAGAATGATATTCCATATGCTTACGGTTTTCCATTGAATTATTGGTGAAACCGATGCTGTTTGAATCGTTACTGTCTTTTTTACGGCAGATTACCGGGCCTAATTCAGACTGGTCATCAAGGAATGTACCCAGACGAACACCCAGTACCCGTGCTATTTTGATGAGTGGTGCCAGCGAAGGGAAATCTATATTGCTTTCGATGCGTTCGATCTGTTCTACACTCAGGCCGGAACGTTCGGCCACCTCTTCGATGGAAAGTTGTTTAGAATCACGGATACTTTTTATCTTGGCTCCGATAATTTTGTTGTTTCCCATAAGTATGATTTTATTAGTATATCTTTTAATTTGTAACTAAACGTCGCAAATTTACATTAATATTTCATTTCCTAATGCAATTTACTGAAAGAAAAAAAGGGTAACCCGTCACCGAGTTACCCTTTTGTGAACTTCCGGAGAAGTAGTTTCTTATTTTCTGATACCAAGCTCTTTGATGATAGAACGATATCTTTCGATATCAGTCTTGATCAGATAATCCAATAAACGACGACGTTTACCAACCAACATTTTCAGAGCTCTTTCAGTGCTATAATCTTTGTGATTAGCTTTCAAGTGTTCTGTTAAGTGTGCAATACGTACTGTGAACAGAGCGATCTGGCTTTCTGCAGAACCTGTGTCAGCGGCTGACTTGCCATACTTTTCGAATAATTCTTTTTTCTTTGTTGAATCTAAATACATGATTCTTTTTACTTTAATAAATTGATACTATATTATCTAAGCGGCGACAAAGATATGCATAACTTTTTTGTCTGGCAACAATTTTCATCGTCTTTTTTATATTTTGCAACATGAATATCACATACATATCGTAAAAATATCGTACTTTTGCAGCCAATAAATTAGTCTTCGATGCAAAAACTCAGAAACATCGCGATTATCGCGCACGTAGACCACGGCAAAACGACGCTTGTGGATAAGATGTTATTAGCCGGTAAGCTTTTCCGTGAAGGACAGGCAGAGCCGGATCAGTTCCTGGATAATAATGATCTGGAACGGGAACGAGGTATCACTATTCTCGCAAAGAATGTATCTATTAATTATAAGGATTGCAAAATCAATATTATTGATACCCCGGGTCACGCCGACTTCGGTGGTGAAGTAGAACGTGTACTAAACATGGCCGATGGTTGCCTGTTATTGGTGGATGCCTTTGAAGGTCCGATGCCCCAGACACGTTTTGTTCTTCAGAAAGCAATTCAATTAGGTTTAAAACCGATCGTTGTTATTAATAAGGTAGATAAACCTAACTGCCGTCCGTCGGAAGTACAGGAAATGGTATTCGACCTGATGTTCAGCCTGGATGCAACGGAAGAACAGTTGGATTTCCCTACTATTTACGGTTCAGCCAAGCAAGGTTGGATGTCGGAAGACTGGCAGAAGCCTACTGAAGATATTTTCGCATTACTGGATGCTATCATTGAACATATACCGGAACCCAAGGTATTGGAAGGTACTCCCCAGATGTTGATCACATCGTTGGACTTCTCCAAATATGTAGGACGTATCGCCGTAGGACGTGTTCACCGTGGCGAACTTAAAGAAGGACAGGATGTGATGCTTTGTAAGCGTGACGGCTCAATGGTGAAATCTAAAATTAAGGAAGTGGATATTTTTGAAGGACTGGGTCGTACGAAAGTCGATTCGGTACAGTCAGGAGATATCTGTGCCGTGATTGGTATCGACGGATTCGAGATCGGTGAAACGATTGCGGATATCAACGAACCGGAACCACTGCCCACCATTGCTATCGATGAACCGACAATGTCTATGTTGTTTACTATCAACAACTCTCCGTTCTTCGGGAAAGATGGTAAATTCGTAACATCACGTCATATATTCGAACGTCTGCAGAAAGAGTTGGATAAGAACCTGGCTCTTCGCGTAGTTCCGACCGACTCTGCCGACTCATGGTTGGTGTACGGTCGTGGCGTACTTCACTTGTCTGTATTAATCGAGACGATGCGTCGTGAAGGATACGAATTGCAGGTTGGCCAGCCGCAGGTTATTATCAAAGAAATCGACGGTGTAAAATGTGAACCGATTGAACAGCTGACTATCAATCTTCCGGAAGAATCTTCCAGCCGTATTATCGATATGGTAACAAAGCGTAAGGGGGAGATGACCATGATGGAAAGCAAGAACGATCGTATGCATCTTGAATTCAATATCCCTTCACGTGGTATTATCGGTTTGAACAATGCTGTTCTGACAGCTTCCGCAGGTGAAGCGATCATGGCACACCGTTTCCTTGAATATCAACCATGGAAAGGTGAGATTGAGCGTCGTAGCAATGGTTCGATCATCGCAATGGAAACGGGTACGGCATTTGCTTACGCATTGAACAACCTGCAGTCCCGCGGTCGTTTCTTTATTTCTCCGCAGGAAGAAGTTTATGCCGGCCAGGTAGTTGGTGAGCATACTAAAGATGGTGATCTGGTTGTTAATGTAACGAAATCAAAGAAGTTGACCAATATGCGTGCTTCCGGCTCAGATGATAAAGTATCATTGGCTCCTCCTATTGTTTTCAGTTTGGAAGATGCTTTGGAATATATCAAGGCCGACGAATATGTGGAAATAACTCCGAACTATATGCGTATGCGTAAAGTTATTTTGGATGAAACAGAGCGCAAACGTCAAGGACGTTAATTCGAAATAAAATATTATTGGGTAAAGGCGATGTATATTAATATATCGCCTTTTCTTTTCAATGGAAAACTTGCCTGTCTCATTTTTATTTACGATCATTGTAGCTTATTTGTCTGAAAAATGTACCGTCATCACTAGTATGAAGATAAAAAGAGCTTGTAGTCAATATGTATTTATATTGTTAATTTTATTTTGCTTTAATTTATGCTGTGTAAAGGCGGATAATGACAGGTATCATGAAATGACAGACAGTTTGTGTTATGTTTTGGATAATACAACAGATCCGGGCGGACAAATCGAATTGTACCGTAAATTGGTCTTTTTAAATAAATCAACCTCCAACGAAGAGAAATATCTGAAGATGCTTATGAAAGTATCTTTAGAGAATGATTCTATCGATGCATTCTGCAAAGCATCTGTTTCCTTGGGACATTATTACTGTAATTCGAATCAGCTCGATAGCATATTATCTACTTTGGCAACGGTTGATTCTATTGCTCATAAACATCATGAACTAAAATATGCCTCGTTTGATCTGCGTGATTGCGTATGTCGATACTATATTTCAAATGCAGAGTATGAGATAGCGATGAATCAGGCAGTCAATCTTTTGCGTGAAGTGGAAGATCTCGGTTATAAAAATGGAATCATAGCCTGTAATGAAAACATAGGATTGATTTATCTGATGATCGGACGTGATGAGGAAGCAATTCCTCCTTTAGAGAAGAGTCAGGCATTGTTGAAAGAGAAAAAAGATGCACCTGTATGGGAAGTCCAGATTATGTCTTATCTGGCTGCAGCCTATTTACACATACATGAGTTGGATAAGATGGAGGTAATGCTCGATTTTTATAGTTCCGTATTGGAGAAAGGTATTCTTCTGGCAAATCCGTTGGATGATCGGACGTTTGAAAAGGCTTCTTATTGTATGCTTTATTCATATTACCTGAATTGCTATGTTGCAAAAGGTCAGAAGGAGAAGGCTGTTGAGATGGTTCAAAAAGCTACCTTGTATATGAACGAAACGTATGCCCCCGGTTATACATCTGTTTATTACCTTGCTATGACTCGTTATTATTATTATATAGGTAATTATCCACTGGCCCTGAAGTATGTAAATAAAACACTGGCGGTAGACTATTCATTAGAGCCTTTAGAAGAAAAGATCAAGGTGTTGGTGGCTGCAGGGAAGTTGGACGAAGCTATTGAGACGTATGACGAGGTTTTGAAATATATAGAAAATTTGAATATATCGGCTTATACACGTCAGATCGACCAGTTACGTATTTTGCATGAGTTGATTGAAAAGGAAAAGCAAACACAGTTATTGCAAAGCCAGAAGATAGAGATTGCTCATAAACAGGAGTTGCTGGTTGCATCCTTGATATTTGTATGTGTCTTGATCGTGCTCCTGATCGGAGTTGTTCGTTATGCATTGAAGATAAGGAAATTAAAAAATGTACTTGAAAGGGAGCAACTTTCATTGAAAGAGTCGACGGAATATTTGCAGGTGGCAAAAGAGAAGGCAGAAAAGGCCGATCAGATGAAGACCACTTTTGTCGCCAATGTTAGTCATGAGATACGTACTCCGTTGAATGCCATTGTAGGCTTCTCCGCTCTGTTGAATGACGTGACGGAAGAAGAACAGGCAGAATTTATCAATATTATTAATGTAAATACCGATTTATTGTTGAAACTGGTTAACGATGTATTGGACTTGTCCAAACTGGAAGCGGACAATTTTACATTGGACATCCAGGATGTGGATGTCCGGAGTTGTGGCCAGGAAGTTTTAAGTTCGATTAGCCATAGGTTGGCTAAAGGTGTTAAACTGACTTTTACCCATCCGGATACCCCCCTAATTTTACGTACGGATCCTTCACGGCTTCAGCAATTATTGGCAAACTTATTGATTAATGCCGCTAAGTATACGGAAGAAGGGGAAATTAATCTGGATTACAGAATAGATAAGGAGTCTCAGGAGCTTATATTTTCTGTAACTGATACCGGTTGTGGTATACCTTTGGAAAAACAGGACTCTATATTTAACCGATTTGAGAAAGTGGATGATTTTAAACAAGGTGCAGGTCTGGGATTACCGATATGTAGTGAAATTGCTCGTCGTTTAGGTGGCTCCGTTTCAATAGATTCATCTTATATAAAAGGAGCCCGGTTTGTTTTTAAACTTCCACTGGCAGGTTAAAGTAATATGAAAAGAATTACTTTAATAGTTATTTGGAAAAGGGAAGCCTTTAAGGTATTCTTTTTACTCTGTTCGTTCTTTAGTACATTGTTATTGAAGGCTAACGAAGGTGATCCTATGAAGCACAAGAAAGATAGTCTGTTGGGACTTCTTTCAAAAACAGAACAACCTGCTCAACAGATTGGAATATACTACGATTTGATATTATTATCAAGATATACCCCCGAAGAGGGACTCTATTCCATAAAAATGTATGAGATGGCCTGCAAAGCAGATTCCATAAACAAAAGTTATGAAGCACTATACTACATAAGTCGTTATTATACGAATATTTATGAGTTAGATACACTGGTTTATTGGGTAAATAAGTTTGATTCTATTACAAACGTTCGTAAAGAGTATCCGTTAGATTTGTTTCAAACACATAATGCACTTTGTCGTTTATATGTAATTCGGGGAGAGTTTGAGCTGGCAATGAATGAGGCTGTTAAAGAGCAAATTTGGGCGGAAAAAGCAAACTTCCAGTTGGGGCTTGCTTGTTGTAATGAAAACTGGGGATTAATTTATATGGTTACCGAGTGCTTTGAAAAATCTGCTAAAGCATTTGCGAATTGTATCTTTATATTAAAGCAGTTAGGAGATGAATATATTTATGAAGTGCAGGTGAATGAATGTCTGATTCGTTCCTGTTTATATTTGAAGGAGTATCAGAAGGCTGAAGTGGCACTGAATGATTATGAAGATGTTCTATCAAAAATTGAAGCAAGTGATAAGGCAAGGTATAAAACTTATCGTGCAGGTGAGGCTCGTGCTATTTTGGAAACTTATCGGATAAGACTTTATTCCGAAATTGGCATACAGGAAAAGGTTGAAGCGGCTATTAAACGCTTGCAACCGCATAAAGAGTATATATCTAAATCTTACATATTACCTGCTTATAATCTGGCAATGGCAAGTTATTATTATCTATTGAAAGATTATCCGAAAGCCTTGGAGTTTATCAATGAAAAAACCGATCTGGAAGCTCCGGTTTTCGACTTAAGAGCGGCTATTTATATGGCAATGGGGAAGAAGCAGGAGGCCTTAAATATCTATCAGCAGTTTTTGAATTTTAGAAAATCTCAAAATAAGCAAGCTTATATAAAACAGATTGATCAACTTCGTTCTATTCAGAAGTCAAATGAAGATGATAAAGCAATTCAAAAGCTTTCTTTGCAACAGAAGGAGCTGGACAATAAACATTCACAATTAATTGCATTAATTATTTTTGCCTTCATTTTGTTTTTATCTCTTTTATTCTGGTTTCGTTATTTAATTCGTACCCGGAAATTAAAGAATATCCTTTTGAAGGAACAATCAGCATTGATGAGAACTAATGAAAATCTGGAAGTAGCAAGAGTACGGGCAGAAAAGGCTGACAAAATGAAAAGTAATTTCATTGCGAATATCAGCCACGAGATACGTACGCCTTTGAATGCTATTGTTGGTTTTACAAGTCTGTTGGGTGACTCAACCAAAGAAGAGCGCACCGAATATATGCAGGTCATTAATAATAATTCAGAACTGCTATTGAACCTCGTTAGCGATGTTCTTGACTTATCCCGCCTGGAGGCCGATAATTTTATGTTACATTACCAGGAAGTTGATATTCAAGAGTGTTGTCAACATGCGCTGACTACCATCCGGCATCGGGTGAATCCCGGTGTAAATCTTGTTTTTACCTATTCAAATGCGCCTTATATTATGAGTACCGACCCGCTCCGTTTACAACAATTACTGGTAAATTTGTTGACGAATGCGGCGAAATCTACGGAAGAGGGAGAAATACATTTGGATTATCAGGTGGATGAGGCTGGTCGTTTGATTAAGTTCATCGTCACGGATACCGGTTGCGGCATTCCTCCTGATAAACAGAAAATAATATTCAATCGCTTCCAAAAGTTGAATGAATTCAAACAAGGTGCTGGATTGGGCTTGTCTATTTGCAGAGCTATTTCTGACCGTTTTGCAGGTCGCTTGTATCTCGACCCGCTTTATACACAAGGAGCCCGTTTTATTTTTGAGTTACCTTTTTCAGAAATGCAGATGACAAATGAAAGTAACAGAGATTAACATAATTGATTGCTTGATGATCACTGTCTTGCTTCTTTTTCTGACCGTCTGGCGAATCCAGGCATCTGAAGCAAGTGCTGTTTTGCAGCAAAACCAGGATAGTTTATTGCATGTTTTATCAAAGCTGAATAACGCGAATGAAAAAATCGAAGTTTTACAAAAACTGGCTATACTGAATACAGGAAAACAGGAAGAGGTAACCTATTGGAAACAGCTGATTGAGGTTGCAAATCAAGCGGACTCTCTTGACTGTTGTTATCGTGCAATGAGTTCCATTAGTAAATATTATGCCATTAAGAAAGATGTTGACAGTTTGGTGTTTTGGGCCAATAGGCTCGATTCGATAGGGCAAAAAGATAACAGGGCTGTCGAATATCAATTCCAAGTATATAACTATCTGTGTCGTGTATATATGTCGGGTGAAAACTTCAGGTTGGAATCGGCAATGAGTATTGCTGTCAGTCAGCGCCTATTAGCGGAAAAGACAGGTAGTATAAGAGGGCTGATTTTATCCAGTGAGAATTTAGGCTTGATCTATATGTTGTCGAGACGATACGAGGATGCGATCTCAAATTTAGAAACTTGTTTATCTCTTCTGAATAAAGAAGACAATCAGTTAGGATATAAGTTACAGGTGGCAGAAAGTCTGGTACGGACTTATATTTATCAATCGGAATTCACCAAAGCAGAACTTTTATTGGATTATTATGAGGAGACTTTGATAAAGATAGAATCGATTGCAAATGTATCGAGTTATGATTCCAGATATTCTCGTTGTTTTCTGTATTCATACAGAATATGGATGTACTCTTTACAAGGTAAAAAAGAAGAAGCAGTTGAAGCCATTCAGAAGCAGGTGCTTTATAAAGATGCGTTACGTGGATTCGTATGGGCAATTAATAAGTTTGCGATGGGGCATTACTACTTTATGATAAAAAAGTATGACCAAGCTCTTTGGGAACTTAAACCTATCGAGGAAGGAGATGATGAAGTTATTCAACTGAAAATCAATATATTAAAAGCTAATGGGGATAAGAAATCCGTTTTGGAAACCAGCCGGCAATTGTTGAATGTTTATAAAGAGAAAAAACTCAACGCCTATTTGTCCCAGGTAGATCAACTTCGCTCTTTACGACAATTAAATGAGCGTGAAAAACAAGAGCAAGTTCTTTTAATTCAGAAACAGGAGTTGAAAAATAAACAGGTTCAATTAATCCTGTTGGTTGTGTTTTCCAGTATTTTGGCAGTCTTACTTATCTTTTTAATACGATATTCTTTGCGTATACATCGCTTGAAAAATGTGCTGGAGCATGAGAAAGAAGTCTTAAAGGAGACAAATCGTAATCTGGAATTTGCAAGGGAAAAGGCTGAAAATGCAGACCGGATGAAAAGTAATTTTATTGCCAATGTAAGTCATGAGATACGTACACCCTTGAATGCGATCGTTGGTTTTACCGGTTTGTTGGCCGATTCGTCGGAAGAGGAGCGGACAGAATATATACAGATCATCAATAATAATTCAGATTTGTTGTTGAATCTTGTTAGTGATGTGCTTGACCTATCCCGTTTAGAGGCTGATAATTTTACGTTATATTATCAGGTAGTTGATATTCATGCATGCTGTCGGCATGCATTGGATGCGATGCGGCATCGGGTTAATCTGAAAGTAAAAATTGTTTTCACCTGTTCTGATGCTCCTTATTTTATGAGTACCGATCCGCTTCGTTTGCAACAGTTGCTAATGAATCTACTGACAAATGCTGCCAAATTTACGGAAGAAGGAGAGATCCGTCTGGATTATAAGGTGGATGAGATAAATAAGAGGATTTGCTTCTCTGTCAGCGATACAGGATGTGGCATTCCGTTGGATAAGCGAAAGATTATTTTTGACCGGTTTGAAAAAGTGAATGATTTTAAACAGGGAGCCGGTCTGGGTTTACCAATATGTAAAGCAATTTCCACCCGTTTGGGGGGAGAAGTTTATATAGATGCCTCCTATACTGCCGGTGCATGTTTTGTATTTATATTACCGCTGTCTAAAGAGCAGTAGCATAGTTATATACCTGTAAGACATCATCTATCGCATTAAAGTCGAAATCATTCTTTTTGATATACTCTTTCAAGACTTCTTTCTTTTCCGGAAAGGCTTTCAGGAATTGTTTTTCATTGATAAAACGGTATTGCTTTCCATTTCGTTCGATCCGGAATATCTTATCGATCCGGGTTAAAATCAGTTTTTCCGTTTCCAGTTTATGTACGGTATTTCCGGACTGGAAGCTTGAGTATGAGTCTACGGCTGAGGTCTCGGACCGTCCGCCATATCCGACGTTTTTCCCTTCCCAACGCATCGAGCCTCTATATTGGACAAAAATAGGAGGGTTCATTTGCAATACTTCCGTAGCTCCGTCTTTGGTCGGAAGAAAGATTCTTTCGCCGATCTTGATTGTTGCAACCATTTCCGGTTCCAGGAATTCTTTTATATTATTATTGTCATTTTGATCGATAAACAGGAATTTTTTGATTAATAGACTGTAATTCATTGGGACACGGAATTGCCGTCCGTCTTTATAAAATACATATCCATCCTGAAAACCTTTTAACAGGAACTGTGTACTGTCTATCTGGGCAACGAGGCCGGATGAATGCATAATGCAGATCAGGCAAAATAGTAGAATCCGTTTCATAAATAGTCTATTAGGTGGTTACTAATATATTTGTTTCCTGCTGTAAATATAAACTATTTATGATTTACTCGTATAGGGAAGAGACATATTTTTAGGCATAATGAGGCTGATAAGGAGTTTGTCCGTATCCTTATCAGCCTTTTCTTTTTTAATACATTAGAATGTCAACCTTCCTGCCCAGTCGATATACTGGTAAACGGAAGAGATAAATCCGATACAAAGAATGGCAATGCAGCAAAACATCAGTGTGGCTGTCATTACCTTTGTCCTGCCGACGCATAACCGATCTTCAGGCGTATCGATAAAGATGTATTTGATGATACGCAGATAGTTATAAAGCGAAAGTACGAGGTTGATTCCTGCAAAAAGAATCAGGATGTACATCCTGTCACCCATGGCGGAGGCCAGCAGGAACAGCTTTCCGAAGAATCCGGAAGTGGGAGGTACACCCGCCAGTGAAAGCAGACTGACCCCCATCATTAAAGCCAGGAACGGATTTGTGCGGTAGAAGCCTTTGAATGAATTCAAATCTTCTTTGCCTGTCGCATCGGCAACGGCTCCGAGTACACCGAAGAAACAGATGTTACTCAGTACATAGATCAGCATGAAGTAGAGGGTGGAATCGAGTCCCAGGATACTGTTACCTGTAATACCTACCAATACGAATCCTATCTGTGAGATGGAGGAGAATCCCAGTAAACGTTTCAGATTTTGCTGGCGCATGGCAAACAAGTTACCGACTGTCATACTCAGGATGGCTACTACCGATATAATCTCAAGCCATTCGCCGGACAAATGCTGGAATACAGTCATCAGGATGGATACGAAAACAAATACGATGGAACATTTGGATACGACTGACAGGTAACTGGTGACAGCCATCGGTGCACCTTCGTACACATCGGCTGCCCATAAGTGGAATGGAACTGCCGACATCTTGAAGAAGAAGCCGCCCATCATAAAGGCAAAAGCCAGCAGCGTCAGTAAGTTGGGAGCCAGGTTTGCCTGTAGGTAGTCGAAACCAAGGTTTCCGTAAGCTCCATACAGTAAGGATATCCCGAATAAAAGCATTCCTGTAGAAAAAGCGGAAGAGAGGATAAACTTAATGCCTGCTTCCGACGAACGTCGTTCATGCTTATTGAAGTTTGCCAGGGCAGCAATAGGAATGGTTGAAATCTCTATTCCCAGATACAACATCAGTACATGGCCGCTCGACAATGTAATAAAGCCACCTAACAAGCTGCTAAGCATCAGGATATAAAACTCGATGCTGATCTCTGCATGTTTGTAGAGCCAGCGGGAAGCCAGCAAAGGGATTAGCAGAACACCCAGGTTAAGGATCGTTTTCTCTAATTCGATCAGGTCGTTGGTCCGGAAGAACCCATTGAATAATGTCGCTGTCGGAATATGCAAGAAACTGGCTGCAAAATTAATGAACAGGAGAATATTGACCGTCCACAGCAGTTGTTTACACGATTTATCCGCATCCATCAGTTTCATGACCAACAGAAGAAAGATCAGGACACATACTATCAGTTCAAATCGTAATATGGTGAAGAGTTCGATACTCATAATCTTTTGTTTTATAAGTTAATATTGAAAAGCCTGTGTCAGTAACCGTTGAGCAATAACAAGACTGTCGCTGTCGATCAAACGAATCACCCAAAAAGGACATGTTCCGATCAGGAAGATAGCAGCTATCAGCAGGACTGATGCGAGTCTCTCTGAGGGGGTTGCATCTGTCATGTTTTTGACTGCCTTATTGCGTACTTCTCCCCAGATAACCGAGCCTACTGCCCGCAGGATATATACGGCTGTAATCACGATAGATGAGCAGGCTATTAAAGTTGCGACCCGGTAGAAAATCCCCGCTCGTTCCCAGGAACCGACGAAGATCGTCATTTCGGAAACGAAACCGCTCATCCCCGGCAACCCCAGTGAGCAGAGTCCGGCGATCAGGAAGGTGGAACCGATGAACGGAGCCTGATAAAGCACTCCTCCCAGTTCGCTGATCTGCCGGGTATGTGTACGTTGGTAGATCATACCGATCACACCGAAGAAAAGGGCTGTCATTACTCCATGTGAAACCATTTGCATCACTGCTCCCGTGATAGCCGTGCGGGTAAGCATTGCAATACCTAAGATGACAAATCCGCAGTGGCTGACAGACGAGAAAGCATTCATATACTTCAGGTCTTTTTGTTTTAAGGTAACGATGGCCCCATATAGGATAGCGGTTGAAGCAAGAATGATGAATATCCATGATAATTCGTCGGCTGCTTCGGGAAATAGGAAGGTGGCTACCCGCAGACATCCGTATCCTCCCAACTTCATAGAAACGCCTGCCAGGAACATAGAGGCGGCAGTTGGTGCCGATGAGTGACCGTCCGGAGCCCAGGAATGAAAAGGAAAGAGAGCTGTGAATACACCGAAGCCTATAAAGGTCAATAGGTACAACGGTCGTTGGTAATATACAGGCAGATGCGTCTGAGCCAGCTCTTGCAAATTCCAGGTGAAATGGCCGGAGACATCCCCGTTGAAGAAGTAGAGCATGACAATGCCGATAAAGACCAGTGCTGAACCACCCATCAGCATCAGTGCCAGTTTCATGGCATTCTTTTCGTGTGCACCTGATCCCCAGATACCGATAAGCAGGTATTTCGGGATAACAGCGATCTCCAGGAAGAAGAAAAGCATGAATAAGTCTGTTGCTATAAAGAAGCCGTAAGCCCCGAAGCCCAGCAGCGTAAGTAGGACATAAAACTCTTTGGATTGTTCCCGGATATTCCCGGAGACCAGTATGCCGCTGAATACGACCAGTGCGGTAAGCTGTATCATCAGCAGCGAGATACCGTCGATCCCGTAGCTGAAATTGATGTTCAGCGGTTCGAACCAGTTGAACGAGTCATTAAAGAGTAACCCGCTTGTATTGCCTGTCGCGACCTTTTCCTGTATGAAACGATAGGCGAGGAAGATTGTATAGAGTAACTGTACGGCTCCACCGGCCATGGCTGTCTTTCGGACTGCCTGTTGTCCCCTGGCGAGGAATAACAGGACGAGCGTAATACCGGGTATAAGTAAAAGTATCGTTAGTAAGTCCATTTTATCAAATGTATTGAATGATTAGTAATACGGCCATCAAAAGAATACCTCCGAGGAAGAAGAAGCCGTATGTCTGGATACGGCCGGATTGCATCCGTTTGATCAGCACACTGAAAGAATAGCTTCCTTCCGCCAGTCCGTTAAGAGTTCCCTGTATGACACGGGTGTCTATAAAAGAGAACAGGCCTCCGAATCCTTTATCCATCACCTGTTTGGCGAAGAACAAGTACACGGTATCTATATAAAACTTATGGTAGGCCCATTGATAAAAGCCCCCCAGGCCCTTTGCAAACGCAGCCGGCCGGTCATTGCGTACGGCATAGAATGAGGCTGCTGCCAGAATCCCGATCAGCGCGGCAGATACAGGTAAAAGACTCGACAAGACACTTACGTGTAGCTTATACGGTATCCCATCGGCACTGACCAGCTCGCCGAAAGGAATATATCCTGCAAATACAGTACCGATGGTCAGTACGATCAGCGGTAAAGCCATCTGCCAGGGTTCATGTGCTTTTTCCTCCGTTGCTTTCTTATTGAAGAAGACAAGGAAATAGATGCGGAACATATAGAAAGCAGTCAGTCCGCTGGTGACCAGAGCGACAACATATAAGACCGGATGGCTTGTCCATGCAGCTGCCAGAATCGCTTCCTTACTGAAGAAACCCGACAGGAACGGACATCCGGAGATAGACAAAGCCGCCAACAGAAAAGCGATGTGTGTAATGGGCAGGCTCTTTCGCAGCCCTCCCATATCTTCCAGTTTTCCCGAATGAACGATGTGGATAATAACTCCGGCACAGAGGAAAAGAGCTGCTTTGAAGAATGCATGCGTAAATAAATGGAACATCGAAGCTGTATATCCTTCGGCCGCTTCTTTGCCCCATCCGGCAACACCCAGTGCCAGTAACATATAGGCGATCTGTGAGATCGTAGAATAAGCCAGCACTTTTTTTAACTCGGTCTGTGTACAAGCTATTATTGCAGCAAACAAAGCCGTAAAAGCACTGAGTATGGCTATCACTTCCAATGCTGCCGGAGCCGAAATGGCATAAACCGGAAACAACCGTGCCACCAGGAAGACACCGGCAACGACCATCGTAGCTGCATGGATCAGGGCACTGACTGGTGTAGGACCCTCCATAGCATCCGGTAGCCATACATGCAAGGGGAAGATTGCCGATTTACCCGCACCTCCGGCAAAGACAAGGAGCAGTGCCCATGTCAATGTAGAAAAGCCGAGAAAGGAGCCGTTTGTAAAGGCCGTCAGGTAAGCCGATCCCGGATCGGTGAGCCGGCTGATAATTTGTTCGATGTCGAACGAACCGGCTCCCGCGCCAAGCATCAGGATACCGATCAGGAACCCCAGGTCGGCAAAGCGGGTGACGATAAAGGCCTTCTTCGCAGCTGCAATAGCGGCAGGCAGTTTAAAATAAAATCCGATCAGCAGGAAGGAAGAGACGCCGACCAATTCCCAGAAGAAGTAAACCTGGAAGATGTTGAATGCCATCACCAACCCCAGCATGGAGAAGGTGAACAGTTGCAGGTAAGCGAAATAACTCCCTAACCTTTCTTCTCCCTTCATGTAGCCGGTGCTGTAAAGGTGGACAAATAGCGACACGGTCGGGATAACGACCAACATCATCGCAATGATCGGTGTCAGGGTTATGCCCACATTGATCGAAAGCGTATCGGTGAAAGGTAACCATTCGAAATCCATTAGCCGGCAGGGTTGGTAAATACCTGCCTGCTTGCCGAACTCGAAGAAATAGCCATAAGCCACTATCCACGACAGTAACGCGGTCAGTACCAGTAACAGGGTAGCCAGTATGCCGGCCTCACGTGGAGTGAACCGTTTACCGGCCAGCGACAAGGTGATAAACCCTGCCAGAGGCAGTAGAAGGATCAATCCTGTATATAGTTCATAATTATTCATATCGGTCAGTATTTCATTGTCGTTGTATCATCGATATCTATGGTCTTGAATTTCCTGTAGAGGTTGATAATGATCGCTATCGAGAGTGACACTTCCGCAGCCGCGACTATAATGATAAAGAGCGTGAAGAAGACGCCCTCGAGTTGATCCGGATACAGATATTTATTGAATGCCACAAAGTTGATGTTTACACTGTTCAGGATCAATTCGGTCGACATCAGGACCGTAATCAGATTGCGGCGGGCAAAGAAGCCGTAAGCTCCCAGGAAGAAGAGCGCCGAACTCAATATCAGTATATGTGAAAGAGGTATTTGTTCCATAATCTTATTTCTTTTTATTACTTTGTGCTATTACAATACTACCGATCAGGGCAGCCAGCAATAAGACGCTGACTATTTCGAACGGATAGATGTAGCCGTATTCATTCAGATTGAACAACTGATGTCCGATCTCATGGATGTCGAGTATCTTTGGGGAGATCGTTTCCGACCGGAACGGATGGTGCAACAATACCCACAGTACCAGCATAAAACCGCTGAAGGGCAGAAACAATGCCCAGAACATTCGCCGGGGAATAGGCAGTGGCAACTTCGCCCCTGTATTGTGGGTCAGGAAGATGGAGAAGATGATAAGCACCACAATACCTCCCACATAGATCATTATCTGCAAGGCAGCCACGAAGTTCATCTCCATCATTATATACAACCCCGCTACCCCTATCAGGCAGAGGAGCAGGAAGACGGCCGACCGGAAAATGCTCCGGCTGAATACACAGAGCGCACCCAGTGTGAGTATCCCTGCTGAAAGTACGTAAAATAGAACTGCTTCGGCATTCATATTTGTTCCTCCTTTCTATTAGCGGGCAGGTGATGCTCGTTGAGGAACTTCACCAGTTTCCGCTTGTTATATTCACTGTTTTCAAAATGATTGGTCATCTCCAGTGCCCCGAAATTACAGGAGTCCACGCACTGGCCGCAGAAAGTGCAACGTCCCAGGTCGTAGATGTATTCGCTGAGAACGCGTTTGCTTTTTCCTTCCGGTGTAGTCACTTTCTCCACTTTGATTTGGATCGTATCGTTGGGACAGGCTGTCTGGCAAAGGGTACAGGCTGTGCATTTCAGTTCACCGTTCTCATCCTCTATCAGATGAAGTTCCGCCTTGAAGCGTTCAGGAATATAGAGTGTCGTTTCCCTGTTTTCGGGATACTGCTGTGTCAGTATCCGGCTGGGATGCACCATGCTGCTGAATGTGCGGAACATTCCTTTACCCAGCGACCCGATGGCTGCACCGATAGAGTATATATAGTTTATGCATTTATTCATTTTCAATTCTCCTTTATCTGTTTATATATACCATTCGAATACCGCAACCGTCGCTGCAATAAGTACATTGACAATACTGATGGGCAGCAGGTATTTCCATTCCAGACGAAGCAGCTGGTCTATACGGATACGTGGAAATGTCCAGCGGAACCACATGATCAGGAACACCACAAAGAATACCTTACCGAAGAACCAGATAAATCCCGGTATATAATCCATCGCTGCATTGAATCCGTCGAGCCCGTGAATGTAGAGCGGTTGCCAGCCTCCGAAAAATACCGTTGCAGCCATCATAGAGGCGATCAGCATATTGGTGTATTCCGAGAGAAAGAACATGGCGAACTGCATACCTGAATATTCGGTGTGGAATCCGGCTGTCAGCTCCTGCTCGGCTTCCGCCAGGTCGAAGGGCGCACGGTTGAGTTCTGCTGTTGAGGCAATGATAAATATCATGAAAGAGATAATAGCCGGGATATGTCCCTTGTAAATCCACCATCCGTCGGCCTGCGAGTTAATAATGTCGAGAATCGACAGTGAGCCGCTCATGGCAATCACGGCAATCAACGACATGCCGACTGAAAGCTCGTAACTCACGATCTGTGCACCGCTACGCATAGCCCCCAATAGCGAATATTTATTGTTACTGGCCCATCCCGCCATCATCACCCCGATCACGCTGATCGATGAAACGGCAGTGACGTAAAGTACCCCGATATTGATATCCCACAACTGCAATCCCGGCGAATAGGAGAATGGAACCAGTGCCAGAAAGCTGGTGGTCAGTACGATGAAGGGCGCCAGGGCAAAGAGGAACCTATCCGCCTTAAACGGTGTAACGCACTCTTTCAGAAGCAGCTTCAATACGTCGGCGATAGCCTGCACGGAGCCACACCAGCCTACGCGCATCGGTCCGAGACGCAACTGCATGAAACCGGCAATCTTTCGTTCGGCGTAGATCATCAGAATAACCAGGACAACGATCATTACGATAAGGGCGACGGCTGCAAGGATTAACTCGACAGCCAATGCCCAGCCCGGCGACAGATAGTCGGACAATGTTTGCCCGATCCATTGGATAAGACCTGTGAAATCTATTTGTAAACTTGTCATTTCTTTTTGTTTTTTATCTGTCAATATCAGGTATTATCAGGTCGAGTGTCGACATGATCGCCACAAGATCTCCCACTTTCGAACCGACTGACAAAGGTTTGAGTGCCGTCAGATTGCTGAAGTTCGGTGTCCGGAATTTCACACGCCAGGGTTTGGCAGAGCCATCGGCAACAATATATACACCCAGTTCACCACGTGCAGTCTCTACCCGCTGATAGTATTCTCCTTCCGGAAGCCTCAGCATTCCTTTGGATTTATTGCGGAAGGAACCTTCCGGTATGCGGTCGATCAGTTGTTCGATGATGGAGATAGACTCTTTCATCTCTTCCATCCGGACCATGTAACGGTTCATGCAATCTCCCCCGGAGAAAAGAATCTCTTTGAACTCTACCTGATCGTAAACATCATAAGGAGCCTGTTTGCGGACATCGCATGAAATACCCGAGCCTCTTGCAACCGGACCTGTGCAACCCAGTGAAACGGCAAGCTCCGGAGTCAGTGTACCGACACCATCCAGGCGTTTACGGAAGATGATATTGCCGGTAAGCAGTTCGCCGTATTCATGTTCATGTTTTTTCAGGGAGGCGAGTACCTCTTTTACCTTGCGTACGAAATCCGGATGTAAATCCTGCATAACACCGCCCGGCGTAATATAATTCATCGTCAACCGGTTACCTCCCGTCTCCTCAAAGATTTCGAGTATCATTTCCCGCTCGCGGAATGCGTAGAAAAAGGGAGAAACGGCTCCCATATCCAATCCCATACAGCCCCACCAGAGCAAATGCGAGGCGAGACGTTGTAATTCCGCCATGATAACCCTGATTACCTGCGCACGCTCTGGAACTTCAAGGCCGGCTCCTTTTTCGATACAGAGAGCGCATGCCTGATTGTTCATGTGGGCTGAGAGATAGTCCATCCGACTCGTCAGATAGATAAATTGCTTGTATCCCAACGATTCGCACATCTTTTCGATGCCCCTGTGAATATAACCCGGATGCGGGTCCATATTCAGGATCGTTTCACCATCCAGTTGCGTACGCAAGCGAAGTACCCCGTGTGTAGACGGGTGTTGCGGCCCAATGTTTATGATAAAACCGTCCGATTCGTCAGGTGTTATTTCCATATATTTTTCCATGATTAATACCTATTAAGTTGTGTAGCTTACAAATCAAGCGTGTTCACAAAATCCTTACGTAATGGATATCCTTCGAACTCTTCATCCAGGAATAACCTGCGCAGATGCGGATGATTATCGAAACGGATACCGAACAGGTCATATATCTCGTCTTCGAATAATTCTGCTGCTTGCCATAACTCATAGAGTGAAGGAAGGAGAGGAGTCGCTTCCCGCTCCACGTGTGTTTTCAGGATCATTTCATGTCCTTTGCCTACCGCACGCAGGTGACAAACCAGTTCAAAATATTCGCTACGGTCTGTTACTGTTTCGCAAACCAGTTGATTGAAACCAAATGCCTGGTCCTCTTTCAGCAGATGGGCGGTATCCATAAGCTCCTCTTTAGCGATTGTCAGAGCCGGAAGTCCGAAGCTTTCTCCTATATCTTTCCCCTGGAAACGGTTGGAGAGTGATGTTGTCAGTTCTTCTTTATTCATAACTCCGGTTCGTCTTTAGGTTTCTCTATTACATACGCTTTTTGCAATTTGATTTTTTGCTGCAATGCCATCATTCCCTGCAATAAGGCTTCCGGCCGGGGTGGGCAGCCCGGAATATAGACATCTACCGGGACAATCTTGTCTACGCCCCGTACGACTGTGTAGCTGTCTTTAGCAAATGGGCCGCCGGTAATCGTACAGGCTCCCATAGCGATCACGTATTTGGGTTCCGGTATCTGGTCGTACAAACGGCGTAGTACCGGAGCCATCTTGTTCGTGATTGTTCCGGCTACAATGATCAGGTCGGCCTGCCGTGGGGTGGCGCGTGCCACTTCGAAACCGAAGCGCGACCAGTCGTATTTGGCGGATGCTGCACTCATCATTTCAATAGCGCAGCAGCTGGTTCCGAAAGTCAATGGCCAGAGTGAATTACTACGGGCCCATCCGGCAATTTTGTCTATGGTCGTAACCAGGACATTCTGTCCCAGGTTTTCGCGAAACTCTTCCGGTATTTCGGGTAAAAAGTCTTTTTTCATTTCCATTGCAATGCTTTCTTTTTAAATGCGTAAAGCAATCCCATGAACAGGAACAGCATAAAAAAGATAATCTCGACCAGTGCCGGGGCACCTACTTCTTTCAGTGTGACGGCCCAGGGATAAAGGAACACCATTTCCACATCGAAGATGAGGAAGGATAAGGAGAAGAGGTAATAACCTACATTAAACTGTCCCCAGGATGTTCCTTCCGTGGGAAGACCACATTCGTATGCCTCCCCTTTGACCAGGTTTCTGCGTTTCGTTGACACCTGTTTGCCTACGCCTATAGCCAGGCCGGCAAAACCAATGC
This sequence comes from Parabacteroides leei, assembly GCF_023369805.1. Taxonomy (NCBI): domain Bacteria; kingdom Pseudomonadati; phylum Bacteroidota; class Bacteroidia; order Bacteroidales; family Tannerellaceae; genus Parabacteroides; species Parabacteroides leei. The sequence continues at coordinate 137,797 of NZ_JAMBQG010000015.1, forward strand.
CGGCGAACAGCATTAGTAAAATTGATATAGCTCCCATATCTGTTATGAATTAATTAAAAGGTAGATAACCTTTGCCGAACGAAGATGGTTACTTCCGGCAATAGCAATTTGTGCCGTTCCTGTCTACAGGAATAGCCTATAAGATATCAGTAAGAATTGATTTAAATAATAATCCTTCGCAGTTCGTAGATAAAATGTGCGAAGCGGTAATGAAGGGATGATGCGTCGATAATCTGTAAAGTCGATATTAATTCACTGGTACGCTGGCGTAGATTGAACTCTTTCAGAAATTGATCCGAATGAGATTTGTTTTCCAGCCGGAGTGAATTATTGGAGTTACTTCTTTCGCGTGACAGCTTGGATAGAATATGTATATAGTTACAGTTCTCTGCCAGGTCGAATATTAACTCATGTTGCTGTTGTAAGGCTCTGTCTTTAATCGTTTTCTCGACAGAACTCAATTGTACGTTCCCGTGACGGATACATGTATCTATATTTGTAGCGTCCTGAGTACCTATCAGTATCAGGCTTAAAAAAACAAGTATAGATAGCAATCCTTTCATCTGGTAAAACGTCTGTTTATTTAAATTAGCACGCAAAGGTGTAAAAGGTTGACAAGATGACAAAACATTTTGTCTTAAATTATATAATAAGAACCATATTTATGTGTGGTTTGCTCTTGCGTTCTGGCTGTTATGTATTAAAATAAAGGCTGCCTCCGTATGGAAGCAGCCTTTTGTATGTAGGTTGTAAGCTTAATTACTTAACCAAGCTAGCGAAATCTGCGTTAGTTGCATATTTAGCAAATTCCAGATCGATAGCAGCTTCTTTAGCCATAGCTTTGTCTGCAGCGATAGCAGCTTTCAGGTTGCTGATAACACCGTTTGCATCGTTTGTACGAGCAGCAACAACAGCTTTCAGGTAAGAAGTAGTAGCATCAGGATTAGCAACAGCATTCAGAGTCTGAGAAGCTTTGCTGTAATCTTTTACTAACAACTGAGCCAAAGCAGCGTTGTTTGTCTTAACAGAACCGAAAGAGTTGACAGCCTTAGCATATTCGCCTTGTTCCAGATAAAGAACACCCAGAGCTTCGCCTAATTCAGCTACACCTGCAGCGTTACCGAACAATTGCTGAGCTTTAGCCTGGTCACCCTTAGTCAGAGCGATAAGACCTAAGTTCATGTTAGCTTCGTTGTTAGCCTTAACAGAGTTAGATTTGTTGAACATCTGTTCAGCCTTAGCCAGGTCACCAGCCTTGAACGCCATCATACCGATGTTGTTCCAAGTGCGGTAGCAGTTAGGATACAGTTCAGAAGCTTTTGTATAGATAGCCATCTTTTCAGCATCGTTGTTAGTCAGAGTAGCAGCATACAGAATTTCTTCAATGTTCAGTTCTGCAGGGTTGCTCTTAGCTAATGCGCTGATTTCGTCGTCAGACTTACCGATGATTTCGATGTTAGCAGTCAAACGAGAACGACGCAACTGAGGTAAGATAGTTTCTGCCAGATCAGAATATACAGCAGAGATGTTTTTGATTTCTTTTTCTCTTGTTTCAGGATCCTGGTACATAGAGATAACTCTTAATACTAGGTCTTTATCCTGCAGGTTGGAAGCAGATACCAATTCTTTGAAGCCTTCCCAGTCCTGAGCAGTGTAACGTGCATCAACCGGAGCATCAACTTTCATTTTCTTCAATTCTTTAGCCAGATATTTAGAAGTATTACCTTCACGTCTTTCAGCCAAACCTGTGTTCAGTTTAACACCACCATCAGGAGATGCATAAGCAGAAATTTCGATTGCTACATTCTGGTTAGGAGCTTCGTCAGCATTTTTTACCAGGTCTTTCCAATCTTTGATAGATGTAGAGTTCAGTTCTTTTGAACGGAGTTCTGCCTGTTGGATAAGGAACATGATGTTAGCATCGTGAGCTTCTTTGATGATACGCTGGAATTTATCAGCAGCGATAGCAGCAGTTGCAGTAGCAGCGTCAGCCAATTCAGAAGTTGCGATTACGCCTTCACCGATCTTTACGTCCGGCAATTTAACTGTTTTGTTCTTGATCTTTGCGTCGAAAGTCAGATACAATTCTGATTTCTTCATTTCCGGTTTGTAAGTAAAAGCAGATTTCATTGTTACGTTAGCACCTTCTTTCTGCGGGATAACCTGGTTGTTACCTTTTACTTTTTCACCTTGATAAGTGTAGGATGTTCCCCATGCTTCACCACCTGCGTAACGAAGAACCGGAGTTACTGTTACAACAGCTTTTTTATTGAACCATTTTGCAGGGAATGTTGCGTTGATAGTTACCGGAACTTTGCCTCCGATAGCCTCTAGCGGCTGCGGCTCAGCTTTGATATACTCTTCAGCTAGCGGTTTCAACTTGTTAGAACAAGAAGAAAGGGTTAAAATTGCTGCCATTACGAAGAATGACAATAAAAACTTTTTGTTCATAATTTGATGTAAGTTTAAAATGTTACTATGTTTATATATTCTCTTCCAATTGTCCCTTAGCCATCAAAGTGCAAAACTAAAGCATTTTTTTGTTATGAATAGCAAAGATACAATAAAATCTTTCTAATTAATACTTATTAATGAATCCGTGTCCCCTTTTTTGCCGAAACGGATATAAATAGCAGGATTTACGGACATTCCTTAGCCTGAGTTCCTGATATAATTAGGTTAATTTTTTGTATTTACTATATCGTTATCAATACAATAAAGCAGCGTTTCCGACTTGCTTATTGTGTATTTTTGATTAAAATAATATCTTTTGCGTGAAACTTTCATTATTGTAAGTAACTCGTATCAGATAAATCCCTGTTGTGACAGAGGGTGTTGTGACTATGTTTTGGCCAGTATAGACCGTTCCGCTCCGTACTGTTCTTCCGTCTGTCGTAATCATTGAGTATTGGGCTTGTCTGATATTCTCCGGGAGCAGGATATAGACTGTTTTTGGAGTCGATCCTGTAAATATGCGGATAGGATTACTTTTTGCGATGGATGTGTTGGCCGATGTGGTGTTATATTGGATAACCGGGTCGATAAACAGAGATGTATTCATCGGTGATGCCGGGTGAGCGGTCGCTTCGATCCATTCTTCTTTATAATGAATCCAGGTCGTGTTTTTACTGGTTTCTCCTTTTGGTAGATTAAATGCCGAAAAGAAGGCACCATCTGTAGAAGATTTGATTTTATAACCGATAAAGAAAGTCCCGGATACCGTGATCGGTTCTGAGAATGGGATGAATGACTCCTGGTCACGGCTCAAAGGCTTAAGCGAGTCGATAAATAATTTACCCTCTTCTTTGAAGGTGGTGAACTTCGGTTTGAATGCTTCGGTATGTAAAAGTTTTTCCGGTTTGTTGCTTCCGCTGTAAACGGTTATTTCTATATCGATATTTTTAGAGTTGGCGATAGATGGATTAACTATATATGCACCAAAAATGGAGGCATCCCCTGTTGTTTTATACATTTCTGTAAATTCGGTCATACCTAATGAGTTGTTACCGAAAGCCGGTCCTTTTCCGGGTGAGGGAAGGGCGGTCGTTTCTATCGTGTTTATTTTACCGCTTTCACTGATATTGCTCAGGCGGATAGCTGGTGTTGTGGCATATGGGTCGATACCGTTACAGATAAGTTCTTTGTTCCGGTTGGATGGATCGAGCCATGTTTTTAGTTGTTTGTCCGGGTCGGGTGATATATCCCAACTTCGGCTTAACATGTAGAAGTAATCGTTGTATGGTCGTGAACATGCTGATGCTCCTCCGGACAAGCCTCCGATTATCCGGTTATTATTATTGAACAGAGGAGAACCGGAAGAACCTCCATAGGTGCTCCCCTCTGTCCATTCCTCTACATGCCAGTGTCCGTTTTCTTTAAATGGATGCTCGGGATAATGAAAAGTAGCTATTTTTACATTATCGGTTTTTGAAACCCTTTTTACGGAAGCATTCGGGTGGTGGATATTGATATAGGGTGCTGTTCCCTCGTCTTTGGCATTCCATCCTGCATAATAAGGTTGATAGTAGACTGGTGGAGTTTCCAATAGTTCAAGCAGAGCCATATCCGTACTCTCGTTGGTCGCTCTGAAGTAGGTCGAAGCCATCGACATCTCTTCCGTCCCCCTCATTATAGGGTCGCAAAGCGGACTTTCGTAGTTGAAGAAAGTTACAATGCTTCCGGCGATCTGTTCATAGTCCGGATTTTCAATTGAAAATTGGTTGTTCAGGCAATGGGAGGCTGTCAGGATATAAGGCTTTCCGTCGTTTTCTGTGTTATTAATTAATGTACCTGTACAAGCCGTCTCTCCATTAAGTACGATCAGGACGACGCTACGTCCGACGTCATCGTATTTATCTGTTTCCTGTTGCAGGCAGGCTAACGGTTTCATACACCAGAAAAAGGGATTGTCACCGTTAGGTTCATATTCTTTCAGTCCCCGATAGTCGTGGTTGACTTCTCCTACTTTCAGTCTTCCATGAAAGGGAACATTGGCAGGTTCCTGATATTCGATGATCAGTTCGTCACCCTGTACCGGTGAAACGGGTAGTATCCCGAGTTTCGAATTGTTCAGATAATTGAATGAACCTAATATATGTGTCTGGTCAGGATTATACAGGAAAAGCTGGGCACCTTCGGGTAATTCGAATTCAGTAAATAATACATTGATGGAATAAGCTTTGGCCGAACGTATGCCTAACCGCCACACACGAGTCCCGTCGGCCAGTGTAAAACTGGTGCCTGAGTTTTCCGGTGTAAAGTCTGTCATAAACTTATAGGCGAAATGATAGCCGCTGCGTAAGTCGCTTTCATTCAGTGAATCGATACGTAATTGTTCATCTATGTCAAAGGGGGGCATTTCTTTGAATATACTTCCGGAGCGGGTACTTAATACCGTCATCGGAAGAGGTTTTCCTCCGTGACTGATTTGCCCTGTCAGATGGTCGGATATCAACAGGCATAGCGTGAAAAGTACGACTAGCTTTTTCATGTTCTTGCAAATATATGTTTTTCTTTCAACTATTTCATTCCTTTCGGCGAACAAAATGGTGAAACCTCTCTCGTAATTCGTGATTTTTATCTAAGTTTGCCAATCGAAAAAGGATCATTCTGAATTATAAAACCAATAATTACATAATTAAATAATAAAGATATGGCAACACCTCCTTTCAAGTATCAGGCACCGTTCCCACTCGGGCCGGATACAACAGAGTATTATCTGCTTACAAAAGATTATGTATCGGTATCCGAATTTGAAGGACAGCCGATGCTGAAAATTGCAAAAGAAGGACTTACAGCGATGGCTAATGCTGCTTTCCGTGATGTGGCTTTCATGCTTCGTCCTGAGCACAACGAACAGGTGGCTAAGATCCTGAGCGATCCGGAAGCCAGCGACAACGACAAGTTCGTGGCATTGACTTTCCTGCGTAATGCGGAAGTATCTGCAAAAGGGCAGCTTCCTTTCTGCCAGGATACCGGTACGGCTATTATCCACGGTGAAAAAGGCCAGCATGTATGGACAGGATATTGCGATGAAGAAGCGCTTTCTCTGGGTGTTTACAAAACTTATACGGAAGAAAACCTGCGTTATTCACAGAATGCTCCTTTAAATATGTACGACGAGGTAAATACGAAATGTAACTTACCTGCACAGATCGACATCGAAGCTACTGAAGGTATGGAATATAAATTCCTTTGTGTAGCTAAAGGCGGTGGTTCTGCCAACAAGACTTATCTGTTCCAGGAAACAAAAGCGATCCTGAACCCGGCTACTCTGGTTCCGTTCCTGGTAGAAAAAATGAAGACATTAGGTACGGCTGCTTGCCCTCCTTATCATATTGCGTTCGTTATCGGTGGTACTTCTGCTGAAAAGAACCTGTTGACAGTGAAGCTGGCTTCTACTCATTATTACGATAACCTGCCTACAAGCGGTAACGAAGGCGGACAGGCTTTCCGTGATATCGAATTAGAAAAACAGGTCCTGGAAGCTGCCCACAACATCGGTTTGGGTGCCCAGTTCGGTGGTAAGTATTATGCTCACGATGTACGTATCGTTCGTCTGCCCCGTCACGGTGCTTCTTGCCCGGTAGGTATGGGTGTTTCCTGCTCTGCCGACCGTAACATCAAATGTAAGATCAATAAAGACGGTATCTGGATCGAAAAGATGGATTCAAATCCTGGCCGCCTGATCCCTGAGGAATTGCGTAAGGCAGGTGAAGGTAATGCTGTAAAGATCAATTTGAACCAGCCGATGGCTGATATCCTGAAAGAGTTGACTAAATATCCGGTATCGACTCGCCTTTCTCTGAGCGGAACGATCGTGGTAGGCCGCGACATTGCTCATGCTAAACTGAAAGAACGTATCGATAAAGGGGAAGGTCTGCCTCAGTATATCAAAGATCATCCTATTTATTATGCGGGTCCTGCCAAGACTCCTGCCGGAATGGCTTCCGGTTCCTTCGGCCCGACAACTGCCGGTCGTATGGACTCGTATGTCGACCTGTTCCAGGATAATGGTGGTAGCATGATCATGATTGCCAAGGGTAACCGTAGCCAGCAGGTTACAGATGCTTGTCAAAAACATGGTGGTTTCTACCTTGGAAGTATCGGTGGTCCGGCTGCTATCCTTGCGCAGGAAAGCATTAAGAAAGTAGAATGTCTGGAATATCCTGAACTGGGAATGGAAGCAATCTGGAAGATCGAAGTAGAAGACTTCCCTGCATTTATCCTGGTTGACGATAAAGGCAACGATTTCTTCAAACAACTGAAGCCACGTTGTTCTTGCAGTAAATAAACGAATTATTAAATAAGAGGTAAAGAACCTGCTCTGTTTTTCGGGGCAGGTTTTTTTGTGCATTAAAAAAGGTGTGCCTCTGCCAACACGTAATTCACGTTGCAATGCGCCTGTTCCGCCTGTACTGTTTTCCGATAGCACACCCTACATTTTTAGCTCAAATATGGCTGTTATTTTCACGAAAACTACTTATTCTTCTCCTTTAGATCCCCTTTTAAGGCCCTTTTGCACCCGGGTTTGAGCGGTGCTAAGACCCGGATCTCAGCACCCTTTACACCCGGGTCTCAGAAAAGAAAAGTCCCTACTTTGTTGAAAATAAGTCATATACTTAGTCGGTTTTGTCAGGCTGTTTTATGATAGTATGATGGTTGAAAATAGAGCTATCATAGGAACTGTCATTCTCTATGTGTATTGAAATACAATTGGTGTGTGCTGCTGAATGATAGTATGATAGTTGATTTGAAAAAATGATCTGTTTGAGTTTTATGTGTATGGGTTGTAACGTGTCTGAAAAGTGAAGGCCGGGTATAAAAAAAGAGCCATCCTGTCGCAGGATAGCTCTTTATATATTATATATAAGAAAGTCGTTTATTAACGATCGTTACGGCGATCTCCACGGTCCTGACGAGGACCACGGTCGCCGCGATCACCACGGTCCGGTCTCGGGCCTCTTTCTGGTCTCGGCGGACGTTCTTCGTAGCCTTCCGGCTTCGGCAGCAACACCTTACGTGAAAGTTTGAACTTACCGGTCTTTGCATCGATGTCTACCAATTTAACCTGAATAGTATCACCTTCTTTCAAACCTGCCTGTTCTACTGTTTCCAGACGAGCCCAGTCAATTTCAGAGATATGAAGCAGACCGTCTTTACCCGGCATGAATTCAACGAATGCACCGTAAGGCATGATAGAAGATATCTTTCCTTCGTATACTTCGCCTACTTCCGGAACTGCAACGATACCCTTGATGGCTCTGATAGCAGCATCGATTGTATCTTTGTTGGTTCCTGAAATTTCGATACGACCGAATCCGTCAACTTCTTCAATCGTGATAACAGCACCTGTCTTTTCCTGAATACCCTGGATGATCTTTCCGCCCGGGCCGATTACAGCACCGATGAATTCTTTGCCGATTGTCATCGTTTCGATACGAGGAGCATGCGGTTTCAGATCTTCGCGGGGTGTCGGTTGAGCTTCCATGATCTTTCCTAAGATATGCATACGGCCTTCTCTAGCCTGTGCCAATGCATTTTCAAGAATTTCGTATGACAGACCGTCTACCTTGATGTCCATCTGAGTAGCAGTGATACCGTCTTTTGTTCCTGTTACCTTGAAGTCCATATCGCCCAGGTGGTCTTCGTCACCTAAGATGTCGGACAGGATAGCATAGTTCTTACCTTTATTTTCAGAAATCAGACCCATTGCGATACCTGATACCGGTTTCTTCATCGGAACACCGGCGTCTCTCAATGCCAATGTACCGGCACAAACAGTTGCCATAGAAGAAGAACCGTTTGATTCGAGGATATCGGAAATTACACGGATCACATAAGGGTAATCATCCGGAATCATACGTTTCAAAGCACGGTGGGCCAGGTTTCCGTGCCCGATTTCACGACGTCCTACTCCACGTGATGCTTTTGCTTCACCGGTAGAGAACGGAGGGAAGTTATAGTGTAAGAGGAAACGTTCTTTGCTATGGTTCAGTACGTCGTCAACCATCTTTTCGTCGGCTTTGGTACCGAGTGTAACAGTTGTAAGTGACTGAGTTTCACCACGTGTGAAAACTGCTGATCCGTGAGGTCCCGGAAGATAATCTGTTTCGATCCAGATCGGACGAATTTCAGTAGTCTTACGGCCATCCAGACGTTTGCCTTCGTCCAGAATTGCACGGCGCATAGCTTCTTTTTCTACATCGTGATAGTAACGGCCGATCATTTCAGCCTTTTCAGCCAGTTCTTCTTCTGTGAAGTTGGCTTTATATTCTTCTATGATTGCTTCAAAAGCATCGAAGCGCTGGTGCTTGTCTGTACCTGATGTGGCAACGGCATAAGCCTTTGCGAAACATTTGTCATGTACGTCTTTACGCAGTTCTTCGTCGTTTACTTCGTGGCAATATTCGCGTTTTACGAGTTTACCGCATGCTTCCGACAGTTCGAGCTGAGCCTGGCACTGTACTTTGATCGCTTCGTGAGCAATCTTGATAGCTTCAAGCATTTCAGATTCCTGTACTTCAGACATTTCGCCTTCTACCATCATGATGTTGTCGATTGTAGCGGCAACCATCATGTCGATATCTGCTTTTTCCAATTCAGAGAATGTCGGGTTGATAATGTATTTGCCATCTACACGTGCTACACGTACTTCGGAGATCGGACCGTTGAAAGGTATATCTGAAACGGCCAGTGCAGCAGATGCAGCCAAACCTGCCAGTGCATCCGGCATGTCTTCGCCGTCGGCAGAGAACAATATAACGTTTACATATACTTCAGCATGATAGTTGTCCGGAAATAACGGACGCAGTGCGCGGTCTACAAGGCGTGATGTAAGGACTTCGTAATCAGAAGCCTTTCCTTCTCTTTTTGTAAAACCTCCCGGGAAACGGCCAAATGAGGAGTACTTTTCTTTGTATTCAACTTGCAGCGGCATAAAGTCAACACCGGGATTTGCATCTTTTGCGGCACAAACAGTAGCCAGCAACACTGTGTTGCCCATACGTACGGTAACCGCACCGTCCGCCTGTTTTGCCAACTTCCCGGTCTCGATGGTGATGGTTCTTCCATCAGCCAACTCGATCGTCTTGTTAATTGGATTAAGCATAATCTTCTTTCTTATTTTTCTATCTGTAAAAATTGGTGCAAATGTAATGAAAGTTTACCTGTAAATGCATGAAAATGAAAATAAAAAACATCAGAAAAGTTCTTTTTTATAAAAATAAAGGGAAGATTTTGAGAATAATAGTGTCACAATTGTAAAATAATGTATATTTGCATCGGAATTACGAACATTGTAAAGAAGAAATGATGAAACAAATATCTGCACAATTACTGCTTGTCCTCGGAATATGCATGCTGTTATTCACAGCGTGTAATAATGCGTCCGATTTTACCGTGAAAGGAGTTGTTTCCGGAGCTGATGGGCAGACCATGTATCTGGAAAACGTCGGTATATCGAATGTCGAGACTCTTGACTCTGTCAAACTGACGGCTGCCGGTAAATTCAAATTCAATCATAAACGTCCGGCGTATCCTGATTTTTATCGCCTGCGTCTGAATAATCAACGGATCAATTTTGCGATCGACTCGGTTGAGACGATCACGATTGCTGCCGATGCAGGTACATTTGCTACTTCATATACCGTGGAAGGTTCTGAGAATTCAAAAGCGATCAAAGCAATTACCCTGGCGCAATTGGATGCTAACCAGGCTATCGGCAGGTTGCGTAAAGAATATGAAGATAAACATATAGCAGACACGACTTATCGTGCAAGAATACTGGAAACGGCAGAGGCCTATAAGGAGGTTGCCCGTAAATATATATACTCGGCACCGATGTCGACTGCTGCTTACTTTGCATTATTCCAGCAGATTGACGGTCTGTTGTTCTTCGACCTGTATGACAAGAATGATGTGAAGGCTTATGGTGCCGTAGCAACCAGCTACGACCATTTCTATCCGGGAAGTCCCCGTTCCAAACATCTGTATAATCTGACACTGCAGTCGATGAAGGTGCTTCGTGCACAACGTCCGGTGAACTTTGATAATGTGAAAACAACCGAAGTGAGTTTTCTCGATGTCGAGTTGCCGAACCTGAAAGGAGAAGTGGTGAAGTTGTCGTCTGTGGCTGAAGGTAAACCTGTTGTGATCAATTTTACTGCTTATCAGGCAGAATGGTCTCCGGCTTTAAATATGACTTTGGGGGAACTTTATACAAAATATAATGGACAGGGATTGGATATTTATCAAATCTCTTTGGATTCCGATGTTCATTTCTGGAAAAATGCTGCTTCTAACCTGCCTTGGGTTACCGTGCGTGATCCGCAGTCGGTTTATTCGCAGATCGCAGGATTGTATAACGTGAAGCAACTCCCCGCGATTTTCATACTCGATCGCAAAGGTAACCTGGTTAAACGTGTGGATGACGTGAAGACCCTGGAAGCTGATGTGAAAGCAGTACTTTAATATATCGCGCTAACAATCAGATTTATATGTTGTAAAGCACTTGCGAAGATTTGTGCATTTTGAAAAGATGTCTTATCTTTGCCTAGTCTTAAATAGAGAGAAAAAGGAGTTCCGGCCAGGTTGTTGGTCGGGATTCTTTTTTTATATGTGGTATAAATATTAATTTAATAATCAATAATTAGGAGGATTTACTATGGCTGTTAGTTATATGACAGAAGACGGCTACAATAAGCTTTTAGCTGAGATCAACTATTTGGAAACCGTGAAACGTCCTGAGATTTCTGCCCAGATTGCTGAAGCCAGAGATAAAGGAGATTTGTCTGAAAATGCAGAATATGATGCTGCAAAAGAAGCTCAGGGTATAATGGAAGCAAAGCTGTCACAGTTGAAAGGTTTGTTGGCCAACGCCCGTTTGATCGACGAAACGCGTGTTCAAACGAACGAAGTTCAGATTTTGAATAAAGTAAAGATTAAGAATACGAAAAACAATGCTGTGATGACGTATACTTTGGTGTCTGATTCGGAAGCGAATCTGAAAGAAGGTAAGATTTCTGTCAGCACTCCGATCGCTCAGGGTCTGATGGGCAAGAAAGTTGGTGACGTGGTGGAAATCAAAGTTCCTTCGGGGTTAATGACTTTCGAAGTAATGGAAATTTCAATTTAATACAATAAGTTATGGCAACAATATTCAGTAGAATAGTGGCCGGTGAGATACCTTGCCATAAAATTGCGGAAGACGAAGAATTCTTTGCCTTCCTGGATATTAACCCGGTTGCAAAAGGGCATACATTGGTGATTCCCAAGAAGGAAATTGACTATATTTTTGATCTGGAAGACGCATTGTTAGGGCGAATGATGGCATTCGCCAAGCGTGTGGCCCGTGCTCAGGAAGCGGCTATTCCCTGTAAGCGTGTAGGGCTGGCTGTAATGGGTTTGGAGGTACCTCATGCTCATATCCATCTGATCCCTATAACGAAGGAGTCGGATATGTATTTTGGTGGTGAGAAAATGACAATAAGTCAAGATGAATTAGCTTCAATTGCCGCCTTGATAAGAAAAGCGTACAAATAATTGGGTAAAGTCTTTTTTTATTGAAAATAATACGTATATTTGTAACCACTATTTCTGTGTAACCCCAAGGGACTCAGAGGTAGTGGTTTTTTAATGATTCATTAGTGGTTTTTACTCATAAATTTGTTAACCTTAGAAGAAAGGCCCCTCTGAGACAGAGCGGCCTTCTTTTTTAAACACACATTTTAAACGACAATCATTTTATTTCCTTCTATATATGTATAGAGTAACCGTTTTGCCAGAAATAAGGAGTAAGAGCCGGTAATCCAACATGTACAAAATAGATCACGCAACCGCTCAAAGCAATTATCCACAAGACAAGCAGTGTCCATTTAGCGGAATTAGGAAGCGGTTTCAGATTGAACAGTTGTCCGCATATGGCATAAAGCAGGGAGATTGCCGGTATGCCAATCAATAATATAGTGCCAATACAACCGATGATGACCATATAAACAGGCTCTCCGTTATATAAATCCATTCCGAACGGTGAAAGGTGATACAGAACACTGGCTCCGCCTCCGAGTAATGCTACCGTTACAATGAATAATATGAATACGACGAGCAGGAGAGGAGGTAGTAGAATGATACCCGCCAATATAGCGCCGAATTTCAGGATGAAGCCGAACACTGTAACAAACAGGTCAGCTATTTTTTGAAAAAAACTTCTTGGCTTATCGGAGCTGATATAATCGTTTACGTTATTCGATACCTTTTCGAAACCGTCTGTAACAGTTTGTCCAATGGTTTCAAGTGTGACGCTTTTCCCTCGCATGATCAATCGGTCGGCTGCTGTTCTTGCTAACGGCATTACCAGCCAAAGAATGATATATAAAATAGCCATCCAATGTACGAAAGGGATAAAGAGCAACAGGATCATAGCTAATCTGACTGCTGTGGCATCCCAGCCCATATAAGCGGCAATGCCGGCTGCAACTCCACCGATCACCCGGTTGTCAGGGTCACGCATTAGTTTTTTCTTACCGGTAATGACCTGTTCCTGGAATACGCGTTTACCCGTAGTCTCTTTTTCATCTTCTTTTTCTTCTTCAAATATCTCCTCCGGTTTTCCCATGCGGTTGATGACCTCTTCGACATGTTCGATCGTGATGACTTCATGACCCAGACGGACCCGTTCGCCGAAAAGTTCGGATATACGCATTTCGAAATCGTTCATGATCTCTTCAGAGCCCTCTTCTTTACGGAAATGTATACGCAAATTGGAGAGATATTTATCTAATAGCTGATATGCATCTTCGTCAATGTGGAAAACTGTTCCTCCCAAATTAACAGTAAGTGTCTTCTTCATTGTTTTGCTGTTTTAATTGTTTCTGATGTGGTTGATTGTTTCGTTTAGTTCCTGCCAGGAGTTTTCCAGTTCTCCGAGAAATTCTTCACCTTTCTCTGTGAGTTGGTAATACTTGCGAGGCGGTCCCTGAGTCGATTCTATCCACTGATAACTTAATAATTCGCTGTTCTTTAACCGGGTTAAAAGGGGATATAAGGTGCCTTCAACTACAATCAATTTAGCCTCTTGTAACTTCTGAATAATGTCAGAGGTGTAAGCCGGCTCTTTCTTGAGAAGCAGGAGGATGCAATACTCCAGTGTCCCTTTTCTCATTTGTGATTTTACGTTCTCTGCATTCATCTCTTATAGTTTTATAATGCAAATATATGTATTGCCTATGTACTATGCAATACATGCTACTATGTTTATTCTATTTTAACATCCTCTTTCTATTGTGTCCGTAAGTTGTCGGGAGTACTTTTTGCACAAAAAGTACGATTGTGTGTAAAAAAAGGAGGGAATGTGTTGCTATTCAGTAGGAAAGCCGTACTTTTGTTGTATCAATTCAAAAAGAAGATTTATGGTTTATTACCACTATGCTGAATTAATTCATAAGCAGGCTGAAAAATATGGCTCGCGTACAGCTTTGAAATACCGCGATAATGAAAGCGGAAAATGGTTAAAGATCTCATGGAAAGATTTCTCTGAGTATGTAATGCTTACAGCAAAAGCGATGGCAGAGTTTGGAATAGAGGTACAGGAGAAAATCGGTATCTATTCTCAGAACATGCCTCAATGTTTGTTTACCGACTTCGGAGCTTATGGCAACCGGGTAATCTCTATCCCTATGTATGCCACTAATTCTCCGGCCCAGATAGAATATATTATCAATGATGCGGATATACACACCTTGTTTGTGGGCGAACAGTTGCAATATAATAATGCTTTTAAAGTCCAGAAAGAATCGTCTGTGTTAAAGCGCCTGGTAGTATTTGACCCAGCCGTTAAATTCAACCCGGACGATAAAACGTCCATCTATTTCAATGATTTTTTGCGTCTGGGGGATAATGCACATGCAGAGACTACCGTAAAGATCCGTACTAATGAAGCTACTCCTGGTGACGTAGCAACTATCATGTATACTTCCGGAACTACCGGCGAATCGAAAGGGGTCATTCTTCATCATTTCAATTATTTGGAAGCAATGCGTATTCATGATGTCCGTCTGCCGATGGTAAATGACAAGGATACATCAATGTGTTTCCTGCCTTTGACTCATATCTTTGAAAAGGCCTGGACTTATTACTGTCTGCATAAAGGGGTGAAGATAGCTATCAATCAGGATCCGAAGCAGATCCAGAAAACATTACCGGAGGTTCATCCAACCTTGATGTGTAATGTACCTCGTTTCTGGGAAAAAGTATATGTGGGAGTTCATGAGAAGATCAATTCTTCTGCTCCTTTTATGAAAAAGATTTTCCTGGACGCAATAGAAACAGGACGTTTGTATAATCTGGAATATAAGAATAAAGGGCTTCAGGCTCCTTTCTGCTTGAAATCCAAGTTTAAATTTTATGACAAGACTGTTTTCACTTTGTTGAAGAAGGTATTGGGTATCGAAAGGGGACGTCTGTTTCCTGTGGCCGGGGCTCCATTGTCTGATACGGTGAACGAATTCCTGCAATCTGTTAATATTCCTATTGTTTATGGCTATGGCTTGAGTGAGACTACGGCAACCGTATGTTTCTATCCGGAGATAGGTTTCCAGTTTGGTTCTATTGGTGAGATCATGCCGGGTGTGGAAGTAAAAATAGATGAAAGCAATGGTGAAATCCTGGTAAAAGGTAAGACGGTAACAACCGGATATTATAACAAGCCGGAAGAAAACGCCCGTTCGTTTACGGAAGACGGATTTTTCCGTACTGGAGATGCCGGACGCCTGGAAGGTAATGTGTTGTTCTTTACAGAGCGCATCAAGGACCTTTATAAAACATCCAATGGTAAATATATTGCTCCCCAGGCCATCGAGATGGAGATGAGTAGTGATAAATATATCGAGCAGATTGCGGTTATCGGCGATCAGCGTAAGTTTGTCAGTGCTTTGATCGTTCCGGCTTATCCTTTATTGGAAGAGTATGCTGAGAAGAAAGGTATAGTATACGGTAGTCGTGAAGAATTGGTTGCCAACAATGATATTATCCGTCTGATAGAATCGCATATTGAAGAACATCAGAAGAATCTGGCTTCTTATGAAAAGATCAAGCGGTTTACTTTGCTTCCCCAACCGTTTACTATGGAAGGGCGTGAGCTGACCGATACCTTGAAATTACGACGTCCGGTTGTCCTGCAGAAATATGCCGATCAGATTGAAGCTATGTATGCAGAGTAAACTGACGATTAATTTTCTATCTTTGCACAAAATTTAAAAGAAGAACAAGAGTATGATAACATCAGACCAACTACAGAATGTGTTGGAGCGCGAGCTCGCGCTGAGGGGGTATCTTTGACATAGATGGTAAGACCATCCAGTTAGAAGAAGAAGAATTGCGTACGCAGGACCCCGGTTTCTGGGAAGATGCCAAGCGGGCAGAGGCTCAGATGAAGAAAGTGAGGGAACTGAAAAAGTGGATTGAACTTTATAACGAGGTTCATGATGCCGCAGAAGAGTTGCAGTTGTCTTATGATTATGTAAAAGAAGAAATTATCACTGAAGCTGAGGTTGATGCTGCTTACAACAAGGCGTTGGAACTGGTAGAAAACCTGGAATTCCGGAATATGCTTCGTGATGAGGCCGATCAAATGAGTTGTGTCCTTAAGATCAACTCCGGAGCCGGCGGTACCGAAAGCCAGGACTGGGCTTCCATGCTGATGCGTATGTATCTGCGTTATGCTGAATCCAATAATTATAAAGTCTCTATCGCCAACTTACAGGAAGGGGATGAAGCCGGTATTAAAACGGTAACGATCAATATCGAAGGTGATTATGCATTCGGTTACCTGAAAAGTGAGAATGGTGTACATCGCCTGGTTCGTGTCTCTCCGTATAATGCACAGGGAAAACGTATGACTTCTTTCGCTTCCGTGTTTGTCACTCCGTTGGTGGACGATACGATCGAAGTGAAGATTGAAACGGCAGCAATTTCGTGGGATACGTTCCGTTCGGGAGGTGCCGGTGGACAGAATGTGAACAAGGTGGAATCCGGTGTTCGTCTGCGTTACCAGTTTAAAGATCCTTACACAGGTGAGGAGGAAGAGATCCTGATCGAAAACACGGAAACGCGCGACCAACCCAAGAACCGAGAAAACGCTATGCGTCAGTTGCGTTCTATCTTGTATGATAAGGAGTTGAAACATCGTCTGGCTGAACAAGCCAAGATCGAAGCCGGTAAGAAAAAGATCGAATGGGGATCACAGATACGTAGCTACGTATTTGACGACCGTCGTGTGAAAGACCACCGTACCAACTATCAGACTTCTGATGTGAACGGTGTCATGGATGGTAAGATCGACGAATTCATCAAGGCTTATCTGATGGAATTTGGTGGTGAGGAAGCTGCTGAAAAGTAAAGTTTTCACGAGAATACTTGCAAAATCCGATTAAATGTCGTAATATTGCACCCGATTTCAGAGTGACCCTCTGAAATACCGGTCCTATAGCTCAGTTGGTTAGAGCACCTGACTCATAATCAGGGAGTCCTTGGTTCAAGCCCAAGTGGGACCACAAAGGCAAAAGGCTAAACGGTTGATTTGAACCTGTTTAGCCTTATTTGTTTTTGTCTGTTTCCCCACATGTTCCTCGCATCATAAAAAACGCCCAAATCTCACGACCAGGACGGCCCAAAGCAATTAAATACCTCAATGGTATTTGTGACAAAAGTAATACTTTTTATTATTTTATAATTATGTCAACACAGGGCAAGCCGTACCTTGTATTACTAGTGCTTGCTTATGTCGGTGTAAGCTGGGATATTGGTATTAGAGATAAGAGAATGTCGGTTTTCCCAATAGTAAACCAAGCTGTCGACAACTATATCTTCTGCAGTCTTTTCATCTTGAATATAGGTATTATCTCTGAAATGTTCTCCAATATCTCAAACCATTGATAAGGTAAAGAGAGATAAAAAATGGAGATTATAGTATTTCTTTGTCATAATCGTATTTATATCTATGATATTGATTTATGTAGAATTCTTTTTGACAAAATGATAATTTAGCATCAGTTTGTAGGAGGTATACGAGATATGGGTCGGACTTGTCTTCATGCAGGCCATTCTACGTGAATATCAAAATGACATATGTGTAAGTTAATTTCTCTATTGCTGTTAAACTGGAATGAATATGTGAGCGATAGGGTAGTTTTTATTCGTGAATCGTCTGTACAGATGTATTTCGGTTCTTTGTTTTTGTTCACTTTTTTACTCGTTCTGGCATTGTGAATATGTTATTTAGCATGCAAAATCAGTCTTTTGACAGGCTATTTTCTCAAAATCTGGACTCCTATTTGTGAAAATCTCGTTTTAAACGGAGCTCAATCTCGGTTAAACAGAATTTTTTTTCGTTTTAAACGAAGTTGAAGTTTGTTTAAAACCGGGTTTTGGAATCATATTATTGAGTATCGGTGTTAAAATGTGTATCAATTCTTTCTCTGGAAGTGATTCGATATGTGATATTTATGTTTTTATTTTGCTCTTTTTTGTGTTAAAATGTTTTATATTTCTTCAAATTTGATCATTGTGATATCTTTTATTTCCACATTTAACAATCAGTTAGGTCGTGGCGTTAACATCGGTGCTACTTTTGAACAGGAGACCGATTATCCGTGAAGTGACGGTATAAAAAGTTTTATCCGGAGAGAATGTGTATTTTATTATGAAACACACATTCTCTGTATTGTTATTTTACTTTTGATGCAAAGCCCTCACTAATGCCGGATCGATCGAGATAGACGGATTGAAACGATCGGATGCCATATACTGTAAAATGCTTTGACGGAACTGGCGGGCAGCAGGACGCTTATCCAGATTCTTTTGCAAATCAACACTACATACCATCAATTTACCGTTACCGATCTTGCCTTCCAGTAGGATTCCCAGCTTCCGGTTCGTGAACCAATCGTCAATAATATGTACAACCGGACGGTAATCTGCCGGAAAATCATCCAGAACCATTGCGTTGCAATTGCTCACCAGATCCCACCATTGGTAATCGC
>NZ_JAMBQG010000016.1:0-150059 GCF_023369805.1 Parabacteroides leei
TAATCGCCCAAGAGGAATACCATGCTGAATTTTCGTTACAATGTTTAGTTTCTCTTCAAAACTGTGATGTCTATACATAAAAAATGCACCCCTAAAGTTTTATGTCTAACTTTTGGGGTGCACTTCACATTTCTGCGAAGGGGATTTTCTTTATACATTAAAATAACCTTATCGGCTGATCAACTCAATCTGCGCACTCTTCACACCCGGTGAGGAAGCCTCGAAGTAGATTGTTCCCGGAGTTTCTTCCGTTTGCACAATTGCTGTAAGCTGGCCGCTGAACAATTTCATCTGCGGAGCCTGGAAAGACTCGAGGCTGGCAGCGTTACCGTTGGCTGCCGCTTTATATGTTCCGGCACCACGAACGTTAAACTTGATCTGGTTGGTTGCATCCGGACAAAGGTTTCCATTCTTATCCACCACCCGTACGTTGATGAATGAAAGGTCTTTGCCATCGGCTGTCAGGTTGGTACGGTCGGCACTCAGTTCGATATGATGAGGTTTGCCGGCTGTATGCACTTCTTCTTCGGCTACGGCATTGCCATCCTTATCGTAGGCTACCACCTTCACTGTTCCCGGTTCATATTTGGTGTCCATCCACATCAGGCGATAACGTTTCTGACGTTCGAAACTCTTCTGGGCAGCCTCGGTATAACTGCTGTCGATGCCGATACTCAGATCTTTCGTACGTTTGCCCTGGCTTTTCCCGTTGATGAACAGTTCGGCAGAAGGATAGTTGGTATAGACGAATACCGGAGTCACTTCACCCTCACGTCCCGGCCATGTCCAGTGAGGCAGGATATGCAAAGTCTTTTCCGCTTTGTTCCAATGGCTGCGGTACAGGTAGTAACGATCCTTGGGGATACCTGCCAGGTCGATGATACCGAACAGGGAACTGTGGCTCGGCCAGTTGGTGTAATACGGGGTCGGCTCGCCCAAATAGTCGAAACCGGTCCATACGAATTCGCCGATACAATACGGCAGGTCTTCGTGCTGGATAAAGTCATCTTCCGGCAGGTTCGACCAACCGCAATGTTCCACATCGTAAGAAGAACTCTGGTGGTCGTCGTAAACTGCCATCGCCTTGCGTTCAACGGGGAACTTATACACGCCACGTGAACTTACTGTCGAAGCCGTTTCACTTCCCAGAATGATCTCCTGCGGCAGCTTCTTATAGTTTTCCTGATATTTGAACGGACGGTAATTGAAACCGGCCACTTCCATCACAGCTGCAAAGTTATTGTTCACAACAGCATCCGGGGCATCCATCCCCTGGGTAACCGGGCGGGTCGGATCTTCACGATGGCAGATATCCTGCAGGAAGCGAGCTATCTTGGCATCGCCTTCACGCCACTGGTTCGGCACTTCGTTACCGATACACCACATAACCACACTCGGATTATTGCGGAAATTATGAACCAGGTTAACCATATCTTTTTCAGCCCATTCATCAAAAAACAGGTTGTAACCGTTCTTACATTTAGCCACGTTCCATTCGTCGAAGCTTTCAGCCATCAACATCATACCCATCTCATCACAAGCCTTCACCAGGTCGGGAGCCGGCATATTGTGTGAGGTACGGATCGCATTACATCCCATATCTTTCAGGATACGGATCTGGCGACGGATAGCCGCATCATTCACGGCAGCACCCAACGGACCCAGGTCATGATGGTTACAAACACCTTTGAAAACAGTCTTCTCACCATTCAGGAAGAAACCTTTACCCGGAATGATCTCGATCGAACGAATACCGAACGGAGTCGAATAAGTATCTTTCAGCTCTGTCCCATTCTTATAAAGACGACTTTCCGCCACATAGAGGGCAGGCATATCCGGCGACCAGAGTGTCGGGGTATGAACGATAAATTCCTGATCGACCGTACCGTTATTATAAACGATATCCGTCAACGGCAGTGTAGACTCCACCAGCATTTCCCCGTTCGGGTTGCGAAGGCTTGTCTTCACGGCATATTGCTTCGGATCGGCTCCGGCAGGCAAATCGACCTTTGTGTTTACATTTACTTTGGCGAACTCTTTCTTTACGACAGGTGTCGTTACAAAGGTTCCCCAAACCGGAATATGGGCATCTTCCGTGACGATAACATGCACGTTACGATACAGGCCGGCTCCGGGATACCAGCGGGAAGACTCCGGCAGGTTTTCCAGGCGGACAGCCAGCGTATTCTTCTGCCCCGGTTTCAGATACTTTGTAATATCAAAATGGAAAGAATTATATCCGTACGGCCAATAACCGACTTCCTGTCCGTTGATATATACTTTGGCGTGGCTCATCGCCCCGTCAAAAAGGATCGTAGCCTTCTTCCCATCGGCAAACCGGGGCACCTCAAACTGGGTACGGTACCAACCCACACCGACAAAAGGCAGACCTCCTGTACGACCGGCATGTTCCATTGCCTCTTTCTGGCCATCCTGTGAAATAGCCACTTCCTGTTTGTCGTTCTGGGAGCTGAACGGACCGTAGATGGCCCAATCGTGCGGAACCGTCACGGATTGCCATTTACTGTCGTCGAAAGCGGGTTTGATAAAGTCGGAGTTATCTTCGCGAGTAAACTTCCAGTTCTTTTCTAACAGAAATTCACTGCGGACCTGGGCCGATAAGCTAGTTACCAGTCCTAATAACGCGACTAAAATTAGGGATTTGAATCTTTTCATGCGCATTTTAAATGTATTTGTAGTTCTTAGCTCAGCAAAAATAATGAGTTTTTAGTTCTAAATCACTAAATTTGCAACTTTTAGAAACTAAATCTACAATAACAAGTTACTGAATATGTTAATTCAACTAGCATTTGTATTAATTGCAATTATAATCGGAGCCCGCCTTGGTGGTATCGGGCTCGGCGTTTTAGGTGGGCTCGGGCTTGCCGTACTAACTTTTGTCTTCGGTCTCGAACCGACCTCTCCCCCTATCGACGTGATGTTAATGATCGTAGCAGTCATTGCAGCAGCTAGTTGCATGCAGGCTGCAGGAGGTTTGGACCTGATGGTGAAATGGGCAGAAAAGCTTCTTCGGAAGAATCCTTCCAAAATTACAATATTAAGTCCGCTCGTCACCTACATTTTTACGTTTATTGCCGGAACCGGCCATGTCGCTTATTCCGTACTCCCGGTGATTGCCGAGGTGGCGACTGAAACAAAAATACGTCCCGAACGTCCGTTGGGTATTGCCGTGATCGCTTCACAGCAGGCTATTACCGCCAGCCCGATCTCCGCGGCAACCGTAGCCTTATTAAGTATGCTGACCGGACACGGATTCGATATAAGCCTGATTAATATCCTGATGATCTCTGTCCCCTGTACATTGGCAGGCGTATTGGCCGGAGCTTTTTACTCCCTCCATGTCGGCAAAGACCTGGAAGACGATCCCGAATTCAAAAGACGTATCGCCGAAGGAGAGTTCAAGACGGAGAAATATGAATTGAAGGACGTAAATAACAAGAAGGCGGCAGCCTGGTCGGTTGCCATCTTTATTCTGGCTACGATCGGTATTATCCTGTTCGGTTCTATCGAAAGCATCCGTCCGGTATTTAACGGGACTTCCTTGTCTATGGCTTACATTATTGAAATATTGATGTTATCGGCAGCCGCCATTATTCTGTTGGCTACTAAAACCGACGGGATCAAAGCCGTGCAAGGTTCTGTTTTCTCAGCAGGTATGCAGGCTGTCGTTGCCATCTTCGGTATAGCCTGGATGGGAGATACATTTATCGGAGGAAATATGGCGGAGCTGAAAGGCTCTATCGAACAGATCGTTACTGAAATGCCCTGGTTATTCGGTATCGCTCTATTCCTGATGTCTATCCTGTTGTTCAGCCAGGCTGCGACCGTACGCGCTTTATTGCCTTTAGGTATTGCACTGGGAATCTCCCCTTATATGCTGATCGCCCTTTTCCCCGCAGTAAACGGTTACTTTTTCATTCCGAACTATCCGACCGTAGTGGCTGCCATCAATTTTGACCGTACAGGAACGACACATATCGGAAAATACATATTAAATCACTCATTTATGGTTCCCGGACTGATCGCGACCGGCGTTTCCGTATTGCTTGGTTTACTTCTTATCCAGCTGTTTTAATAGTAATGAATATACTTCTTATCTAAAAAAATAAGAGATTCTAACACTCACAGCACTATCGTTTTAGGAGGAAAAGACTTATCTTTGACAGAATCGTAAACACAAAAGGCAGAGGATGACAGTGGAGAACTTTATCTTGCCGGATCTTTTAAAGAATATGCGTATTTTTAACGGAGAAGTAGAGAATTTTAAAGTATTACAACATTCAGCCAGATCTAATCGGGAAAACATCCGCACTTTCCTGACACATCATTCTATTGTATATGTAGTATCAGGAACGCTTCATCTGATGAATAACGGTTCCGAACTATTTGTACAGGAAGGCGAAATGTGTCTTATCGCTCCGGGAGCCTATTTCTCCTCGGAGCTCATCGGCAATCGGAACTATTCCATGCTTGCCCTATTTTTCAATCAATGGACCGCACAATATATTCTTAAACTACCCGGAATAACCGGTATCTTAAACGAACAACATAAACCGGCCTCTTGCCAGAAGGTACATATTATCCCTAAAGAGAATATATTCCGAAACTTTTTCGACTCCATCGAATTATATTGCAAACTTGAAAAAGAGGTGAAGAATGAAATGATACCCGTCAAATTCGCCGAACTGATTTATATATTATTGGAAGGTCCGCATAAACAAACGATACTGTCGTTCCTGTCAGAAGCAGTGATGCACGACAAGAAAAAGTCCTAAAACAACTTTCGGAAAATTGACAATAATATAAGTCATATTGCCATTTCATACCTCACCTATCCGATGTAACTTTGCATCATCAATTAAAACAAAAAGCATATGAAACCCATAGAACTGACAAAAGCAGAATTCATCCGGAAAGTTGGTAACTTTGAAGCTGATCCAAAAGACTGGAAATATATAGGAGATAAACCTTGTATCGTAGATTTCCAGGCACCCTGGTGCGGTTACTGCAAACGCCTGGACCCGATACTGGCTGAGTTTGCACAGACTTATGAAGGACAATTATATATCTACAAAGTAAACGTAGACAACGAAGAAGAGTTGGAGACAGCGTTCAACATCCGCACAATACCGACACTTCTTCTATGTAAAATGGACGGAACGAAAGAACTCATGCTGGGCACACTCCCCAAACATGAACTGAAAAAGGTGATCGAAAACCTTATTTCCGTACAGTAATGTGAAAACATCCTTGCTTGCGTTCGTGCTTTATATAACAGCGGTCTTCTCGTCTCAGATCGCGAAGCACGGATGCAAGTACCATTTTCAAACGGTCGTTGTCGATGTTCAGCGTATCTTTCTCATCTATCTTGGTATAGCGTACCCACGAAACGTCGAAAGTGGTTCCATAACGGTGGGCAGAGTTCATCGATGCATTGTAGTTACGTTTACCCAATTTCTTGACATCGTCTACGGTACGGGTAACACTGGTTACTTTCACCTTATATAAAGATGCATTCAGATTGTACAGCGAGTCCTGAAAATTGCGGCCGATATCCTCCAGCAAAGTAGCCGCTTCAGGGATCAGATAAGGGATGGAGTGTTTCAACTCTTCTACCTCATAATAATCGTTGGTCTTGATTTCTTTCATTTTCTTTGAAGCATGTCCGGCTTCTTCCCGGTTACCGATAGGCTCAATACCAATCTTTTGTGCCACCGCCAGCTGAACATCGTTCAGATCATTAAAATCACGATTATAACTGCCATTATACCATATGGTTTTCAACTCACCACGTTTTTCTTTACAAGAAGAAAAAGCACAAACAGCCATAAATACGGCCAGCAAAGTCATTATATTTATAAATATCTTCATCCTTTTTGATTTTGGGAAACAAAAATAGGAAAAATACCAGACTTAACAGGATAAGGGAAAGAAGATTTCGTACTTTTGTGAACAGCATAAATAAAAGAATATGGATATGAGCACTTTAGAACTGAAACTTTCACTGATTGAACAACTGACGCAAATCGACGATGAGCAGTTGTTGCATAAGATCAAAAATCTGATCAGCCCCGACCTCATCGAAAGACATGCCATATGGGATTGCAGGCAAGACGACTGGAAACTAAAAGATATGTTCCCATAGTTATTCTCAAAAAAAAGCCCAAATCTATTTAGGAGATAAAGAATATTACTAATTTTGCGTACCTGAATAAAAAGCAGGATAGAACATAAAACTATAAGGAAAAAGGATAAGAACGGATGATAGAACGAATATATATTCTTGAAAGTGTAGACCCGGTTATTTTTTACGGAGTGAATAATGCGAACATGCAACTGATAAAAACGTTGTTTCCGAAACTTCGCATCGTAGCCCGCGGAAATGTGATGAAAGTAATCGGTGATGAAGATGAGTCCGAGCTATTCCTGAAGAAAATCCGCGAAGTTGAAAAATACTGTGAAGAGTTCAACTCCCTGACAGAAGACGTGATCCTCGACATTATCAAAGGAAAGACTCCGACAGTCGTTAAACAGGAGAACCTGATCATTCACGGTATGAATGGTAAAGCGATCGTTGCCCGTACCGAAAACCAGCAACTGCTCGTTAAGGCTTTCGAAGAGAACGACCTTGTATTCGCCACCGGTCCGGCCGGGACAGGTAAGACATTCGTTGCCATCGCTCTTGCCGTCAAAGCATTAAAAAACAAAGAAATAAGAAAGATTATCCTGAGTCGTCCCGCCGTTGAAGCCGGAGAAAAACTGGGCTTCTTGCCGGGAGAGATGAAAGACAAACTCGATCCGTATCTCCAGCCTCTGTACGATGCTTTGCAGGATATGATACCGGGAGCAAAACTCAAAGAATATATGGAGAACAATGTCATCCAGATCGCTCCGCTTGCTTTTATGCGCGGACGTACGCTGAACGATGCCGTAATTATCCTCGATGAAGCACAGAATACGACTACGCACCAGATCAAAATGTTCCTGACCCGCCTGGGGATGAACGCAAAAATGATCGTTACCGGTGACGTCACCCAGATAGACCTTCCCCCTACCGCCACTTCCGGACTGGTGCAGGCCATGCAGATCCTGAAGGGAGTGAAAGGGATCGGCAGGATCGAATTCGACAAGAAAGATATCGTCCGTCATAAGCTGGTACAACGTATAGTGGAAGCGTACGACAAATTCGACGACAAACGACGCAGTGAGACAAAGCCCCACTCGCCTAAAACAACAATAGAAAAGAACAACAAACTATCAGAAAACAATCAAAAATAAATTGGTCATGAAGAAGGCGTTAGTTAAAACAGATTACAATTTTCCGGGACAAAAGAGTGTTTATCATGGTAAAGTACGCGACGTGTACAATATCAACGATGAAGTATTGGTAATGGTCGCAACCGACCGTATCTCTGCTTTCGACGTAGTATTACCGGAAGGAATTCCTTACAAAGGCCAGATGTTGAACCAGATTGCAGCCAAATTCCTTGACGCAACCACCGACATTTGCCCGAACTGGAAAATGGCCTCTCCCGACCCAATGGTTACCGTTGGTGTACAGTGCGAAGGTTTCCCTGTCGAAATGATCGTACGCGGTTATCTTTGCGGTAGCGCATGGCGTGCTTATAAGAGCGGTGTTCGTGAAATCTGCGGTGTCAAACTGCCGGAAGGTATGCGCGAAAACCAACGTTTCCCGGAACCAATCATCACTCCGACAACAAAAGCAGCTATCGGTGCTCACGACGAAGACATCTCTAAAGAAGAAATCCTGAAACAGGGACTTGTTTCTGAAGCAGACTACGCCGTACTTGAAAAATATACAATGGATTTGTTCAAACGCGGAACAGAGATCGCAGCCGGACGCGGCCTGATCCTGGTCGACACCAAATACGAATTCGGACACCGTGACGGTAAGATCTACCTGATCGACGAAATCCATACTCCCGACTCTTCCCGTTACTTCTATTCCGAAGGTTATGAAGACCGTTTCGCCAAAGGTGAACCGCAGAAACAGCTTTCAAAAGAATTCGTTCGCGAATGGTTGATGGATAACGGTTTCCAAGGTAAAGCAGGACAGGTGGTTCCTGAAATGACTCCGGCTATCGTCGAAGGTATCAGCGAACGTTACATCGAGTTGTTCGAACATATCACCGGTGAAAAATTCGAAAAAGGCGATACAGACAATCTGTTGGCCCGCATCGAAAAGAACGTAACAGACTATCTGAAAAATAAATAAGAGCATATGAAGTACGGTTCAGAACAGATATTACCTTACAACGGAGAAGAACAGAAGAGCACACAAGTCAGACGTATGTTCGACTCGATTGCAGGCACCTATGATCTATTGAACCATACGCTCTCGTTCGGAATCGATAAAATATGGCGCAGGAAAGGCATTGCTTTCCTGCGTCCTTTTTCTCCGCAGTCTATACTGGATATCGCCACCGGAACAGGCGACCTCGCCATTTCCATGCATCGCAAACTGAAAGCCCGGCAGATCATCGGGGCCGACATTTCCGAAGGCATGATGCAGGTCGGACGCGAGAAAGTGGCCAGGGCCGGTTACTCGGAATATATATCATTCGAACAACAGGACTGTACGGCGCTCACCTACCCCGACAATTCGTTTGACGCCGTAACTGCTGCATTCGGAGTACGTAACTTTGAAAATATCGAACAAGGGATAGCAGAGATGTTCCGGGTATTGAAACCCGGCGGTCATCTGATGATCCTCGAGCTTTCCACACCGGAACATTTTCCGATGAAACAACTTTACCGGATCTATTCAAAGACGATCATTCCATGCATCGGCCGGTTATTTTCGAAAGAAAAGGCTGCTTACAGCTATCTGCCGGCATCTATCAAAGTAGTTCCGCAAGGAAAGGTGATGAAAGAACTGCTCGTTCGCCGGGGATTCTCCGAGGCACGGGTTCGCACCTTTACTTTTGGAATTTGTTCATTATACACAGGTTGTAAGGGTAGTTCGCAAAACACCCCTACGAAATAAACAGAAAGAGAAAAGGCTATGCAGAAATATGGTTTATTGGGATATCCACTCGGGCACTCGTTTTCCAAAACTTATTTCAACCAGAAGTTTGAGGCGGAAAAAATAAATGCTCAATATATTAACTTCGAGATTCCGAACATCAAGGATATCAAAACAGTATTGAAAGAGAATCCGGACTTAAACGGTCTGAACGTGACGATCCCTTACAAGGAACAGGTTATTCCTTTTCTGGACGAACTGGATGAAGACGCACGTCTGATCGGTGCTGTGAACGTGATAAAGTTCACCAAAGGCCTTTTCGGTAAAAAGCTGAAAGGATACAATTCCGACATTATCGGGTTCAAGCAATCGATTGAACCGCTTTTGAATGAAACACACCGAAAAGCACTGATCCTGGGTACCGGCGGAGCTTCGAAGGCTGTCTTCCAGGGTTTAAAACAGTTGGGAGTCGGGGCCACGCTGGTTTCACGCAAACCCAAAGAATTTTGTATCACTTACGATGAGATCACGCCTAAAATAATGGAGCAATACACCGTGATCGTCAATACGACCCCGCTGGGAATGTTTCCGGATATCAATAAATGCCCCGACATTCCTTACGACCTGCTCACACCCGATCATCTGTTATACGACTTGTTGTATAACCCGGATGAAACTCTTTTCATGAAGAAAGGGAAAGAAAAAGGAGCCGTTGTCAAGAACGGACTGGAAATGTTGTTACTTCAGGCATTCGCAGCCTGGGAGATTTGGCAGAAATAAATTCAGGGCTTTCTCACTGTAAGAAACGTTCGCCCACATTTTTTGAAGCTCTCTCACCGTGAGAAACGTTCGTTAACGTTTTGGGGAGCTTTCTCACTGTGAGAAACATTCTTTTTTGCTTTTTTGAAGCATTCTCACCGTGAGAAACGTTCTCTATCCTTTTTTGAAACTTTCTCACAGTGAGAAGCCTTCTCCATTTCTTGTTGGAGCTTTCTCACGATGAGAATCCGCTTTTTATCCTGTTCCTCTATTGTTTTTCCGTCATATATTTCCAGAAACGGGCAGGCATATGCTGCCGATGCAATTTCGGGTTCAGCCGTTCCTTGATGGCGATCGATTTAAAATAAGTCTTCCACATCTGCTGGAAAAGTTTTTCATCCTTATCCATGATACTTTCACTGAGGAAACCGGAAAGCAGATGGGCCTCCTTATGCTCAAAACGCACTTCGACAGCTTCCGTCAGGTCATAATAATAACCATATTCGCGTTTCAGGTCATACACCAACCATTTCTGATCGGAAAAGCGATCCTTTAAATGAGGAATAATCAGGGGTAATACATTATATACAGGTTCCAGTGCCGCAAAGAAAGTACCGTCGGCCGCCTTCTGGAAACGGAAGAACTGCATGTTGCGGAGCCGTTCGTTGTTTACCTTCTTCCATATTTTAGCCAGTTCCAACACATCCGGATCACCGAAATTCAGCTCTATCGACCGGGGATGATCGACTGCTTTACGGATATAACGAAACAGCAGCATATCTATCTCCGGCAACTCCGACAACCAGGTCACCGTCAGCATCGAAAGCGAGGTCTGCGACAATTTCTTTTGCAGCCCTTTCCATACCCGGTCTGCCTTCCCGCTGTCCGAACAAATGGTAACCGTTTCCTCACAGAACAGGGGCAACGGCTCTCCTTCCGTCCTCAGCGCATCCGGAAACGATTTACGGGAATACGCATCGAAGACGGCCGTTAGCAATCCTTCAAAAGTCTTATCGTATATAAAAACTACCATAATATTATTCCGGAAACTGTAAAGTCAATTGCCTGTCGTCTATCTTCTTTCTGCCTTTTTGTAATAACAGATGGCGGACATTCTCCGGTTTCAGCTCATTTACCGTATGCATCGGCAGTTCATTGCAGGTGATAAAATATTGCGCCTTCTTCATCACAATACCCATTTTCTTTAATTGCTCGGCTCCCAGGCGACCATAACGGCGGGATACGACGATCAGTTTAGCCGACTTCACGCCTATGCCCGGTACGCGGAGGAGCATTTCATAATCTGCTTTATTAATATCGACCGGGAACGCCTGCGGGTTACGCAACGCCCACGATAGCTTCGGATCTAATTCCAGATCGAGATCCGGATAGGCATCGTTCACGATCTCATCCACCTTAAACTGGTAGAAACGCAATAGCCAGTCGGCCTGATACAAACGGTTTTCGCGTACCAAGGGAGGCTGCTTCAGCATCGGTAGACGTGTGTCGTAATCATTCACAGGGATAAAGCCGGAATAATACACCCTTTTCATTGTCGGACGCTGATAAAGTGCCGACGACAGGCGAAGGATATCTTTATCCGTGTCGGCCGTAGCCCCTACGATCATCTGCGTGCTTTGTCCCGCCGGGGCGAAACGCGGAGCATGCCGGAACCGCTTACGCTCTTCCGCACTCTGCAAAACGCCTTGCTGGATATAACGCATCGGAGCAAAGACACTCTTAAAGTCTTTCTCGGGAGCAAGTACCTGCAAGCTTTGTTCATTCGGGATCTCGATATTCACACTCAACCGGTCGGCATACAGACCGGCTTCGTTCACCAGTTCCTGACTGGCACCGGGAATACTTTTCATGTGGATGTACCCGTTGAAACGGTGTATCAGGCGCAGATCCTTTATGGCACGCACCAATCGCTCCATCGTATAATCCGGGCTCCTGACAACCCCCGAACTCAGAAACAATCCTTCGATATAGTTACGACGGTAGAACTCGATCGTCAGATCGACCAACTCCGAAACGGAAAGCGTCGCCCGCGGCAGGTCGTTGCTCCGGCGGTTGATGCAATAAGCACAATCATACATGCATGAATTGGTCAGCATGATTTTCAATAAAGAAATACACCGTCCGTCTTCCGCAAAACTATGGCAAATACCCCACCCCGCCGCGCTTCCTATCATTCCGCTTTTCTTGGAACGGGAAGTACCGCTTGACGCGCAGGATACATCATATTTAGCCGATTCAGCTAATATCTTTAGTTTTTCGAGAACAGTTTCATTCATATTTCAGGAGGATATGCCACACAAAAATAAGGATTAAAAAGCTATCTTTGCGATAAAATATAGTGAAATGTTCTTAGATAATATTCCCGTACATAACCTGGATGAAACGGACTTCTTCGTCGTCGAACGGATCGAGAACTGCGCGCCTTTGAATTTTCAGGGATCGCACCGACATAATTTCTACGAACTGCAATTCTTTACGGAAACGGGGACAAACGAAAGCCACAATATCGACTTCGTCGAATATCCATTGCAAGCAAACCTGCTTTACCTGCTCCGTCCAGGACAAGTACATACACTGAAATTAAAAGATCAGAAAGGATTCCTGTTCGCCATCAATCCCGATTATTTCGAGCGTCTCTGCCTTCATATCGAGAGGTATGCGGATCATACATTTCCAACTATGCTTCTTCTCCCGGAGAAAGAAATCCCGGCTATCCGCCAAATCATTCAACTGATCTACACCGAACATGAAGGGCTGCACCGAAAAAGCCTGCTCAACTCATACATGCACGCCTTGATCACCCATCTGTTATTATTATACACCGATACCCGGGTCGACCAGGATATACGCGTCAGTAAAGTCTTGTCCTTGATAGACAAATATTACATCAACGAGCGATCCACCGACTTCTACGCCTGCGAAGTAAACCTCAGCAACAAACGGATGAACGAACTGACAAAAAAGGCCGTCGGCCACACAGTCAAACAACTGATAGACCAACGGCTATTACTGGAAGCCAAACGCATGATCAGTTCCGGTGCTTCGAGCTTCAAGGAAATTGCGTTCAACCTGGGATTCAGCGAAGCTTCTTATTTTACCCGCTTCTTCAAGGAACAAAGCGGCTGTACCCCCGAACAATTCCGGTCGTTATTGAAGAAAGACCTGTCATGAACGGACTTTGATCATCGCCAACCGTCGCCGCGTATCGACAAACAACAGCATAAAAGAGGTTAGCCCGCAAACGAACAGTCCGCACATCATCGGCACCACCGAATTGTTCTGCAGGAAACTGACCACAGCCGACAGTATCCCGGTAAACAACAATTGCAGAAATCCCATCAATGCCGAAGCCGCCCCGCTGTCTTCCTTAAAATAAGCCAGTCCAAGCGAAGTCGTTGCCGGCAGCAACAATCCGATCGGGATCAGATTCAGGAAAACCAACACCAATAAAGGCACGACAGAAGTCGACACCAACGAAGTTACCACCAGCAACACCCCGATCAACAATTGAAAAGCAAGCGTATATCTCACCAGCTTCTTCAACGTCATATATTTCAGAAAGAAATTAATAATATAGGTACCGAACATCAAGCCCAACGAATTGACCGCGAAAATAATGGCAAACATATCTCCCGACATTCCGCCCTTTTCCATGATCAGGAACGGAGCATTGGAAACATATACCATCAAACCACCGTAAGCCATACAGCCTATTATCGTATAAACCATATACGGCCAAACTTTCATCACCCGTACGTACCCTTTCACCATCTCCCGCAACGAAGGTTTCTTCGCTTTCACACCTTCGGGTAAAGGTATCGATTTACTTTTCGGAAGGAATATCCAGGTCAGCAGAATGGTACAAGCACCTAACAACGCCATCGTATTGAACACCCCGTGCCAATGCCATTGTTTCAACAGCAAATTGCCGATAGTCGGAGCAATTACAGGAGCAATACCTGAAATAATCACCAATAAAGAGAACACCTTCGTCCGTTGTTCATTCACAAACAAATCGTTCACCGCTGCACGTCCGACCACAACACCGGCACATCCTCCGAAAGCCTGAAAGAAACGGATCACCCAAAGTTGTTCGATCGAAGTCACATAGATGGAAGCAAACGAACTGACGGTATATAAAGCAGTCGCGAGCAAGATCGGATTTTTCCGTCCGTAATAATCGGAAAGCGATCCCCAAAACAGTTGCCCGATAGCAAAACCCGCCAGGAAGATGGATAAGGATATTTGTACTTCACTCAGAGAGACCTGCAGACTTTCGGCAATATCCGTAAAAGCAGGAAGATAAAGGTCTATACTCAAAGGTTCCAGTGCAGCCAGTAAGGAAAGGACCAGAACCACAATTCCCATTTTTCTATTCATCACGTTATTCCTATTAAAATTACCGCGACAAAAGTACTGTCTTCTTTCCGTCCGCCTTTTACATTAATTGCACATTTACTGGGATAATATGGTTATTAAGCAGGAAACATGTACATTTGTACGTTTTTTAAAAATACAGCCTCGATAATGAAAGACTTATTTATACTCAACAATATAGAACTGATCCTGGCAGGTATAACTGCCGGTTTATTTATCATTCAACTTTTGTATTATCTGGTGACATACGCCCGCCCATTAAAGGAATCCAAGAGAAACAATACAGAGAAAAAAGAGGCCCAACCGGCCGTATCTGTTATTGTCTATGCAAAAAACGAATCCGAAAACCTACGGAGACATTTACCATCTTTATTGACTCAGGACTATCCCGAATATGAAGTAATCGTGGTGAATGACGGCTCTACGGACGAGAGCGATGAAGTATTGAAAAAGCTAAAAAACGACAATAAACATCTGTATCACACCTATATTCCGGAAGACGTAAAATACCTGAGCCGAAAAAAACTGGCCCTGACTGTCGGAATCAAAGCTGCCCGACACGACGTCCTCCTTTTCACGGAAGCGAACTGCGAGCCAATGAGTAAGAACTGGATCTCCACGATGGCACGTAACTATAATAAAGAAACCAGTATCGTATTGGGATTTTGTGCTTACGGCAACCATAAGGGCTTCTTCCATAAACTAGTCGCTTACGATAACCTGATGAGCGGACTACAATATATATCCTCAGCCTTAACCCGCCACCCTTATGTCGGCAACGGACGTAACCTATCTTATAAAAAAGATTTATTCTTTGCCCACAAAGGATACTATAAATCCTTGAGCCTGCACGCCGGAGACGACGACCTGTTTATCAACGAAGCGGCAAACGGTAAAAACACAAAAGTGGAATATACTCCCGAAAGCATCACTGAAATGGCAAAAATAGAACGGTTCGGTATGTGGAAAGAAATGAAAGTTTCACGCGCTGCCACCCATCGTCATTATAAGGGGGGGACACTGACTTTCTACAGGATGGAAAGCATGAGTTATTTCCTCTTCTTCCTGGCGGTTGTTGCCGCAATCGTTCTCGGTATTTACGGAAACTGGCTGTTATCCGTTCTCGCAGGCTTGTTGTATATCACCAGATTTGTAGTGAAAGCGACAATCCTGCATAAATCAGCTCATTTGTTACAGCAGAAGCCGGTAACAGGCTGGTTATTCTTCCTTGAACTGATTCTACCTTTATTCAACCTATATGTAAGGATATACCGGGCGTTTCGCGGGAAAAACGACTACACTTTCCGGTTGGGAAACAAATAAAGATTATTCGAAACGGATACTTTTTGCCGGATCGATCTTGGTGATCAGGTAAGAAGGGCCCAGCATCATCAGCATAGACGCACATAAAGTTCCGATATTCAACAGGACAAGCGATAGAATATTCAGGTCGATGGGAACTGCATCCAGATAATAAGTGGAAGGATCAAGCGTGATAATATGGAAATGAGACTGTATCAGACAAATAGCAATACCGATCACATTCCCCCAAAGCATTCCTTTCCCGATAAGGAAAAAAGAAATATAAAGAAAGACTTTACGGATACTGGTATTGTTTTCCCCCAGTGCTTTCAGGATACCGATCATATTGGTTCGTTCCAAAATGATGATCAACAGGCCTGAGATCATGGTAAATCCGGCTACTGCAAAGATTAGGACCAATATCACCACCACATTTATATCCAATACATCCAGCCAGTTAAAGATCATGGGGTTCATTTCCTTTATCGAACGAACAAAATAGGTATTCCCGTTCCGGTCCTGCTTCTCTACGAGATCGAAATACAAATCCTCCGCAGTCTGATCCAGATCGTCATAATCATCGACCAGTAATTCCAGACCGCTCACCTGATCCTTTTCCCAACCGTTCAAACGGCGGATCTGCTTGATATCAGCCAATACAAACAACTTATCATAATCCAGGAATCCCGTCTCATAAATACCTGTAATCGTAAATTTACGTGCACGGACATCTTCTTGTACAAAATAAGTCAGAAAAGAATCCCCCAGTTTAAGACCAAGCAGATTAGACAGATATCTGGAAATAATAACATCTGTGGAAGTTTTATCCGGATTTATCGTGAGTATTTCGCCCTCCTTCAGGTTATTGCGAAAGAAAGACCAGTCATAATCCGTATCCACCCCTTTCAATACAACTCCCTGAAAATCGTTATCGGTCTTCATAATCCCCATCTTCGTGGCAAAAGTCTCCACATGGCGAACCCCGGGAAACGCATGAAGCGCCTGAAGCAAAGAATCGCTTACCGCTATCGGTGTCGACTCGTACGAACTATTATTATCAAAGTTAGTGATCTGGATATGAGAACCAAACCCGATCACCTTATTACGGACTTCCTTCTTAAAACCAATTACGATCGCTACAGAAAGAATCATCACAGCCAGCCCGAGTGCAATACCGATTATGGCAATACGCACAGCAGGAGGTGTGACCTGACGATCACCCTCTTTGCTAAAATGAATTCTTTGCGCTATAAATAGTTCTAAGTTCAATTCGATTCAGTTGATAGTTGACAGTTGACAATCGACAATTGAACAAACATTTAACTGCCAACTGTCACTTGTCAACTGCCAACTGATTAAACGACTCTTCCCGGATATGCCTCCAGTGCCTTTGCTAAGACGATCAGTGCATTAGCTAAGTCTTCCTTTTTCAGGACGTAAGCGATACGAACCTCGTTCTTTCCTAAGCCGGGTGTTGTATAAAAACCGGAAGCCGGAGCCATCATAACCGTCTGTCCCTCATATTCGAACTCATCCAGACACCAGGCACAGAACTTGTCGGCATCGTCTACCGGCAACTTGGCTACGGTATAGAATGCTCCCATAGGGATCGGAGAATAGCATCCCGGAATACGATTCAAGCCGTCGATCAGGAATTTACGACGTTCCACATATTCGTTATACACCTCCAGCATATACTCTTCAGGCGTATCCAATGAAGCCTCGGCAATGATCTGTCCGATCAATGGAGGACTCAAACGGGCCTGACACCATTTCATAACATTTTCCTTCACCATCTGGTTCTTCGTGATCAGCGCACCGATACGGATACCGCATTCGCTGTAACGTTTAGACACTGAATCGACCAACACCACGTTATTCTCTATCCCTTTCAAATGGAAAGCAGAGATATAAGGGGCCCCGGTATAACAGAACTCGCGATATACCTCATCCGAGAAAAGGAACAGATCGTACTTCTTCACGATATCACGGATCTGATCCATCTCCTTTTGTGTATAGAGATAACCGGTCGGATTGTTCGGGTTACAGATCAGGATCGCTTTCGTACGCGGTGTGATCAGTTCCTCAAAACGTTCTACCGATGGAAGAGCGAACCCCTCGTCGATAGTGGACGGAACCGTTTTGATCACAGCCCCGCAGGAGATAGCGAAAGCCATGTAGTTCGCATACGCAGGTTCCGGAACAATGATTTCGTCACCCGGGTCCAGGCAAGCCATAAAAGAAAAAAATACAGCTTCGGAGCCACCGGTAGTGATGATTATATCGTCAACATCTACATTGATATTGAATTTCGCATAGTAGGTAACCAATTTCTCACGGAAACTACGTATTCCCTCACTGGGAGAATACTCCAAAACTTTACGGTCAATACGGCGCATGGCCTCCATCGCGACTTCAGGAGTAGGTAAATCCGGTTGACCGATATTCAGATGGTACACCTTGGTACCCTTTGCCTTAGCCTTATTGGCTAGCGGAACTAGTTTTCTAATGGGGGAAGCCGGCATGTCGACACCCCGCTGTGAGATATTAGGCATTACTTTTTCTATATGTTAGTTTAAAGTTCGGCAAAGATAGGAAATAATTGAAAATTGAAAGTTGAAAATTGAAAATTAATGTCGGTTTGCACGTTTTCCCGTCATTTAATTTTCAATTTTCAATTATCATTTTTCAATTCCTCAAATTCCCGGACGAGGAGAATCCTTGCTTGCATGCATTGTCGATATAAAGGCACTCGGATCTATCTCTTTGATCTCATCTTTCAAACGCGGCATGTCCTTACGTTCGGCTATTGTAAAAATGATCTCTTTCTCCTTACCTTCATACATTCCCCGTCCGTGCAGGAATGTACCGCGCATCCCCATCTTTCCGACAATAAGATCCTTTATTTCCTGTGTCTTTTTCGACACGATAAATACGGCACGGTTCGGGTTTTCCGTCTGGAACATCTCAACAACCTTGCCATATACGAAAATAGTGAACCAGGAATACAAAGGAACAGCCCAATCCTTAAAGACGATTAAGCCCAGCAATACGACTGCCGAATCCAGCAGAATGATCATATTGCTGACTTTCAGATTGGAATTGTTGGCTATCACGCGGGCAAGAACATCTGTTCCTGCACTCGTACTTTGCGCCTTAAAAATACAGGCTACACCGATACCCAATATTGCTCCGCCATAAAAACAGGCTATAAAAGTATCGTTCTCCACCAACGGTTCATTTCCACAGAAATACGACAAAGTATCCGTAAAGATGGATATCAGAAGGAATGTCACAATCGTTTTAGGACCGGACGACAGACCGATCTTTTTCATTGCCAGGATCATCAACGGAATATTAAAGCATAAAGCAGTAGCACCCATCGGCAAACCATCCGGAAAAATCGAGAAAACCCCTTTCGTTACATAATGTATCACAATGGAAATACCATAACACCCTCCCGGAACAATCTTAAAAGGAGCAAGGAACAATACATAACTCAGTGCCTGAAGAAAAGCCCCGACCACGATAAAAGAGTAGTCGACGACAGCACTTTTCAAAGTAGCATTAGAAGGAAGACTTAGCTGTTTCATAACAAAGATTAAACGTTATTTCATTATTTGTTTTTTTAGTGTCGCAAAGATATAGAAAAAAAGAAGAGACTGCACCAACAAAATGTGCAATCTCTTCTATCAATTTTCAGTAACCGTTCTCCGAATGATATTTTATCCGAATCCTTTCTTTATTAAAGGCTCAATGCGCGGTTATTATTATTTGTTACATTCAACAATGTTACATATTTGCGATACTAATCCTGAGTCAGAATCTTTTTCTACCCAAGAAGAAATTAATTGTAAATAATAACAAGT
Source organism: Parabacteroides leei (assembly GCF_023369805.1). NCBI lineage: Bacteria > Pseudomonadati > Bacteroidota > Bacteroidia > Bacteroidales > Tannerellaceae > Parabacteroides > Parabacteroides leei. The sequence goes on from NZ_JAMBQG010000016.1 coordinate 19,336, forward strand.
AAATATCTATTGAATTCCGATCAATCCACGAAATATACCAACAGCTATTTGCCAATAACCAATATTGGTAGGATGTATTCCATCGGTATCTATAGTCTCATTCCCCGGAACATAATTATCAGAAGGACGTTCTATACTAGGGTAGGCATTTAGAGAGCATTATTGTCTATAAAATACGTAAAAGAGACATAATCGGGAGAATTAGCCAAATCATTGTATGCCTTATTCAAACGATGAACTTTCAAGTTAAAACCTTTCTCTCCATAAATACCGGAAGTTATATTAGCCGGATATTTATTACCCAATCCACCATTTTGGGAAGGCAGCAAAGCACTACCTAACAGAACCCGGCAAGACGGGAAACTTTTATGAATCCGATTAATAATTTTTTTTGCTCCATTTATAATAAAAGATTGATCGGCAAATGGATCTAGCCATAATAATTCATTGATTCCTAACTGTAAATAGATATAATCAAGTTGTCCATTACAATATTGATCGACATAAGATCGGATATCAAAACCATCTATATATTTTTGCCAAGTCCAACCGGGGTTTCCTTCCCAACCAATAGTATGACTATCATTTTGTAATCGACCGACCAAATAAAAGTTAGTTAAAGATAGCCCTTCAGGTAGTTGAGCCACTCCCGGAGTATTTTTTAATCGGCGACTTAATTCTATTGGAGTCTGTCCAGCATACATTAAGCTATTCCCCAAACATAAGATATTCTGGCGAGACTTCGGATTTTTAGCTTTTCTAGTAATAAGAGTTACATCTTTACGATCAAGTATATTTCCCTTGAAATCATAGATTTGGAGTTCCATCGTACATTCACCGACATCTTTCGAATCTGGTATATATCGCCAGTATTTACTATAACTGTTCCCTTTGTCGCATTTCAAAGCTAAACCGCAATTTTCAGCGTCATAGTTAATAATACTATTAAAATAAATTTTTAAAGTATCTCCTACTACTGCATATATTTTATCACCGATTGTCAATTCTATGTCTACATCTGAAAGAATTGGTTTGTCTATGTCCTCATCATCCTGGCATGAAATGAGAACGAATAAGCTACTAAATAATAAAAAAATCGATCTATATCCCATTCTCATTTATATCTACATTAGTTTGTTACTGTAAAAAATATATCATCTTTGACAAATGTAAAACATTAAATCTGCATAACCGATAACAACCACTTCTTTTACAAACCTATAACCTTTTTTTCAAATTCAGTTTTGATATTCAAGCAGACAGCTTATACCTTTCATACGAGGACCACACCCAACGTAAATAAATCATGAATGATACCAGACAACTCATAATAGATTAATCAATATTTTTAAGTGCCACAATATATAAAAAGAAGAGACTGCACCAACAAAATGTGCAATCTCTTCTATCAATTTTCAGTAACCGTTCTCCGAATGATATTTTATCCGAATCCTTTCTTTATTAAAGGCTCAATGCGCGGTTATTATTATTTGTTACATTCAACAATGTTACATATTTGCGATACTGATCGGGAGTCAGAACCTGTTTCATCAATTTCAAGTTCCCGTAAACAGCCTGATGCATCTTCTCCTGTTGTTTGCTTTCGCTTGAACGAAGGCTTGCACGTTGCATATCAAGGAAATATTCATTTATATTTGCTACTTCATTTGTCTGAGATGGAGTTAATTGTAAATAATAACTCAGTTTTTCAAAGTTAATAGCAAACGGTTCCTTACTCATCTTACGGTTCTCGCGTGCAAAACCTACTGTTGCACATAATAAAATGGCTGCTACAGCCATACCTAAACGTCTCATAATACCTAAACATTAAATTAATAAACCTAAACATGGAGGCCGCTGCCTCCAATCTATCTCTCTTTTATTCTTGCGTTCAGATATATAACAATATGTTTTATAACATTGTTCACGAACAGGTATTTGAAACGTAATCAGTCTATCAGTTTATTCTTCTCATACGACGACCGTACCCAACGCAGATAAACCAGAAGCGACACCAGGCAACAACCCGAACCGACTAAATAAGCTGTTGCCAGATCAGCACGTGAAGCAATAAAACCGGCAGCAAGCATACCGATTCCCACACCGAAATCGAAAGAAGTCAGATAAGTGGAAGTAGCCGTCCCACGCATATGATGCGGAGCCACATTCACAAAAAGACATTGAATAGCCGGTACACAAACACCAAATCCGATACCGATAGCCAGCGCAGAAGCGAAGAAAACAATCTCATTATGGAAAAGGGCAAAAACGGCAAACGAAAGTGTCAGGAACGTCAGTGCACTGATCGAGACCAGATGAATCTTTCCGTGATCGACCAAACGTCCGGAAATAAGACGGGCCACTCCGACTCCTATCGCCATGAAAATAAAGAAATAACCCGGATTTGCGACATTGATTTCTTTCCCGTACAACACCACAAAAGAGGTCACCATCCCATAAGGAATCGCACTCAACAGATAGGCCAGCGCTGTCGGCAATGCTTTCACCAGGATAAAACGATCCAGTGAAAAAGTTGGTCTCGGTACTTTCTCCCGCTTCGGATAACGGATCAGGCAAACCGAACCGACACCCACCAAAGCGATTACCAATCCGGCAAAAACCACGGGATGAAAACCGAACCGATCATAGATAAACACGGCCACCAACGGCGAGAGCGACATCGCCAGATTGATCGTCAACCCATAAAAACCCATTCCCTCCCCTCTTCGTTTGGAAGGAATCACATCGATCGCTATGGTATTTCCGGCAACGGAAGTCATTCCCATAAACCCACCCTGAATAAAACGAACTGTCATAATAGTCAACACCGTCGTTGCAAACAAATAACCGGTAAACATACAGGCAAAAACCATAAAAGCCAACAAATATAATGGCTTGCGAGAAAAACAATCCACCAGATATCCGGAGAACGGACGAACACATAACAAACCGATCGAATAACTGGAAAGAGCGATTCCCACTTCCGACGGATTAATCTTCAAAACTTCCACCAAGTAAACCGGCATAGTTGGCATCAACATGTAGAATGAGAAGTTCATCAGGAAATAAGAGATACAACACTGAATGAAATTCCGGTTCCAAAGCACAGGTTTCGTTTCGTTCATATCTTTAGTAATTAAATACGGATGGAAATACTCCCACCCGTACATTATATTATATATGTAATATCGTATTAAGCCAATTCACTTAGCTCCAGCCAACGCATTGTCTTTTCGTCGATTTCTTCAATTACTTTCGCAATACGTTCCGACTTAGTCATCAATTCATCGTTGCTAAGCGTTCCGCTACTCATTGCTGTTTCCAGTTCTGCCTTTTCGGCTTCAAGCTGCGGTATTTCCACCTCCAGTGCTTCAAATTCTTTCCGTTCTTTGAAGGTCAGTTTCTTTTTCTGCTCAGGCTGCGGACGGTTATTCTTTTCAGGAGCCGGTGTTTGTTTGGGCTGACGGGCCGCCTCCGCCTCTTTCTCCAACTGATCCTGCACCTCTTTCCAGTCACGGTATTGGGTATAATTACCAGGAAAATCCTTCAAATCGGCATTACCACGGAATACCAACAGGTGATCGACTACTTTATCCATAAAGTAACGGTCGTGCGAAACAACGATTACACACCCCTTAAAGTTACGCAGATACTCTTCCAATACATTCAGGGTCACAATATCCAGATCGTTGGTCGGCTCATCCAAGACAAGGAAGTTCGGGTTACGCATCAGGACAGTACACATATAAAGACGGCGTTTCTCTCCACCACTCAGTTTGTAAACATAGCTATGTTGCTTTTCGGGAGTGAACAGGAAATAATTCAGAAATTGGGAAACACCCAACTTCTTTCCGTCCCCAAGATCGACATATTCGGCTATATCCTGCACGACATCGATTACCTTCATCTGCTCGTCAAACTGCAATCCATCCTGACTGTAATAGCCGAAACGGACTGTTTCGCCGACATCGAAGCGTCCGCTATCCGGTTCCACTTCGCCCATCAGCATTTTAATAAAGGTAGACTTCCCTGTTCCGTTGTTACCTACGATACCCATTTTTTCGTAACGGGCAAAAATATAATTGAAATCTTCTACTATCTTGATATTGCCGAAACTTTTCGTAACATGCTCCGCTTCAAATATCTTCGAGCCGATATAGGATGCTTTCACATCCAGGTTCACATTCCCGTTGTCCCGTTGCTGCTTGGCTTTCTTTTCCAGTTCATAAAAAGCATCGATACGATATTTAGCTTTCGTACCGCGTGCCTGCGGCTGACGACGCATCCATTCCAACTCTTTACGCAACAGGTTGTTGGCACGTTCCACCTCTGTGTTCATCGTCTCCATCCGTTCCTGACGCTTTTCCAGATAATAGCTGTAATTACCTTTATACTGGTAAATTTGCTGACGGTCTATTTCGATAATCTCGCTGCAGACACGGTCCAGGAAATAACGGTCGTGCGTAACCATCAGGATACTTATATTCGCACGGCTCAAATATCCTTCCAGCCATTCGGTCATCTCCAGATCGAGGTGGTTGGTCGGCTCATCGAGAATGATCAGTTCGGGGTCGGTGATCAGAACGTTAGCCAATGCCACACGTTTCAACTGTCCACCGGACAGATGTTCTACTTTCTGATCGAAGTTTGTAATCTTCAATTGTGATAGAATTTGTTTGGCACGCTGTTCATAATCCCAGGCTTTCAGGTTATCCATACGCATCAGGATATCCTGCAGGTTGGAATGATCATCGCTGGCCATAGCTTCTTCATACTCGGCAATCAGGCGTACCGTCTCATTGGGAGAATAGAAACAAGCCTGCAGCACGGTCAACCCTTCCGGATAAACAGGTGTCTGCTCCAGATAACCGACACGCAGGTCGTTGCGGAACACAACCGCCCCATTATCATAATCCTCCTTTCCGGCAATGATATTCAGTAATGTAGTTTTACCTGTACCGTTCTTTGCAATAAGGCCCACTTTCTGACCTTGTGCAATACCAAATGTAATATCCTCAAAAAGAACCAAATCGCCGAAGCTCTTGGTCAGTCCGTCTATCTGTAAATAACTGATCATATTGCCTTGTATACTTTACTTTAAGGAGCAAAGATACAAAAATTCGGTGGAGAGTCGTTACACGAATATTTACCATAACAAACTTTCCAATAATAACCGTATACTTTTTAGATCACTATTTTATCATAAGCCCCACTCGTGTGGGGAAATTTAATCCGATAATGCAGCCTTTACACTGGTTTCCATTCTATACCGAGGTGCCATACTCCTTAACCCTGTAGTTTGGTTCTCATAAATCCGTATATCTATGTCATAGATATAATTCCGGTATGGTATCGGCAATTCGGTAGAAAACTCCTGCTTCTCTGAAGAATTATTTATCCGGGTATACAGATAAATCTGCGGCGCCTTTTCAGCTTCGTACATATAAACGATATTCATATACTTTCCGGTTCCATCCGGTTCAAAAGTAATCGGATCGGCAATATTAAAATAATCAGAGCTCGAAAGCCCACCTCTCAGTCCCTCTACAATATGGGTATAACTTGCCTCATTGGCTATGACAAACGTATTATCCGTACTTAATGCAGGATTTTCCGGGAACGTAAGTGTGATCCTGTATTTGGCACAAGTACGTTCCACATTCACGATAGCAGAAGAATTCATATCGGTAAAGTCGTAGTCCAGTAATTCTCCATACATGCAAAAGCCTTCATCCGGATCCAATTCATGGTTCTTATCCACTGCAGGAGTAGTCAGATCCATTATATCATCGAGAGTGTTAACTGCAGCCAAGTCGGCATTCCCATAATTGGTGATCATATAAACATCCTTCTTTTGAAGCTCGGACAACTGGAGAGGTAAAGCGATCAGCCTGTATTCATCCATGTCCATTGAACCTATATTGACATATTTATAAGCAATCTCATTGGAAGAGGGCTCAGTGAGGAATAAGGCAATAGTATTAATTGTCTGTTCGCTCTTCAGATTATCCTCATCTACCATCGTTTTACTTTTAAAATTGCCCTGTTGTAGCCTGATATACGCAGTTGTATCCACATCCGGCTTCGGCATATTGTCGTCACTGCAACTCATTGTGCTGAATAATATTATTGATACTACAAAAATCAGTCTGTACATAATAATTTCCTCCTATTCAACAGTTCTTACACAACGGGTTGTAGCATTGTAATCAAACCGCTGGAAGTTCCCGTATAACACTTTGTCCCAATTGGCACGGTTAGACAAATCCACGTAACCGGCAGAATACCAGAATGCCTTTACCTGAATAGCCGCTTCATTGTAAATCCAGGACTCTCCGGCAGGTGTAGCGGGAGGAGACGGAAACGGCCATCCTTCCAGATAATCATCCACTCTTACCTTAATATCTCCGGGGGTGTAATAGGTATCGACTACCCCCAACTTTACGTCACTGATTTTGTCTTCCCAGTTATTTTCATTCATCAACACAGTAGCCGATAAATCCCTTCCTGTCAATTTCTCCAGTAAAGATTGGGCTGCCTTCCTTAAAGTCAGGGAATAATAAGGAATGGGGGCACCCGGATGATTTTTATTGTAAGTATTGGCATCCCATGTATTCGACATCCATATCGTATAAGTCTTATCCAACAGTGCCATATAAGACATCAACTCACAGGAATTAATCATTCGCCACCCTTTACCATATTTCTTCTCGCAGTAGTAAGGCGCCTCCCCTTCCTTGATAGCCGGTTGTCCGGTTGCAGGATCATAATAAATAATTTCATCACCATACCCCTCTTTCAGTCCTTGCGATAAAGTTTCATCTCTTGTCATCATCTCGATCTTTCCACAATCGGTAGGCATAACGATACTCGAATCCGTTGGAAGTACGGGAGGAAGTACAATATGCTCATTACCCTGAAATATATACGTATATGTATCTTTTACCCAAGGCTCCACTTCAATCCGCGTTTCAATTTCTCCTTCGGTATTTATATACGCATTTACGATATAATGATAATTACGGATCACACTATTGTCCGACAAAACCGGAACAATACGTCTTTGGTCGGTAATACCGACTTTATCCGGATCGTTCTCTATTGCGAACACTTTATTATTGATATATAATTCCGTATAATCCGTACCATTCTCCGGAAGAAGTAATTCCGGGATATAGAACACAACGGCTCCTATGCTATCCTTCTGGTAATTAAGCTCTGAAAGAGATGCCTCCAGGGAAGAGCTTCTATCACCCGGATAATAATTGTCATAAGGAGGAACGGATAAGTCCGAAGCTACATTTTTCAGTTGAATGGAAGTTACGGCATGGTCGGGAAGTGTACTGCCCGGTACTTTCTTACGAATGACAACTTCCACTTTCGCCATGGCCCGTATCAACTCTACGCTGTTTGTAGGTAAAGGCAGTAGTACGGGAGCCTGCTCGGTTCCACCCTTGACTACCGTGATATTCTCATAAATACCCGACATCAAAAAACGTCCTTCCCGACTACTTCCGTCAGGTTTAAATCCGGAGTTATAGGCTATATCGGTAAACCTGGCATCTGTGCTGAAATCAGACTTATTCGATATATCGAGCAGAGCCGATACAAAATCGCCGGAATAGACAGATTCATTCGCAATGAAGTAGAAATCATAAGTACCCGGATATATAGTGACGGGATTGCTCGTTGTTTCAAAGCCATCGGGAAAATAGAGTTTCCGGTTAAATACAACAGAACCGTCGCCGGAATCGAATGCAATCATCCGGACTTCATCTACACGGTCCTCCCAGAAACGTCTATCATCATTGATGCTCGATAATGAAGTACGGACTGACAAGTTGATAAAAGCATACCCATCCGTACCGCTATCGATACGCTCCTCATCCGCACAACCAGACATTGCCATCAGTAGGAAAAGCAAGCCTGCCAGGCAATGTCTATATTGTATGTTATATTTTACCAATCTCATTATTTTCATTCATTAGTGGCCAGTTTATTCCTAGCCGGAAATCACATTTCCGTATCGTAGCTATGCACCAGCCAGTTATTTACCCATATTTCCGTGATGACATAATTACCACATTCGCACTGGTCTTGTGTTGTGAATCTGATGGCAAAATCATGGTCACAGTTTAAATCGACTTCAGGATTTTTCAGTAAAAGCGTACCTAACAGACTGCCTCTATAAAGTTCTTTACCGCTTACCTTATTCCGAACCACAATTGTATTATTATGGCCTGTTTCAAGTTTCAGAAGAGAAAATTCTGCATTCAGCTGACTGCTATATGACAGAGCAACAGGATTGTGCCTTACTACTTCATCACCGGCAATGCTTCCGTCCATTACCATGGAGCCATTATCGGATTCAACATACACTTCATGATCTTCAACATTACCCTTCAACCCTTCCACGGAAATTGTGAGTCGGTTTGTAATCTCCTGAAGATTAACAGAGGTCGTTTCCGCAACAGCTGAAGTTCCGCCATCCATGTAAACAGCACGGCTTTCACCGGAATAGACTCGTCCTTCCTTTATCAAAGCCGCTACACTCTTCGAACGTTGCAGACGGAACAACAAATCGCTTTTTGTTGTTTTCCCCAGCTGTAGCTGTTGGGTTTCAAAATACGGAACATTGATTCCCGCCCATGCCATCACTGTGTAAAGCCCTTTATCTGCGATAGTTATTTCCTCACTATATCCTTTTCCCAGAGTAACATCACCCTTATGGGCATATGCTACCAGTATATCGTTTTCATCAAATACACATAAAGTCAAATCTTTAACTTCCGCCGGATAAACAGTATCCGTCTCACAAAGAGACTTGGAATATACAGATACTATAAGTTTCTGAAAATAATCGCAATCGTAATCCTCTTTAATACATCCGGAAAAGAAAAACAAACAGAAGATTATGCTTATCGACAAAATTGATTGTAAACATAATTTCATAAAATTACTTTTAGCTACAATTAATATAATTATACTGTTCCTGCCTAAGTCCGAGAACCCAGCCCGGAACAGTATAATACATTAAAATTCAATATCATAAGAATGTACAGTCCAGTCCAACACTGTGACTTCGACAGACATATTCGTTTGTTCGGGACTTAGAGGATCAACAGGGTCGATTGGTATTTCGGGTTCTTCAGGACCTGGTTTCGGATCTGGATTCTGAGGATTTACGGTATTCGGATCTTCCGGATACAATGGATTCCAGTTATAACTAAGTCTTTTGAAACCAGTAATATTAACATGGTAAATGTGATTCCTCACTACCGGAGAGTTCAAAGGGGTAGCCAGATCATCGGGATTCAGCCACGCATAGTTAATCATCTTCCCACCAACGTAAGTAGCTACTTTCTGGTTAGAGACAGCAGCAAGCGCCGCTTGTTTGGAAGAATAGATCTTTCCGTCGGTCTGGCCCACATAGAAAGTTCCTCCAGTCAAAGTTCCTCCGTCAACGATAGCAGACGGGTCCGGAGTAAATTTAGCTCTTACCAGTACATAAGCTGTATTTCCTTTTCTATACTGAGTTGTAGCCAGATCGCCTTCCGTATGGGTGTTCTCGAACAGATACTGACCTTTCAAAGCCTTATATCCTTCTCCGGCAACCGGTTTCGTGGGAACTGCATTCTTTACTGACAAGCCCGAATAATCGTAATAAGTATCGGCCTGGCCTACGTACTCGCCCAATGCCGGAACGTAGTCGCTACCATAGGATACGTAGTCAGTCTGAGCGAGCCAGTGAATCTTATTAGTTCCCTGGGCTACGGAGAAGTTCACTTCGGAGACAGAACCGATTTTTGCTCCCTGATCATCGGTCAGATCTGCTGAAGCCGTAGTAGTTACAATAACCCTCGATGCAATACGGTCAACACTCACCGCTATCTTATTCGTGCCGTTCGACACATCCTGTATAGGGACATCAGGAGCAATGCTCTGGTTTTCCTCTTTTCCCGTCATTGTAATCAGGTCATAGTCTTCACCGTTTGCAGTTATTACCGTTGCCAGACCATCCGTCGCTATAAGGTCCTTCTCTGTCATAATACTAGTACCCAGCGGATTCGGATCATTTATAACGATATAAATAGTTTTATATCCGGAAGTCGTTTTAAACGGTTGACTCGGAGATATAGTCGTTTGCGAACGAGAAATATCCGATCCCATAAAACGTTTCGTTTCAATAGTTCCATCTCCCGATCTCATATATACGTCGAGTGTCTGCAGACTGTCCAGTCCGGCATAGGTACCATCCTCATTATAATCATTTGGAAGTGCTTTACTCGTTGTCTTTCCGGGAAGATTAACCGATAAACTCATGTAGGTAGGTATTCCCTCTTCCTTTCCTGTCGTTTCCTGAATGTTGTCATCGCTACATGCAATGAAGCCTAGCCACATCAATGAGGCTAATAAAATTATCTTGATATTCATAATCACTCTTTTTTTAAAATAAGGCATTCTTATCAAGTTAAGAATGCAAAAATAAAATGGTTCTACTCACTCTTTACCTTCACTATATTAACCACATGCGTAATGGTGAATTTATATAAATAACATTCCTTATTGAAAAAAAGTTTTTTGATCTATACCTATTTCAAGCAAAGTCTATTTTCCTGCCCAATAAAAGTTTCACCAATATAAAATTCAGTTTTTTCTTAATGAAACTTTTTTGGAATAGGGAACAATCTAATCAGGACAGAATATAATGCCAATTTCCTTCACAGAATCATTCAAGTTTCTCAATAAATACTGAAATCCTGTGGTTTTATCACAAAACCGATGCGCAACATACTCTTGAACTGATTATATTCCAGCAAATTCTCACCATATCCGTTATAGTATTGAAGGAAGAAATATTGGTTTTCGTTATTATTGAATTTATAGCTCAGCTCTACCTGGGTATTAAAGCTGAACCATGTTTTACGTTTCGTCAGGATCACTCCGCAGTTAAAACGTTTATTATCCGTTCGAAAATTAGTTGCTATCTGGAATATACCGTTATATTTCAGCAAGTTCTTGTTATACTTACCGTCGACGATCGGTATCCAGGTTTTGAACTGGGCTTCCCAGTTCTTGTTGAGGACAACCGCTGCAGCAAATGTGACCCTATTCCAGCTACGCGAAGCTGTGCTGTCTTTCCCATTCGACTCATGTTCAAGCATCAGATATCCTTTTCCGATATATTTGTTATGATGGATAATCAGATGCCCGAGCCCTATTCCCGGATTAAAGTTCAGGTCGCGCATAGGAAGAGATTTTTGGAAAACATTCCAAAAGGCTTTCTGTGTATACTGGATAAAAAGATAAGTATCGAAAGGTAATTTACTTTTAGTTAACCGCTGGGCTATACTCAACTGAAACTTGACATCCGAATTGGCTGCAGTCGGTTTATGGCCGATCGTTGTTCCACCGATAAAATAGTTATCCTTAAACAGTGAAAAATAAGGAGCTTTATCCAATACGGCACGTACGCTATCTGCATTATATTCCATCTTAGGATCTTTCACAAGCACCTGGGCTGTTACTTTTACAAAACCCATGATGAATAAAACCAACAGAGACAATGTTATTTTCTTCATAAACATTATTATATAAACCCTATAAACAAAACAAAGGTACTATTCCTTTATCCAAACAATTCACCCTGATCGCCTGAATAATGGTCCATTCGGTAACCCTTTTTTTATTAATAACCATTCCTTAACTGGTATGTTCATTTTTTATATCTTTGTCCACATGGAAAAAGTATACCAATATTATAACGAAACTATTACAGCCTATAAACGCCGTTCGGATAGTCTGAGAAAGAAAATGCATTTATGTGGGACAATCCGCTTGTTGCTGGTTGCCGGCCTTGTCGCTAGTATATGGCTACTGAAAGCAGAAGGCTGGTTAGTGTTGTCCGGTGCGGTCGTATCGTTCATTATCCCGTTCATCGCACTAATGGTTTATCATACGCACTTGTCCTATCTGAAAGAGTACGCAGATACTTTAGTACAATTATGCAACGACGAATTAAAGGCGTTGGATTATGACTTCAGTGCTTTCGACGGAGCACCGGAAAAGAGTTCGGCCGATCATTCCTTCAGCCTGGATCTCGACCTGTTCGGCAACCGTTCTATCTTCCAGTCGATTAACCGGACAGTGACAGTGGTTGGAAAAGAGACACTCACCAAATGGTTTATCGATCCGCTTACCGACAAAGAGGAAATAAAGAAACGCCAGGAGGCTATCCTGGAATTAAGCTCACTAACCCAGCTAAGACAACATTTCTTTGTCACCGGCAGACAATATCCTAAAGAGAAAGGAGATGTCAATACATTAACTGCATTGACGAATCATACTCCCTCGTTTATTACCAGTACACTTTGGAAATGCCTGATCTGGATTATTCCTGCATGCTGGGTTGCCCTGTTTATCGGGATCGCATTGGAGTTGATCAGTTTTTCCTTTTTCGGAATATTCTTTGCTTTTGCATTCTTGTTATCCAATATGCGCACCAAACAAATCACTGCGCTTCACAATTCCGTGAATAAAATGGAAATGATACTTTCCACCTATTCCCTACTGATCAAAAGTATAGAAGGCGATATTTTCAAATCGGCAGAACTTTCGGATATAAGCAAACAGTTTGCAGGAGCAGACGGGACAGCCTCGAAGGCGTTAAAGAAGCTATCCAAATGTATAGGGGCTCTCGACCAACGAATCAGTTTCATAGGAATTATTCTGAATGTCTTTATCTTACGCGATACCCGGACTGCAATGAGATTGGAAAGCTGGATACAGACACATGCAGAAGACATCCCTCATTGGTTTGAGGCGTTGGGGCGCTTCGATGCTTACAGTTCGCTGGGAGGATTTGCCTTTAATCACCCGGAATACATTTATCCGGAGATAGCCGATACTTATTTCAAGATGAGTGGTAAATCATTAGGACATCCGCTACTTCGCCGTGACGTTTGTGTGAGAAATGATATATCCATCGAGAAAAGTCCCTGGTTTCTGATCATCACCGGGGCGAATATGGCAGGTAAAAGTACTTACCTACGTACGGTCGGAGTAAATTATCTGTTAGCTTGTATCGGAGCTCCGGTTTATGCCGATTCACTGACGGTATATCCGGCAAAAATGGTAACCAGCCTGCGCACTTCCGACTCGCTCGTCAGCAACGAATCTTATTTCTTTGCCGAACTGAAACGCCTGAAGATGATCATCGACCGTTTGCAGCAAGGGGAAAAACTATTTATTATTCTGGATGAGATATTAAAGGGCACCAACTCTATCGACAAACAAAAAGGATCGCTTGCCCTGATGAAGCAATTGGTGTCTAACCAGACTTGCGGAATTATTGCAACCCACGACCTGGCACTGGGCGAACTGGAAAAAGAATTCCCTGCCCAGATAAAGAATTACCGTTTTGAGGCAGACATCAAAAATGAAGAACTGACCTTCTCGTATCAACTGCGTGAAGGGGTTGCACAGAATATGAATGCTTGCTTCCTGATGAAAAAAATGGGGATCACCGTGTAATCCCCATTCCTTTTATCTTAATTTCAACTTTTTTTATTTCTTCGTCCGGTACTTTTCTATCTCCGGAAGATATCTTTTAATATCATTTATACGTGTTGCATCACTCGGGTGAGTACTCATAAACTCCGGTGTGCTGCCTCCTTTTCCGGCAGACATCTTTTGCCAGAAGTTTACCGCCACTTCCGGATTATAACCTGCCATAGCCATAAACACCAGCCCCATATAATCGGCTTCCGATTCATGCTTACGCGAGAAAGGCAGCATGACGCCATACTGTGCCCCCACTCCGTAGACGGTGCTTGCCAACGTCTGAACAGTTGCACTTTTATCACTTACAGCCTGTCCCAGGATAGCAGCACCATATTGGGTCATCAACTGCTGGCTCATTCGTTCGTTACTATGTTTGGCTACGGCATGGGCCACTTCATGACCAACTACGACCGCCAACTCGTCATCCGATGCCACCAAAGGAAGCAAGCCCTCATATACCACGATCTTTCCACCCGGCATACAGAAAGCATTCACCTGGTTGTCTTTCACCAGATTAAATTCCCATTGAAAATTCTTGATCTCGCTTTCCATTCCATTGGCTTTCAGATAAGCCTCGGTTGCAGCTGCGATCTTCTTCCCTACCCGGGTAACCATTTCACTCTTAGCCTTATCAGTAGATTTCGTGGCCGATTTCATATAGTCGCCATATTGTGTCAGGCTTGATGACAACACTTCCTGATCCGAAACAAGCAGTACTTGTTTTCTTCCCGTCAAAGGCACACTTCCGCAACTAGTCAGCAATAAAAATACCGCCATTAATAAACCTGTAATCTTTTTCATATCTCTCATTTAGTTTTTACCGATACAAAATTATCATTTCTTTATAAGAATAAAACAATTCCAAAGGCATTTTTGCTCAATAGATATATAGGATAAATAATTATGCAAAAAAACAGCGCAACAATGTATAAATATTCAATTATTCCCGTTATATTTGCAACCGTTTTGCATAAATATACAAACATGAGTACAAAGAAGGAACGATTGGACGCTATTTGTCGCATCATACAAACAAGGACAATATGTAATCAGGAAGAGCTGCTTAAAGAATTGGAAGCCAGCGGATTTCAGGTTACACAGGCTACTTTGTCGCGCGACATAAAGCAACTGAAAGTAGCCAAAGTACACGATGCAAACGGCGATTATGTATATTGTCTGCCCGATTATTCAGCGTTGATACAGCCGAAAAAGCCCCAGACACAACATCATCCCAACATCGAATTTTCCGGAAATCTGGCAGTTGTAAAGACAAGACCGGGATATGCGATGGGTATCGCTTCCGATATCGACACCCACGCTCCTCACGAAATACTGGGAACGATAGCCGGAGACGACACGATCCTGATCATCCCCCGCGAAGGGATCAGCCGGGACCGGATAGTAAAAGCATTATCACATTTTATATAAGGGCGATAAGGGAGATTGGAGATCTTCCGTTTATAAACAAAGTAGACAAAGAACAAGCAGTAAGAAATGGAACAGGAAACAGAAATCGATGTAATGATCGCTGATGCCTCTCATGAGGTATATGTCGACACAATTCTTGATACAATAGAGGCCGCTGCCAAGGTACGCGGAACCGGTATCGCAAAGCGTACGCATGAATACGTGGCCCAAAAGATTATAGAAGGGAAAGCGGTCATTGCGCTGGCAGGGGATAAGTTTGCAGGTTTCAGTTATATAGAATCGTGGGGAAATAAGCAATACGTCACCACTTCCGGGTTAATCGTTCATCCGGATTACCGTGGATTGGGTATTGCCAAACGGATTAAGGATATGACCTTCCAGCTGGCTCGTATGCGTTGGCCGAAAGCGAAAATATTCAGCCTGACATCAGGAGCGGCAGTGATGAAAATGAACACGGAACTGGGATATGTACCGGTGACTTTTGCCGACCTGACTGACGACGAATCATTCTGGCGCGGTTGCAACGGTTGCGTAAACCATGACATCCTGGAACGTACAGGCCGCAAATATTGTATTTGTACAGCCATGCTGTTCGACCCGGCCGACCCGCATCGTGCCAAAAGGGAAGCAGACGAAAGAAATAAAAATAATAAATAAAACAAACAGACAATGAAAAAGAAAGTAGTAGTAGCATTCAGCGGAGGTTTGGATACCTCTTTTACCGTAATGTACCTTGCCAAAGAAAAGGGTTACGAAGTATATGCGGCCTGTGCTAACACTGGTGGTTTCAGCGAAGAGCAGTTGAAACAAAACGAAGAAAACGCCTACAAACTGGGTGCAACAAAATATGTTACAATCGACGTAACTAAAGAATATTACGAAAAGAGCCTGAAATATATGGTATTCGGTAATGTACTGCGTAACGGCACCTACCCTATTTCCGTTAGTTCAGAACGTATCTTCCAAGCATTAGCCATTGTCCGCTATGCAAACGAAATCGGTGCAGATGCTATCGCTCACGGTTCAACCGGTGCCGGTAACGACCAGATCCGTTTCGACATGACTTTCATGGTACTGGCTCCGAATGTAGAGATCATTACCCTGACACGCGATATGGCGTTGACTCGTGACTATGAAATCAACTACCTGAAAGAAAATGGCTTTGTTGCCGACTTTACAAAACTGAAATATTCTTATAATGTAGGTCTTTGGGGAACTTCCATCTGTGGAGGAGAAATCCTTGATTCAGCACAGGGCTTACCTGAAAGCGCTTACCTGAAACAAGTGGAAAAGACCGGTAGCGAAGAATTACGTATCGAATTCAAGAACGGAGAGATCCATGCTGTAAACGGTGAAGTATTCGAAGATAAGATCGCCGCTATCCAGAAAGTAGAAGAGATCGGCGCAGCCTACGGTATCGGCCGCGACATGCACGTAGGCGATACGATTATCGGTATCAAGGGACGTGTAGGTTTTGAAGCTGCCGCTCCCATGCTGATCATCGGTGCACACCGTTTCCTTGAAAAATATACATTGAGCAAATGGCAGCAGTACTGGAAAGACCAGGTAGCCAACTGGTACGGAATGTTCCTGCACGAAAGCCAGTACCTCGAACCGGTTATGCGCGATATCGAAGCCATGTTGCAGGAATCACAGCGCAACGTAAACGGTACGGCTATCCTCGAACTCCGCCCGCTTTCATTCTCAACCGTCGGTGTTGAATCGAAAGACGACCTGGTGAAGACTAAATTCGGTGAATACGGCGAAATGCAGAAAGGCTGGACGGCAGAAGATGCGAAAGGCTTTATCAAAGTAACTTCCACTCCGTTGCGTGTTTATTATAATAATCATAAGGACGAAGAAATATGATCAAGATCGGAATTATAGGTGGTGCGGGATATACGGCAGGCGAACTGATTCGCTTGCTGCTTAATCACCCGGACGCCGAGATTACATTTGTGAATAGTACCAGTAACGCCGGAAACCGGATCACTGACGTTCATAGCGGCCTGTTCGGAGAAACCGATATGCGTTTTACCGACCAGCTTCCTCTGAACAGCATCGACCTTCTTTTCTTCTGTACCGCCCACGGCGACACAAAGAAATTTATGGAAAGCCATACTGTCCCTGAGAACGTGAAGATCATCGACCTCAGCATGGATTACCGTATCGAAAGCGACGAACACGATTTCGTTTACGGTCTGCCCGAACTGAACCGACGACGTATCTGCAACTCCCGACACATTGCCAACCCCGGTTGTTTTGCCACCTGTATCCAACTAGCCGTTTTGCCGCTGGCCAAACACCTGATGCTGAATTCAGAACTGCATGTGAATGCGATCACCGGATCGACAGGAGCCGGTGTTAAACCTTCGTCGACTTCTCATTTCAGCTGGCGAAACGATAATATTTCGATCTATAAGCCGTTCACTCACCAGCATCTGGCAGAGATCGGACAAAGCCTGCGCCAGTTGCAGAACAGTTTCGATAGCAGTATCAACTTCATACCGGTAAGGGGTAATTTCTCCCGTGGTATTTTTGCCACCACTTACATCGACTGTAAGGTTAGCCTGGAAGAGATCAAACGTATTTACGAAGAATATTACGACGATCATTCTTTCACGTTCATTACAGATAAGAATCCGGATCTGAAACAGGTGGTAAACACAAACAAGTGTCTCCTGTATCTACAGAAATATGAGAACAAATTATTGGTCATATCTATGATTGACAACTTGTTGAAAGGAGCCAGCGGACAGGCTGTGCATAATATGAACCTGCTGTTCGGTTTAGAAGAGACTGTAGGATTACATCTTAAACCGTCAGCGTTTTAAATAAGACAAAATGAAACTATTCGACGTATATCCTTTATTTAATATAGAAATAGTAAAAGGAAAAGGATGCCATGTATGGGATGCGGAAGGGACTGAATACCTCGACCTGTATGGTGGACATGCCGTTATCTCCGTCGGTCATAGCCATCCTACTTATGTAGCTGCTATCACCGATCAGGTGAACAAACTGGGATTCTACTCCAACTCGGTTGTCAATAGCCTGCAACAAAAGCTGGCAGACAAACTGGGTAAAGCTTCCGGTTATGACGATTATTCCCTTTTCCTGATTAACTCCGGAGCCGAGGCTAACGAAAATGCTTTGAAGCTGGCTTCATTCCATAACGGTAAAAAACGGGTAATTGCTTTCAAGCATGCTTTCCACGGCCGTACTTCCGCAGCAGTTCGCGTAACGGATAATCCGAAGATAATTGCTCCGGTCAACGAAGACCTGGCTGTTACTTATCTGCCGTTGAACGATGCGGCAGCTGTTGAAGCGGAACTGCAAAAAAGGGATGTATCTTCTGTTATCATTGAAGGTATCCAGGGTGTTGGCGGAATCCAGCTTCCGACAGACGAGTTTATGAAGGAGTTGCGTGCTTTGTGTACCAAATATGAAGCTTGCCTGATCCTGGATGAAATTCAGTCGGGTTACGGACGTAGCGGAAAATTCTTCGCTCACCAATATGCAGATATTAAACCCGACCTGATCACAGTAGCCAAAGGGATCGGTAACGGTTTCCCGATGAGCGGATTATTGATCAGTCCGATGTTCAAGCCTGTTTACGGTATGCTGGGAACGACTTTCGGAGGTAATCATCTGGCTTGTGCCGCTGCTATCGCCGTATTAGACATCATGGAAAATGAAAAATTGATCGACAATGCAGCGAAAGTAGGAAACTTCCTGATCGAAGAATTACACAAGTTGCCAGGTATCAAAGAAATCCGTGGCCGTGGTTTGATGATCGGTATCGAATTCGAAGAATCCATCAAGGAAGTACGTAGTAAATTACTGTTCGAAGAGAAAGTCTTTACAGGTGTTGCCGGAACGAACACGATCCGTCTGCTTCCCCCGCTGTGCCTGACAATGGACGAGGCTAAAGAATTCCTTGCCCGTTTCAAAAAAGTACTTAATGCTTAATTAGTTCTTTATTATAAAAAAGGCCGTCGACGGAGAATTTTCCGAAGACGGCCTTTTCTATTTTATCCTTTTCTACGATCGAAAGTACTGTTATTACTTAACATCCTCCACTCTATATTTAAAAATCAGTGTAGACCCCGCCGGTATCGAACCGTTATTCATATAACCATATCCCAAAGAAGCAGGAAGAATGGCCTCAATAGAGTCCCCTACAGAAGTATCCAATATAACACCGCGTAGCCCCAAGATCAATTGATCTGCAGAATATTTCATGACTGACTTCTTCTGAAAGTTTGTTCCATCAATTAAATGACCTTCCAGGTTTAACTCCAACACTTTATCGCTAGTCGGATATTTCGGTTCATCCAGTTTTCTATCGATTATCCGGTACAACGTAGTATCCCCATACTTCACCAGTTCGTGATAAACCAGTTCTCCATTCTCGTCCTTCTCCAGTTTCTTTTCGCGAATATACTCGCGGTTCTTCTCGAAATAAGCCAATTGCTCCGGAGAATATTCAAAACTATCATTACTATTATCACAAGCGGTAAACGTACTCAACATCACCATCACAGAACATGCGACTGCATAAATTGATCTCATTCTTCGATTTTATTTTATTATTAAATTCTTTTGAAGCCGCAAAGATAATAATAAAGAGTTTCTGCTTTGTTATCTCAAAGAACTTTACGTTATTTGCATATACAGAAACAAACACAATAAATACAAATGAAGCTAAATAAATTCTTTGTTGCCGCCGCTATTACTATTTGTTGCAGCAATTTGTGTTCCGCACAAAAATCATTGGAGTTAGAAGAAGTACTGAGTGGTAAACTGATCCAGACCAAAGGTGTCGGGGCCATGAACTGGATGAAAGACGGCGAACGATACAGCCGCCTGGAGCAGAATAAGGAAGAAGGAGGAATGGATGTCGTTGCCTACCGTGCCAAAGACAATGCCCGAGAAGTGGTTATCCCCTCTTCTCTGTTTAAAGATCCACAGACAGGAAAACACATCGGAATGGGGCGCCTCTCCTGGAGCAATAACAACGACAAGGTTCTTATATTCAACAACACCAAACGTGTCTGGCGTTATGATACGCGGGGCGATTATTGGGTACTCAGCCTGCAAGACGGCAACCTGCGCCAACTGGGCAAAGGACTACCCGAATCATCCATGATGTTTGCCAAATTCTCTCCCGACGGGACAAGAGTAGCCTACGTTTCCGACAACAATCTTTATGTAGAAGATATAAACTCCGGTAAAAGAACCCAGTTAACCAGCGACGGAAGCCAAACCATCGTTAACGGTACATTCGACTGGGTATATGAAGAAGAATTCAGTTGCCGCGATGGTTTCCGCTGGAGCCCGGACGGCAAATACATAGCCTACTGGCAGAGTGATACGGAAGGGACCGGCGTATTCGACATCATCAACAATGTCGACTCCATCTATCCCACCATCCTGCATTTCCCCTATCCGAAAGCAGGTACTACCAATTCAGCCGTAAAAGTAGGATATATCCCGGCTGAAGGAGGAACGACCACCTGGATCAACATTCCGGGAGATCCCCGTAACAACTACATTCCGCGCATGGACTTCATTCCGGAAAGCAACGAACTGTTCATCCAGCAGTTGAACAGGGAGCAGAACACCAATAAAGTATGGGTTGCCAAAATCGGTAGCGCTACACCGGAAAATATCTTTACAGATAAAGATGCCGCCTGGCTGGATACAAACGATAATATCCTGTGGCTGAAAAACAATCAATATTTTACCTGGGAAAGCGAACGTAGCGGATGGCGTCACCTGTATCGCGTGAGCCGTGACGGAAAAGAGATCGTTCCTGTCACAAAAGGTGATTTCGATTATATCGAGCCGGTAGGAACCGATTTGCAGAAAGGTTTGGTTTATTTTATCGCTTCACCTGAAAACTATACACAACGTTACCTGTACAGCGCAAACCTGTTCGGCAAAGGTGAAGTGAAACGCCTGAGCCCGGAAAGCCAACCGGGACAACACCGTTATAATATGTCTCCGACCGGAAAATGGGCCGTGCATACATACAGCAATTCGGTAACCCCTCCGGTGATCGACATGGTTTCATTCCCCAAGAACCAGTCCGTACGTATCATTGAGGATAATGCAAAAGCTAAAGAACAATACGATGCCCTGGGATTAAGCCCGAAAGAGTTTGTCAAAGTAAAATCAGGCGACCTGCAACTGGATGTCTGCATGATCAAACCGGTCGACTTCGACCCGTCGAAGAAATACCCGGTGATCATTGAAGTCTATGGCGAACCGGCCGGATCGACCGTGCAGGACGTATGGGGTGGCGGCGACCTGTGGAACCAATATATGGTTAACCAGGGATATATCTACGTCAGCATCGAAAATCGCGGAGCCAATGCACCACGCGGACGCGAATGGCGTAAATGTATCTATGGAGAAGTCGGCACATTCGCATCCGAAGACCAGGCACGAGGCATACAAGACCTGGGACGGCAGTATCCGTTCATCGACCTGTCCCGCATCGGTATCAACGGATGGAGCGGTGGCGGCAGCCAGACACTGAACTGTATGTTCCGTTATCCGGAAGTATTCCATACCGGTATTGCGATCGCCTTCGTTGCCGACCAGCGTTTATATGATACCGTTTACCAGGAACGTTATATGAATACTCCGCAAAACAACCCGGAAGGCTACCGCAAGGGCTCTCCCATCAGTTACACGGAAGGTTTGAAAGGGAACCTGTTATTGATACACGGAACCGGCGACGATAACGTACATTACCAGAATTGCGAAATGCTGATAGACGAGCTGGTCAAACATGGGAAGATCTTCAGCCAGATCAGTTATCCGATGCGTAGCCACGGCATCTACGAACGCGAAGGTACTACTATGCACCTGCGGAAAAGCATGGCGGATTACTGGTTGAAACATTTGCCGGCCGGAGGTAGATAAGCACGATAAATTTAAAGCATAGAGTAAAAAACACTATGAAACATTTGGTATTATGCATTGCCGTAATATCGGCTATATTCCTTGTGCCGACCCGGGGAACCTCCCAGATCAGAGAAAAGGCAGAAGGATTACTGAACGCCGTTATTACAGATAATAAAACAAACGAAATCCCGGCCGACTCTATATCGGCAATTGAAGATAAGGTCCGGTTAGATTCTATCAGACTGCAGGAACTCGAGCTTCAGGTGCAGGAGATGAAGTTGAACGAAATAGTACTCCGGAACGAGTTGAACGATGCACTGCATAGGCATATCACGACCGATTCGCTGAAAAAAGAGGAACAACGCCGTAGTATCGACTCGCTACGGACACTGACTCCCGGTGTTCCTCTTGTCATCGATGACGACACCCTCCTCACTTTTTATGCCAAGAGAGGAGGCGTATCGGCACACGACCGGGCGGAGAATGCCGTTAACCTGATCCAGAAAATAGGAAAAGACCTCAGCCTGAAAACAGACTCCGTAAGTCTGTTTCACAGCGAATACCAGACAGACATCATGTATGGCGAAAAAGTGATACTAAGTGTCACTGACCAGGATGCCGTATGGCAAAATACAGAAAGAGAAGAGCTAGCTAAAAAATACCAGACGATTGTCAACGACAAGATCCTGTCGCTGAAAAAAGAACACGGTATACTTCAGGTCACCAAACGGGTGACACTATTCATCCTGGTATTGGTCGTTCAGTATTTCTTATTCAAGCTGACCAATTACCTGTTCAGGAAATTACGCCGCCGGATCATCTGGTTGAAACAGAACAAGCTCAAATCCATTACCATACGTGAATATGAATTCCTCAATACCCACCGGCAAGGCAGGATACTCATATTCCTGAATAATATTTTACGCTATATTGTGCTGTTGATACAGCTTATGTTCAGTGTACCGATGCTGTTCGCTATCTTTCCACAGACAGAGAACCTGGCAATGAAACTGTTTTCCTACATCTTGGAGCCTGTCAAAATGGTTCTGAAATCTGTTATCGAATACATTCCGAACCTGTTCATTATCGTTGTCATCTATTACTGTGTAAAATATATCATCAAAGGTATCCAATACATAGCCAATGAGATTGAAAGTGAAAAATTAAAGATCACCGGGTTCTATCCGGATTGGGCACAACCATCTTTCAATATCATACGCTTCCTGCTTTATGCATTTATGATCGCAATGATCTATCCGTATCTGCCGGGGTCCGACTCCGGTGTATTCCAGGGAATATCAGTCTTTGTCGGACTGATTGTTTCCCTCGGATCAAGTACGGTTATCGGAAATATCATCGCCGGGTTGGTTATTACCTACATGCGTCCGTTTAAATTGGGCGACCGTATCAAACTGAACGAGACAACGGGAAATGTAATTGAAAAGACACCTTTCGTAACCCGTATCCGCACCCCAAAGAACGAAGTGGTAACGATCCCTAATTCATTCATCATGTCGTCACATACGGTGAATTATAGTGCCTCCGCCCGCCAGTTCGGCCTGATCATTCACTCGACGGTCAGTATCGGTTACGACGTTCCCTGGCGCCAGGTTCATCAGCTACTGATCGATGCGGCACGTTCTACGCCGGGAGTGCAGCCTCATCCGAAGCCGTTCGTACTGGAAACAGAGTTACAGGACTATTATCCCTGTTATCAGATAAATGCTTATATAAAGGATGCCGACCGGCTGTCGCAAATCTATTCAGACCTGCACCAGAACATACAGGATGTATTCAATGAAGCAGGTATAGAAATCATGTCGCCCCACTATTATGCAGAACGTGACGGAAGTGCGGTTACTATTCCGCCTGAGTACCAGCAGAAACCGGACAGTCCGGATAAAAAGTGAGAAACAGCGCATTATATAGTTAAAAAAGTCCTCCTGCAAAACAAAATGCAGGGGGACTTTTGTTATATCGGCAAAGTCACTAATAAATAAAAATGCACAATAATGAAAAAGTATTTTATCGCAGTAGCAGCTCTGGCTTTATTAGCTGCATGTAGCGGGAAGAAAACAGCCGAACCCGCTTTAATTGAGGAAGAAAGTATCGCAGTAGCAGAAGCAGTACCCGACGCACCAGTTTTGCCTGAAGTAACAGGAAAAACAACAAAACCTGTGAATATGCGTGATTCACTGAAAATCGATCCTAAAAAGGGAACTGTTATTCAGAAAAAATATAAGGGAACATTCCCCGCTGCAGATGGTCCCGGCATCGTTTATGACCTGACTTTATATTATCAGCAAGATAGCGAAGATGGCGTTTATGAAATGGATGCCACTTATCTGGAAGCAGAAAACGGACAGGATAAAACATTCTCTTCTACCGGTAAACGCCAGGTAAAACATGGCACACCTGCCAACTCAGAAGCTGTCGTTTACGAATTGATCCCAAGCGATGGAAGCATGGCATTTTATTTCCAGGCAGAAGGCGACAGTCTGACACTATTGAATCAGGAATTACAAAAAGCAGCATCAGATCTGAATTACACCCTGACGCTCGTTCCATAAAGAAGCACATCTTTGTATAAATAGAAAAGAGGCACCCCAACTCCTACCGGGAATGCCTCTTTTCGTTTTATTTTCGGATATATTGAATTATTTAATACCTAACTTAGCTTTAATAGCTTTAGGCAGTGCATCTTTATGAACGACAATGTTCATTGTTTTGTAGCGTACGAATGCTTTTGATGCATACCAAATACCGTTATATTTGTTGGCTGTCCCCCAAGAGTTTTTCACCATGTAATATTCGTTTCCTTCCTGATCTTTGGCAATACCATAAATCTGCATACCGTGGTCGTCAGTAGTTTCCCAGTTATCATAAGCCAACTGGCGTTCTGCCTGCGTACACCATTTCTGCGGTTGCGGTTTCGTATTCAATTTCTTTTCTTCCGGTTTCATCTTCAACCAATGAGCCATGTCCGATCCACTCAGTTCCTGTACCTTTTCGTTGTCAGGCATAACAGCTACCCCGTCGCGGGTAAAGCCGGACTCACTTACGTCGGATCCCCAGGCAATCGTATAGCCTGTATTGATCGCATTGTCGAACACTTCCATGAATTCGTCGATCGGCAGGTTGTAAGACAATGAGTGACGCCAGTTATCCTGGATTTCCAGCGAAAACTGCGTATAGAACGGATGATGCGTATAAGAAGTCAACGATACATAATCCGACGGTTTTAATCCTGTAGATTCATAGAATGACTTCGGAGTGTATTCTTTTCCTTTATAAGTAAACTTTTCCGGAACTTTTCCCAGATAGATTTCATGTACGGCAGCTACTGCCTTTTTCCACAACAGGTTGTAATTCTCGTCATACTGGAATTTTTTTACTTTACCGCCGGCCATAGCACCTACCATAGCATCTGTGAGGGCAGACAACTCTCCATGGTTACTCAATGTATCGCTATACATCACCCCGGGGCGCATTTCTTCTTCCGGCACCAAACCGAAAGCTTCCATTCCATAAATCACATCATAGAAAGACCCACCCTGCGAGAATGAAGCATCACCATGAGTACGGACAGCCATATCGGCACGATCCTGATAAGTGTGGTAAACGGTAAACATCTCCGAAAGATCATATTCTCCCTTTCCCATACGAAGCAATTCAGATTCCAGGAAAGCCATACTAGAGTAGCACCAGCAAGTACCTGCCCGGTTCTGATTCTTAATGGATGTAATCGGGTTTTCCTTTACTGTCGTAAAAATGAAACCTTCTTCTTTTTCTCCCTCTTTTTCTTGTGCTCCGACATTTGTTGCAGAGAACGCACAAGCCAACATCAAGCTGGCAACAATAAGTTTCTTCATCTTTTATTTTCGATTTTATTAGCAATTATACATTTTGTGACAAATGTACGGGTTTTATTCCTTTTTTCCATACTTTTGTATCTCATGATTTTACAATAAATAAATTAACGGAGATATGAAAATTACTATTATCGGAGCCGGAAGTATCGGCGGTGCCATCGCCAAAGGACTGGCCAAAGGAAATATGTTCAAAGCATCGGACATCACCTGCACGGCACAGTCTCAAGCAACATTGGACAAAATGAAAGCTGCCAATCCTGACTTCGTGTTGTCGCTCAACAACATCGAAGCGGTTAAAGGAGCAGACATCATCGTCATAGCGGTAAAGCCCTGGCGGGTGGAAGAGATCATCGACCAGGTAAAAGGAGTGCTCGATTACGACAAACAGATCATCGTTTCAGTGGCTGCCGGCATCACCTTCGATACACTGAATTCTTATCTCACCAAAAATACCAGTTACGAAGACTGGGTAACCCCGGCCCTTTTCCGTATCATGCCTAACACGGCTATCGAGGTACTAAGCAGTATGACTTTTGTCTCCGCCCATAACGCAACACCTGAACAGAGCGAACTGATTATCAATATATTTAATGAACTGGGCAATGCCATGCTGGTTGAAGAACGCCTGATGGGTGCCGGTACGGCTTTGGCTTCCAGCGGTATCGCTTTCGCCCTTCGTTATATCCGTGCCGCCATCGAAGGTGGCGTCGAACTCGGTTTCTATCCGAAGCAAGCTCAGGAAATCGTTGTCCATACCGTAAAAGGGGCAACCGACCTGCTGTTGGAAAACAAAAGTAACCCGGAAATGGAAATCGACAAAGTAACGACTCCCGGCGGTATCACGATTAAGGGATTGAATGAAATGGAACTGTCCGGCTTCACCTCTTCTGTTATCAGAGGGTTGAAGGCCAGCAAATAAAAATGTAAACATGAAATGAAGAAGTCTTTATCCCATTTATCCGAAGAGAAGCAAGAAGATTTACGTTTGATAACTCAATACGTAGTAGAGTCTCTTGCCGATCAGTGCGAAATGATCATCCTGTATGGTAGCTACGCACGAGGTAATTATGTGGAGTACGACCAACGGGTTGAATTTGGGATACCGACTTACTTCATGAGTGATTTCGATATATTGGTTATCACCCGCAACGACTGCCATAGTTATGGTATTAAAAGATTGCTGGAAAAGGTCGAAGATCGCTATTACAAATATAAAGGACAGGAAAGATATGCTTTCACTACCCGCATCCATTTTATTGATGAAACCATTAAGGATTTTAATAAGGGGATCACAAAAAGCCGCTACTTCTATAACGATATAAAAAAAGATGGCATCCTGCTTTACGATAGCGGTAATTGTAAATTAGCCCGCCGCCGCAAACTTAATTTCTCAGAGATTGAGGAACTGGCAAAGGAATATTTTGATGCAAAGTTCAAGCTAAGTACAAACTTTATGAAGGGCGCTTATTTTTATTTAGGTGAAGGAGAATTCAATATGGCCGCATTCCATCTGCATCAGGTTTGCGAGAATTTATACCATGCAATCATCCTGACACACACTTTATATACCTTTAAAGACCACAATCTGGAGGAACTGATTAAAGCCGCCAAAACACATACCTTAGAAATAACGAAAGTATTTCCCCATAACTCAGACGAAGAAATCCGGTTATTCAACCTTTTACTCAAAGCTTATATAGAAGCTCGATACAACAGATACTACACCATTACAAAAGAAGATATAGAAGCCCTGATCCCACGGGTAGAACTTCTGGCAAAGATCACCAAAGAAGTCTGCGAGAATAAAATCAAAGAATATGCCAGCCGTGCCAGGGGATAAAGGGGTTGGTTTATTTATTATCAGGGGGGAATGGTTCATTTATTGACAGATTTGAATGTAGTGTCGTTTGTAAGGGCGGTTCGCGAACCGCCCTTACAGGCGCCGTCACAATGGAACAGGCAGGTTCGGCCGTAGGGGCGGGGTCTGCCCGCCCTTCTTCACCGGTTGTTATATTATTGTCGCAAAGGGTGGGCAAACCCCACCCCTACAAAACCTGTCATTTGGATTCACCTTTTTCTAAAATATAAATGTTTCCTAAAAACTGGGTTCATGGGTTCATAAACAACAAATACCTTGATATACAATACGTAAACTGATGAATGCATATCTTTTTTTGCATTCACCCGCATTCACTGTATGAACCCCAATTTAGATCCGGGTTCATACTATAACATACATGTTACCAGACATATACCCAAGAAATGAATGATATGAACCTTTATTTCAAAAAACTTTTTTCTAAATAGGTATTTACTGGCAGCTACATCTGGATAAACTAACTCCGGCACCCATTTCAAATGGGTCGGCTGCGATTTTAAATGAGTGCCTATCTATTATGAAACAGGTAACTACCCATTTCGAAATCGCTACCTTACTATTCCGGAAAAGACTTAAGGCTTTTACAAAATAAAACGTATGCGCATTTTTCCCTGTAGGGTAGCGGCTTACTCTCTATATCCTATCGGATCATACCCTTAAGGGTAACAGGCATTCCCCTATAGTCAGAAAAGGAGGTAGCACTATTGTGTTATTGCAGTAATACAGGTGTACTGTAAATCCAGAAATAGTTATCCGCCAAGAAGAAATAAACATCGGACAAAAAAGTACCGGTGTTTTGAAATGTTAAGACCTGTCTTTTACAAACAAAAGTCCGGTCTTTTGATTTTAAAAGACCGGACTTTTATTTTATATATGTCCTCCACCGTAATACACTATCAATAAAGCCTTTGAAGACAGTGACAGATGAGACGTTCATGCGAATTTACTACGAAGGATTATTTTTTAGCATTCTTACGCCGATTCATTTCCGATTGTAACATCTTCAATTCGCGACTTGTCTGTCCTGCAACCGAAGTGTTTTCCTCGGCACGGCGGATCAGGTAAGGTAATACATCTCTCACCGGAGCATACGGAACATATTTTGTCACATTGAAACCTTCGTGTGCCAGGTTGAATGAAATATTATCACTCATTCCAAGCAACTGGGCAAAGTAAATACGCTGGTCATCACGCTTGATGCCTTTTTCATCCATCAGTTTGGCCAGTTTATAGTTACTCTCTTCATTGTGAGTTCCCATAAACATTTCAAAATGATCCAGATGATCCATGGTGAAACGAACAGCCTCATTAAAATTCTCGTCGGTAGTCTTTTTATCTTTGCAGATAGGATCAGGATAACCCAATGCGGCAGCACGCGCACGCTCTGCTTCCATATAAGCACCACGCACAAATTTAACACCGGCTATATACCCCCTTTCTTTGGCATCATCCAGTATACGCCGCAGATACGGCATACGGTCGTGACGATACATCTGCAAAGTTGCGAATACGATGGCACGCTTTTTATTGTATTTCCGCATCGCCTCGTCGGTCAGTTCGTCCAGAGCATCCTGAAAACAATAATCTTCGGCATCCACGATCAGACGTACATCATTCTCATAAGCACGCTGGCAGAAAGCCATGAAACGTTCCCTGAATTCGCGGAACGCTTTTACCTCTTCTATGGTCATCTCCCCCCTTTTTTCAGAAGCTTTGGCAAGTAGCTCATCGGTCGTAATGGTGGAAGGTTTAAATACAGCATAAGCCAGGTTAGAATTACCTTTGGCAAAGTCGATCGAACGTATCGTCTCTTCGAATGTAGCCTGGATACCTTCAGGAGTCTGTTCACCTTCAGCCGAAAAGTCGAGGGTGGAACGTACATTGAATTGTCGGAGATGGTCAATGGCTTTCGTACAGTCCTGAAGTGTTTCCCCTCCAACAAACTGTTTATATAAAGTAGGCTTCACAGCCCAGGCCAAAGGAAAATGTATCTTTAAAGCAATATTGCTGGCTACACTTGCACACTTTACCAGCCACGGGTATTTGATTGTATTGAACAGTAAATAAGCGTTTTTCAATTCTGATTGCGATTTAGATGAAAAAGCAATCTCGGTATTATCAAAGTCTAACATAGTATTTGATTTTAAGAATTGGCAGATAACAGTTGACAGTCGACAGTTTCAAAGCAGATTTACCTGTCAACTGTCACTTGTCAACCGTCAACTAATATGTTATTTTTCCCCTAAGAACGGATAACCGTAAGAAGTAGGTGGAACCAAAGCCTCTTTGATGCAACGAGGATTAGTCCAGCGGATCAGGTTCAACGGACCACCGGCCTTGTCGTT
This sequence comes from Parabacteroides leei, assembly GCF_023369805.1. NCBI lineage: Bacteria > Pseudomonadati > Bacteroidota > Bacteroidia > Bacteroidales > Tannerellaceae > Parabacteroides > Parabacteroides leei. The sequence goes on from NZ_JAMBQG010000016.1 coordinate 49,341, forward strand.
CGTTCCGGATGCTCTCGAACCGCCGAACGGTTGCTGTGCAATAACGGCACCTGTCGGTTTATCGTTGATATAGAAGTTACCGGCTGCATAACGCAGTTTGTTGAATGCCTTATCGATAGCGAAACGATCACGAGAGAAGATCGAACCGGTCAATCCGTAAGGAGATGTCTGGTCGCAGATTTCCAGTGTTTCTTCAAACTTGCTGTCTTCGTAAACATAGATAGTAATTACCGGGCCGAAGATTTCTTCCACCATCGATTTGAATGACGGATTTGTAGTCTGGATAACTGTCGGTTCGATATAATAACCTACCGACTTGTCGCCGTTACCTCCAAATATGACTTCTGCATCCGGTGCCTGTTTTGCATAATTGATATATCCCATGATATTATCGAACGAAGGTTCGTCGATCACAGCATTGATAAAGTTTGTGAAGTCTTGTACATCCCCCATCTTGATCTCTTTCAGCATATCGCCTACCATTTCTTTCACTTCTTTCCACATAGAAGCAGGAATATAAGCACGTGAACCGGCCGAACATTTCTGCCCCTGGTATTCGAATGCACCACGAACAATAGCTGTTGCCACGTCTGCTGCCGGAGCCGAAGGATGGGCGAAGATAAAATTCTTACCGCCTGTTTCACCTACGATCTTCGGATAAGATTTATAATGCCCCAGATTTTCACCCATCTGACGCCACAATGTATTGAAAGTAGAAGTAGATCCGGTGAAATGGAAACCTGCCAGATCGCGACTGGCTGTAACCACCTTGCCGATTACACTTCCCTGTCCCGGGATAAAGTTGACTACACCGTCAGGAAGTCCGGCTTCCTGGAATACCTTCATCAACAGATAGTTTGAATGGATAGCAGTTGTAGATGGTTTCCATACGGCCACGTTACCCATCATGGCAGGAGCCATATTCAGGTTACTGGCAATAGAGGTGAAGTTAAACGGAGTCAGGGAGAATACGAAACCTTCCAGTGCACGATATTCCATCCGGTTCAGGATACCTGTATCCGAATAAGGCTGGTCGGCATATACCTGCCCGGCATAAAATGTACTGAAACGCAGGAAGTCAATCAACTCGCAGGGAGCATCGATCTCTGCCTGGTACGGGTTCTTGCTCTGTCCCAGCATCACCGAGGCATTCAATAAATAACGATATTTTGTAGCGAAGAGTTCTGCCACCCGCAGCATGACCGAAGCACGTTCCACCCAGGGCAACTCCGACCATTCCTTATGCGCTTTCATAGCTGCATCAATGGCCATCTGTACCTCTTTTTCGCCGGCTTTATGATAAGTTGCCAGTACATGATGATGATCATGCGGCATAACCACCTTACCGGTGTTACCTGTACGAACTTCTTTACCACCGATGATCAATGGAATATCCCATTCTTCATTGGACAATTGTGCTAACGTGCTTTTCAATGCTGCTTTTTCACTCGAGCCGGGAGCATACGATTTTACCGGTTCATTAATAGGCTTAGGAAATCTAAAAATAGCGTTATCCATGTTGTTTTTAGTTTATGAATAGTTAATCAAAGATTTTATGTGCTGTAAACATAGTAAAATAATTTTAATTCATAGCGACTTAAGCGTTAAATTAGTTTTAATCGGCCTTCATTTCGTGTATAAATTACATCAACCATTTCACCCCTTGATTTGTTATGCTTATATAAATCATCTTTAATGTATACAACTATGGCAATTAAAAGTGTTTGGATAGAAGAGGACTGTATCGCTTGCGGTACTTGCGAAGGCATCTGCCCGGAAGTTTTTCACGTAACTGACCGTTCCCACGTAAATGAAGGAGTAAACTTTAACGACTACGAAGAAGGAATAAAAGAAGCTGCTGAAAGCTGTCCGGTCAACGTTATTAAATATGATTGAGTGAGACAAATGTCTCACTCAAGAAACCAGTATGAAAAGAGCGGTCTTATTTCCGGTATTTTGTCTCGTTGCCCTCAGTTATTGTACAACGAAGACGGACAAACCCGTATCCGGTGATTTATCCGTACCGGACTCGACAGTTGTCGATGTTGCGGAAGAGGTGGAAGTGGCTCCCAAAGAAATTATCATTGAAAAGGAGCTACTTTACGACCAGCATACCCTGGCCGACAGCTATCCTTACAAAGATACCACCCGCGAATTCCAATGGGATAAGATACGCGAACGGCTTACATGGCTCGAGTCGACCCAACGGGAACCGGCCACCTGGTCGATCTTACAAAACTACAGGAACAAGAACGGTGAAGCTCCCTTAGTCAGGAACTATCACCGCGACTCTTACCGCCGCATCGCCGATTCGCTGGGAGTAGAACGTTTCCAGGGCGTACCGCTTTATTTACCGACCGATACCTCCGTCCCTGAGTTATACGGTCGCGACGGTTCGCTGGTGAAACACCTGGAAGATTATACCAACTTTATAAAGGTAGCTTCCGTACATACGGGAAAAGAATGGATGGTGCCCCGCAAATATATCGAAACCATCGCCGACACAGTTGTATTCAGAAAGGCAATCTTTGTCGATACAAAAAACCAGAATATAGCGACAATGGAACACGTCGGTGACAAATGGCTGGTCAGAAGTATGAACCCGGCAACCACCGGCTTGCACAGGCCTCCTTATGCCCAGGAAACCCCTCCCGGCATTTTCGTAATCCAGGAAAAGAAGCCACGGATGATCTATCTGGTAGACGGGACGACGGAGACCGGAGGCTTTGCTCCTTATGCCAGCCGCTTTACCAACGGAGGCTATATACATGGCGTACCTGTCAATGCGCCACGAAAGAATCTGATTGAATTCAGCCCATCGCTGGGTACGACTCCCCGTTCCCACATGTGCGTCAGGAATGCAACCTCACATGCTAAATTTATTTACGATTGGGCACCTATCGAGGGAACTCTTGTTTTTGTTTTTGATTAAAAATTATAACTTTGCAGTCTGATTCACACTGACATGCACAAAATTTTCTTATATCTGTTCCTTCTGTTTATCCCGGTAAACTTCTCTTCGATGAGTCGGCCGGTGCCACGCACGTCTGCAACTTCAAGCTGCCGACAGTTATATATGGAAATGGAACTGGAAGGGGTTGTCAATTATGCAGCCTTCGAACAGGCCATAGCCGGATATAATAAGATCGAACAAAAAAGCAAAGAGATACTTACGCTGGTCGATTTCAGCAAACCTTCTACGGAGGAACGTTTTTATGTATTCGATATGAGACATAAAAAGTTGTTGTTCACCTCGCTCGTCTCCCATGGGAAGAATAGCGGTGGAAATTATGCCACCTCTTTCTCCAACGAGAACGGGTCTCTCAAAAGTTCATTGGGATTCTTTCTGACAGAAAATACTTATCAGGGAAAAAACGGTTATTCATTAGTACTAAACGGTCTGGAAAAAGGGATTAACGACCGTGCCAAAGAGAGGGCGATCGTGATTCATGGGGCGGCTTACTCCAACCCTTCCGTTATCGCTTCATCCGGTCGTCTGGGACGCAGCTTCGGTTGTCCGGCCCTGCCACAGTCGGTCAGCAAACCGATCATTAATACGATCAAGGGTGGTTCGCTGTTGTTTATTTATGCCAATAATCAGAATTATCTGGCCTACAGTCCTATCCTGTCCAAACAGATCGCTACTATGTAAAAGGAAAAAGATACTATACACTAATAAACAATTTTAAATCTAATTGAGAATGAAAAGCAACGTACTGAAAGCTTTATTTCCAATACTGCTAGCCTTTATAGCATTGCCGATATCGGCACAATCAGAGATTTTCGTTTCCCCGACAGGGAAAGCCAATGGTGACGGAAGTGTTCAAAATCCATTCAACCGTATTCAGGTTGCATTGGAAAAAGCCCGGACAGAAAAAGGAGAGATCGTTATCTACCTGCGCGAAGGGAAATATATACTCGACAAACCCATCGTTTTCACACCCCAGGACGGGAACGATACCCGGCAGTTATCTGTAAAAGCCTATCCCGGCGAACAGGTAGTTCTTTCAGGAGGAATACCACTATCCCTGCAATGGACACCTTACAAAAAAGGAATTATGAAAGCCAAAGTAAGTGGTAATCCGATCATGGATATATTGGTTGTCGACGGACAACTGCGACACATGGCCCGCTATCCTAACTTCGATGAGAAAGCAGTCCGCTTCAACGGGACTTCCGCCCAGGCCACGGCACCTGAACGGGTAAAGAAATGGAAAAATCCGGCCGGAGGTTATCTACACGCCATGCACAGGCATGACTGGGGCGATTTCCATTACCTCATCACCGGAAAAAATAAGAAAGGAGAACTAACGATGGAAGGTGGTTGGCAAAATAACCGCCAGTCGGGACTTCACCCGGACAACCGGATGGTCGAGAATATATTCGAAGAACTGGACGCTCCCGGCGAATGGTTCTATGCAGCCGACGAGCAGGTTTTATATTATTACCCGCTTGAAGGAGAGAACGTATCCGAGGCCCTTTTCGAATCTCCCCAACTCAGACACCTGATCGAATTCCGGGGTACGGAAACCAACCCGGTAAAAAACATCACGGTCGACGGGTTGGAACTGACACAAACCCTCCGTACATTTATGGAACCTTACGAGCAGCTACTCCGTTCAGACTGGACGATCTACCGGGGAGCAGCCGTTTTCTTCGAAGGAACAGAATATTGTGCACTGCGTAATTGTTACCTGCACAACCTGGGAGGAAATGCCGTATTCTTCTCCTATTATAACCGCCATTCGGAAATATCAGGTTCTCACCTTACACAAATCGGAGCGAGTGCCGTCTGCTTTGTCGGTGATCCCGCCGGTGTCCGTTCACCCAGTTTCGAATATGCAGAATTTGTCCCCTACGAACAAATCGATCATGAGAAAGGCCCCCAAAATAATAATTACCCGGCTCAATGCCTCGTATACGACAACCTGATCCATTCGATCGGACTGTTCGAAAAGCAGATCACAGGGGTCGAATTATCCATGTGCCAGGCCATTACCGTCAGCCACAACAGTATTTACGATACTCCCCGTGCCGGAATCAATGTCAGCGAAGGGACATGGGGCGGCCATATCCTGGAATTCAATGATATTTTCGACACAGTCAAAGAAACCGGCGACCACGGCTCTTTCAACTCCTGGGGACGCGACCGCTATTGGCATCCCAAATATCAGGAAATGGAATCGATCGCCGCCAAAGACCCGGCCCTGATCCTGGCGGATGCCTGCCAGACCACCGTTATGAGAAACAACCGTTTCCGTTGCGACCGGGGGTGGGACATCGACCTGGATGACGGTTCCAGCAATTACCATATATATAACAACCTCTGCCTCAACGGAGGGATCAAGCTGAGAGAAGGTTTCTACCGCATAGTCGAAAACAACATTATGATCAACAACTCCTTCCATCCGCATGTCTGGTTTAATAACAGCGGCGATGTCTTCACACGCAATATTGTCATGACCGAATATAAACCGATCGGCATACGTGAATGGGGATTGCTGGTAGACTACAACATTTTTACAGACAGCTTGTCGCATGCCGCCGCACGCAAGAACGATACGGACGAACATTCCATCGTCACTCCCATACAATTCCGCAACCCGGCAAAAGGAGATTTCACCGTTCCCGACGATTCCGAAGCAATCACCAAAGGCAGTTTCCACAATTTTGCCATGGATCAGTTCGGCGTTGTCTCTCCCCGCCTGAAAGCGATCGCTCATACGCCCGAAATGCCGACACCGATCATGATCGCCGGCCACGCCGACAGCGATATTACCGACTGGTGCGGTGCCACGATCAAAAGTTTGCAGACATTGGGCGAACGCTCGGCCACGGGAATGGACTCCGAACGGGGTGTATATGTCATTTCCGTCAATGCGCTGGGAGGTAAACTACGGGATTACATACGTCCCAACGACGTTATTATCCAGATAGGAAAAACTCCGGTAAATAACCTGAAGGAGATGCAGGACGCACTTCAGAATATCGACAAATCGAAAGATATAGAATTTATAATATTCAGGACACAGAAGGAGAACAAAGTCACGATCCCGGGAAAATTACTGGACAAACTCACTAAATAATAATTATCTTTACCGGCTTATTAAAAAAAGATATATCATGAAGATAACCGCTCCCCGGGTAACAGCTGTTTTAAAAGAAGATGCCCTATTGGACGAGACACTCCTGAAAGACGGAGAAGACGTGACGGAATATTCTTTCAAAAACCAACGGGTATTTGAGATCAAGACAAAAAATATAAATATGCAATCCTGTCTGTTCACGAACTGTATGCTGATCGGTTGTGGCATAAAAAAATCGCAGTTCAGCGATATAATCTTCCGGAACTGCGATCTTTCGAATGTCAATTTATCCGAATCCGGCTTCCATCGTGTCGAGTTTATCGATTGTAAACTGATCGGTGTGAACTTCTCGGAATCGTCATTAAATCATATTACTTTCAGCAACTGCAAAGCTGAATATATCAACCTGACCATGAGCAAACTGAAATATGTGGGCTTCAACCAATGCGACCTGAAAAGTGGTTCGTTAGAAAGTTGCCGGTTTGCCTATACGGTATTCGATGCGTGTAACCTGAAAGAAGCGGAATTTTACCGTACTTCCTTGAAAGGTACAGATTTAAGCAACTGCGACATATCCGGCATACGGATAAGTCCCATTACAGGTTGTGAGTTACGTGGAGCTGCAGTAACTTCCCTGCAAGCACTTGAACTAGCCCATTTACTGGGTGTTACAATCAAAGGATAATCATCATTTTCAAACTGGTTATCTTGCATATTCCTGATGTCTTTTTAACCATGCAACAGCGTACGAGCAGATTGCCCGTGGCTTTAATTGATTCTCTAATGCGTAGTCGAAAGCCGCTTTCACTAAGGAAGCGGCAATACCTTGCCCCTCCAGAGGTTCCGGAACTATTGTGTGAATAATATCCAGATTATTACCGACAAGCCTGTATTGTACAAAGGCCGTTAAATCATTCGTTTTCACCTCGAAGCGATATTTCTCCGGGTGATGAACTATATCATATTCCATGTATTCGTTTATTATTTATCTACAAAACAACGCTCTTTGATATAAAACACTTTATCTCCGGATAAGTTCATCCGTTATTTCGTTTTTATCACCTTTCTTTTCGGCCTGCGCTTTGGTTCTTTTGGGATGAAAGAAATTCTTTATTTTAGTTAAAAAGCCGCTGACTTCTTTGGCGACATCCTGTGTCTTTTTAGAAACGCCCACCGACTCGATCAGGGGCGGACGCAATATTTGCCATAAATAATTAAATGTGGAATGATAAGGGTCCCGTTCAATTGTCAGGTGAGACTGCCTGGGTTTATGCCCTCCCTTTTCCGGATGATCCGGATTATCATGTTTCAACACCAGGTTTGCCAGGCGTGATAAAAACTTGTTATCGATCACCTCCCCATGCTTTTCTTTGAAGAGTTCTGCTTTCAGGTCTCGATAAAGGAAGAGCATATCGACGTTAGCTCCTTTGCTGGAGGCTTCCGTACTAAATGTAAAATCATCCAGTTTACCGCTTTCGATCTTGGCAAATGCCAGCGGGGTTATCAATTCATTCAAAGCTGTCAGGTCGAAATCTTTCATATGGGCATTCAGGATAAAACGATCGTTCAATGAATCGACTGGCAACAACCAGGTAGCTGTAAAATAGCCTGCTCCCATCAGCTTTCCATTTGCGTCGAGGCGGATATACTGATCCGGACGGGTAACGATATTGGTAAATCCGGAAAACTTGCCGTTCATCTCCGTAAAGAATAATTTTCCCGGTTTTATTCCTTTCCGGGCCAGCTCTTCATAAACGACAGAAAAGTTATTGACATCCAGGCTATCGACAGCTAGTTTAACCGGAGCTTTCTGCAGACCGGAGTAAATCATCGGAACAATATGACGGGGTACGATTATTTGTTGGTTCTTAAAATTCTGAAGGACGGCATCATCCACCTGCACCTTTCTCACTTTTATCACTTTCTGTGTAATCCAGGCCGGCAAATCGATCCCCGCAAGATTCAAACGTCCCACTTTGACATCAAACCAGTCCTTATGTTCGGGTTGGAGATAGGCAAATTCCATTTTGGGATATTTGGAAAGCAGGTGGATATCTGCCAGGTCGAGCTGCGTATTATTCAGACTCACTTCACCGATACTCAATGTATAAAAGCCATTATCCAATGGGAAGGACAGGTCTTTCGTATTGAACCGGATTGTTTTCAGCTTAAACAGACGGTCTGCTGCATTGACATGTAATCCTTCCAATAGCAGGCTGGCCGTATCGTTATTCAATACGGCATTCGATATATCCAATTTTTCCAGCGAAAGGTCAGGCGTAAAACGCCCGAGCATTTCATACACATCCTCCAACTCGCCTGCGGCAGGTTTCTTTTTATCCTTATCCGGAACATTCCCCGGCTTATAAGAAAAAAAAGGATCTGCCAATGAAATATCGCCGACAGCAAAATGCAGACTGTCCCATTTAATTTTACTGATACCTATATCTTTCAGTCCGGCTTTAAAGAAAGCCCCATCCTTATTGACGACCTCCAGATACGGCGACTTCAGATGAACGACTCCTGTTTCCAGGCTTTGGGCAAGTTTATCCGGTAAGCGGTTCATTCCGGAAACCGAAACTAAAGGGGCCTCAAACCTTATATGCGACTTCGAAGCCTTTTCCCATAACGAGTCCTGCGGGATCAACTTTACATCCTGTAAACGAAACAGGCCTTTCTGAGTGGAGAAATCACCTTTACCCACATACAAACGGTATTCTTTTCCCGGCAGGTAATTATCAAAGTCCTTTAGACTGAATCCAAAATTATCGCACTGGAAAAACAATCCGTTGCTCCGGTTCGTGCTGTCGTCTATCAGGAAATCGGTTGCATAGAAATTGAAATCTTTCAGTTTATAAACGACAGGATCAGGAACACTCCTATCGTTCAACGTGACAAAAGCATGATTCAGACGAATCTGTTTAATAGATAAATATTGGAGTAACGGATTCAATATACCTTCAATATCCGCCCGGGTATCGACCGGCATTTTCTGTTCTTTATTCACCTTATTATAAGAAGGTGCCTTATTGTACCGGAGGTTCGGACGGTCTATCTTAAACAGACCGGCACTGATCCCTTTATCATACAGTAAACCTTTTATAGCGATCGTATCGATACTGCCCGACATATAATCGTTGCGCGATCTAACGGAGATAGGTTTCAACCGGATATTCTCAATACTGAAATCGCCGGTCTCCGTGTTCAGTGCCATACGTTCCACATCCAGGCGATGGTTACGGGCCGTCATCATCCCGCTGATCCCTGTTGCTTCAAAAGCAAAACTGCGCGAATACCATAAACCATGCTTCACTTCGGAAACCGAATCTACCAGGAATTCATTCGCCTGAAAATTAAAATTATCCAATTTATAGACCTCGACAGAATCTTTCACTGCCTGCGAATAGGCTACTTTGGCCTCCCGGATACCGATGGACTGAATAGCAACACTATGTAATACCGGTGATATAATATCATAAAGAGACAAGGTCTGTACCAATGAATCGGCATTCATGGTTGCAGGTTTATCGACCGTTTTGTCTTTAGGAGCCGTATTAGTCGCCAGGTTAAACACCCGGATATCCGACGATGAGATATCAAAAGAACGGGCTGTCAAATAATTCAGAGCCTCTTCCCGTTTAAACTGTATGCCGTTTACTTCAATCGTCCGGACCAATGCATCCACATAGCTATCCGGTTTCTGGTTTTTCTCTACCCACAATTTCTCCTGTGGGATCAGGTTGATTTTCTCTATATAAATGATCGAATCCTGCGTACTCAGCTTGATACTGTCTGTTTTCAACACGAAATCGTTATTGGCGAGAAGTGTCTGAGGTTGGTTGGTTACAAACTCAAAATTATCGCAATAGAGCAACTTGCCGCTTCGGGAAGAATTTTCATCCAGCCTGAAATCGTATGCACGGAAACTGACATCGGTCAATGCATACAGGATCGGTGTCACCGGATTCTCAACTGTATAAGAGACACTCGCATCTTCCAGGTTCAGCGTCCGCACACTCAACACATTTATATACGGCGAAATAACCTCGTACAATGATTTGGAACTGACATTCCGGGCTTTCTTCTCCATGCGCCCGGAGTTATACGAATCGAATATTTCTATCTCCGGATCCTTAATCTCAAAAGAGTTAAAGTGTAGTTTCTTATAACTCCAACGCCATGTCAGGTTCACCCCTTTAAAATCGATCACGCCGATCTCCGCCTTCACATAAGTCTGCGGAAGACTGTCGATAGCCGCCCATTGCCGGAAAACTGTCGTATCGGGCATAAGCCTGACGCCTTTTATCTTCAACTCCCCTTTTATGAAACCGATAGACAGATCATCAAACGAAAGATTATAAAAGCCATCCGTAGCCTCTGCCGTCCGGCGGCTCAGTTCCTTCTTCAGATACCGTTCAAGCCGATGGTTCAGATACAGGTTCAGGGCAGTAAGCAACACAACCAGCAATCCGATTGCCGGGAAAATATATTTTGCTATTTTCTTTTTCTGCCCCATATCTTATTATAAACGTTATCCGGTAAAGCAAAGACTCTATAAATTAAAACAAGATAACTGTTATTATGTTTAGGGTTCTAAGGCAGCTGAATGTTTTGCCATACGGTTGGCAAGACTCTGCCACCCTATTGGCAGAACTCTGCCATCGTATTGGCAAGGCTCTGCCATCAGCATGGCAAAACATTGCGTTTTAAATGGCAAAACACTGCCAAGGGAATGAAAGACCCGGTCTTATTTATATAGAGAGACTATATACCAGTATGAAGGCGGGATATACTTCATAGTTCAAAGTATAGGACTTGGCATCCGGCGTCCGGGTTTCGTAGGCACGGATTTGTCCGGAGTTTGCATAAGTGAAAGGTTCGATATGCAAATGTTCGATAAAGTCGACATCCTGCTGCCGGATCATTTTAAATAAGGCTTCTTTAGCACACCAATAGATAAGTAAATGATTGACTTCATTAAAAGAAGAGACGGAGGCATCCTCTTCGGGAGACATAAAGCGGCTGCGTATCTTCAATATCCGCAGAGAATAATATTCGATATCTATACCGGCAGCGGGCTGTTGCTGCAATAGAACGGCGGCATAACCATTCGTATGGGAAATACTCAGATGATAAGCAGAGTCGGACAAATAGGGTGCACCGTCTTCATGATAGCGGATGATAAGTTCCGAACCGGCCAGTTCTTTCAGGAGGACACGGCTGGCCAACCATTCCTGGCGACGTTTCTCCGTTTTTATATGTTGAAGAAATGGTAAATAGTCCGGTTGGAGATCCAACATGGAGAGTAATTCATCCGAAGTCTCTTCAATCTTCCAGACACCCAGCAAAGGTGATGTATGTTTCAGGATGACAGGCATTATTTCTTCCAGCTAAAAGATTGTATCAACTCAATAATATCCTTCCGCAAATAATCAGTCAGGGGCGCCAGAGAGTCAGCGTTCGGCACACAATCGTAATACAAAGCCCCACGAAAGAAGTTTGAAGAACTGTCTGTCAGCATGAACTGCACAGGAGAAGCAGACTCGCCGTCGAGCAAGAACAAGGAGCCGTATACTTTTTCGTCCGGATTACTGTAAGCTTGTTCCTTCACGGCATTGGCTTGTTTGGCCTGCCGGGAAACCAACGAACGGGATTCCGTCTCAGCTGTCTGCAACGTTTTTCGTGTAACAGGCAGGTAACTGCAATACACCTTTACTCCCAAAGATGGATAAGACAGGTTGATCCATCCCTCCGGACTTCCCACCGGGGGGAGTTCTACGGTTACCAACTGGGATACATTAAACGCGTAAGGTAAACTGTCGAGAGGTAAAGGCTGATAACGGGCCTGTGGCGGTTCGATCCGAAAATAACCACGCGGTTTCGGCGTATATTCCGTACAGGAGATACACAACAGAAAAAACAGGAAAAACATACCCGACAGAATAGACTTCATCACTCCTCTCCTTTCTCTCCTGCCGGAATACGATTAAATTTCACCTTTAGTATCCGACGGTTATCCATTTCGAGAACCTGGAAACGATACTTGTCATAATCGAGAATCTCCCGGCGACGAGGGAAATCTCCTTTTATCTCCAACAAAAGACCGGCCAGTGTTTCCACATCTTCCGTCAACTTTCCGAACTCAGGCGGGTCGGCATTGATCACACGGAAAAAGTCTGTCAACAGTATCTTGGCTTCGAAGATCAGGCTACCGTCTGCCAGACGGATGAATTGTTTTTCATCTTCATCATATTCATCGGAAATCTCTCCGACTATTTCTTCCAGGATATCTTCCATCGTAACGATACCGGAAGTACCGCCGAACTCGTCTACCACAATCGCCATATGTATCTTGTTGGTCCGGAATTCTTCCAGCAGGTCGTCGATCTTCTTCGTCTCAGGAACAAAGTAAGCCGGACGGATCAGGCTCTGCCAACGGAATGTATCCGGTTTTTCGATATAGGGCAGCAAGTCCTTGATATAGAGAATGCCTTTGATATTATCCTCCGAGTCTGCATACACGGGGATACGCGAATAACCGGACTTAATAATGAAATCGATCACATTACGAAAGTTGGTCTTTATCTCGATATCTTCCATATCCAGGCGGGGAGTCATGATCTCATCTGCCGTCTTGTTATAGAACTTGATGATCTCGGCCAACATTTCTTTTTCTTCAGGAATTTCGGTAGAGGTCAGTTCGAGCGCTTTAGAGAGTTCATCGACAGAAAGGTCGTACTTCTTTTTAACGAGCGCCTTGTTAATTACAGAAGTAGAAGTCACCAACACCTTCGATAGCGGGCGACAGACACGTTCGACCATATTCAAAACAGAGGCTGAACGGCGAACAAAGCGAAGAGAGTTCTTCTGTGCGTAGATCTTGGGCATGATCTCGCCAAAAAGTAAAAGAAGAAAAGTAAGTATGATCGTTTCGAGCACAAAACCTAAAACAGGCACAGCCGAAAAATTGACCAAGGCATTGATACCATAGGTACAAAGCATAACGACAGCCACATTCACAAAGTTATTTGCAATCAGAATAGCTGCAAGCAAATATTCGGAACGGTCCAGAAGTTTTCTGATAAGTGGATCTGAAGGAGAATTCTCTTCCCGGATGTCGTTGATGTCACCCGGGGTAAGAGAAAAGAATGCCACTTCTGATGCCGACACGAAGCCGGACACTAACAGCAGTATACAAGCGAGGCTTAATGCTATAACAGGACCTGCTGTTAGCGCCTGCATAGTAACCTGATCGAATAAGCCCGATAAATAATAGTCTGAGTCCAAGGGGAACCGTATTAGTTAAACAATATCAGAACGGAAGATCATCCGCACTGTTTGAATCCGAAGAAATATCCGGTTGCTGTTGTGAAACCGGTTGCTGATAAGACGTTGCCTGCGGCTGTCCTCCCTGCTGTAAACCAGCTCCGGCAGTAGACGTTCCGTCAGCCGGCCTTGTACCTGTGTTATAAAATTCGATACGGTCTGCATGAATCTCCGTAACATAACGCTTCACACCACTTTGATCGTCATAACTACGGGTACGGATCTTTCCTTCCACATAAACCCCCGAACCTTTCTTCACCCATTTTTCAACAAAGGCTACCTGGTCGCGACGCACTACAATATTGTGCCATTCTGTCCTTTCGGGCACAACCGTACCATTTGCAAGTGTGTAACCTCTTTCCGAAGTTGCCAATGGGAAATTTGCAACAGCTGCACCGCTGTCGAAATAACGAACGTCGGGATCTTTGCCCACGTTACCGATCAAAATGACTTTATTCAATGACATAGTAATAATTCTTTTAATATCTTACAAAGAAACATAAATTCGATCATTCCGGCAAGTTTCCATTTAATTTCTCTAAATAAATATGTATAAGACGTGGAACGGCATAACGTTCGATATCTTCATACGGAACAGCCAGATACGAATTCAAAGCCTCGCTGATTTTTTCTATTTCTATCCGGTAAAAAGCCGTATGCAAGACCTGATGTGACAAGACATGTTTTATTTCCGGTATATCTACCGAGACATTCAGTCGGCCGGCTCCTTCGAACAACTGCTTGAAGGCTTCCGTTTTTTGTAAACCGGCAAAATCCACGGGCTGCTCCGTCTCGATAAGGGGAAATTCATAAAGCCCTTCCCATATATCCTTTTTACCCCGGCGCAAAAGCCAGGTCTGCCCTTTATATATAATGTATAGATAATGGAAATAACGGGGACGTGTTTTCGTTTTATTCTGCTTTACCGGAAAACTTTGTACACGGTTGGAAGCATATGCCATACAACGTTCTTTTAACGGGCAAACGTCGCAATCCGGATTTTGTGGCACACATTGTAAGGCGCCGAACTCCATGATTGCCTGATTGTGAAGTCCGGCCTTTTCCGGATTCATCACGATCCCCGCCAACTCGGTAAACTGTTTTTTTCCGCTTGTCGTATCGATAGGCGTATCGACCGCATATAAACGTGATAACACCCGGAAGACATTCCCATCGACAACCGGATAAGGTTTATTCCACACAAAAGACACGATGGCTGCCGCTGTATATTCCCCGATTCCTTTCAAAGACAATACATTTTTATATTCACTTGGAAAAACGCCCCCAAAGGTATCCATGATACTTTTGGCTGCCGCATGCAGATTCCGGGCACGGCTGTAATAGCCCAATCCCTGCCAATATTTCAATACCTCATCTTCTTCGGCAGAGGCCAGGGAAGCCACATCCGGGAAACGTCCGGTGAAACGATAAAAATAATCCATCCCCTGAGCGACACGGGTTTGTTGAAGAATTATTTCTGATATCCAGATTATATAGGGATCGGACGATTCCCTCCACGGTAAAGCCCTTTTATTCGTTTTGTACCAGTTTAGCAACATATTGCTGGTTTCCAGTTCATTTTTCAATTGCGGCATATTTGTCCTGTTTTCGTACTTTTAAAACTCTCAACTCGTTGATTAATGCAAACATACACAGATATAATGAATTGTAAGGAATCTTTTTTATTAAAAAATGGCAGGCAATTCTTTTTCCACTTAAATAAAAAGCTATATATTTGCATTCCAAAAAATTAATAGGTCCAAATCATTAATTAATTTATAGACATGACTAAAGCAGATATTGTTAGCGAAATTGCTAAAAGTACCGGTATCGATAAGCAGACGGTATTGAGTAGCGTAGAATCTTTTATGGATATTGTAAAAAGTTCATTATCTGAAGGAGAAAACGTTTACCTGAGGGGATTCGGAAGTTTCGTTATTAAGAAGAGAGCTCAGAAAACAGCTCGTAATATTTCCAAGAATACTACGATCATCATTCCGGAGCATAACATCCCTTCATTCAAGCCGGCTAAAACCTTCCTGAACGAAGTTAAGTAATTAGTAATTATAGTTTAATTTAAAATTTAGAAACAATGCCTAGCGGAAAGAAAAGAAAAAGACATAAAATGTCTACGCACAAGCGCAAAAAGAGACTGAAAAAGAATAGACATAAAAAGAAATAAGTCTATCTAACAAGAAAACTCTAAAGAACAAACTTAATAAGTGACCTTTTAAGTTTGTTCTTTGCGTATTTAGAAAGGTCTGAATTAAAACCCACTTTCAAGTGATAAGTGAATTAGTAGTTGATGTACAACCCAAAGAGGTATCTATTGCCGTATTGGAAGACAAAAACCTTGTGGAGCTACAAAAAGAGGCCCGCAATGTTTCGTTTGCCGTCGGCGATATCTATCTTGGCAAAGTAAAAAAACTGATGCCGGGGTTGAATGCTGCTTTCATTGATGTAGGGTATAAAAAGGACGCATTTCTTCACTATCTGGACTTAGGTCCGAACTTCAACACCCAACAGAAGTTCCTCAAACAGGCACTCAGCGATCAGAAAAAGATCCCTGCTATTTCAAAGGTTCAGATACTTCCCGAAATTGAAAAAGACGGAAGTATCAGTAATGTGCTTAAAGTCGGACAAGAGGTGTTGGTACAAATTGCCAAAGAGCCGATTTCAACAAAAGGTCCGCGATTGACTTCCGAACTCTCTTTTGCCGGAAGATATATCGTATTGATACCATTTGCCGATAAGGTATCAGTCTCCACAAAAATCAAGTCGAGTGAGGAACGTGCCCGTTTGCGGCAGTTAATCCAGAGCATCAAACCGAAAAACTTCAGTGTTATAGTACGTACTTCTTCAGAAGGTAAACGTGTTGCTGAACTCGACCATGAATTAAAGACATTAGTGAAACGGTGGGAAGAAAACATCGTCAAGGTTCCAAAGTTAAAAGTACCGTCGATCGTATACGAAGAAACGGCACGTACCGTGGCCTTGCTCCGTGATATATTCAACCCGTCTTTCCAGAATATTTACGTAAACGATGCGGATGTTTACCATAACATACGCGATTATGTCAGCCTGATCGCTCCCGGAAGGGAGGAGATCGTACAACGATATACCGGTGAACTGCCGATCTTCGACAATTTCAGTATCACCAAGCAAATCAAATCGTTGTTCGGACGTACGGTTACGTATAAAAGTGGAGCTTACCTGATCATCGAGCACACCGAAGCCATGCACGTGATAGACGTTAACAGCGGCAATCGTTCCAAAGGAAGCGACGCCCAGGAAAAAACAGCTATCGACGTAAACACAGCTGCCGCCGACGAAATAGCACGCCAGCTTCGTCTTCGCGATATGGGCGGTATTATTGTGGTCGACTTCATCGACATGGCTGAAGCAGCCAACCGACAGAAGCTGTTCGAACACATGTCTAAAGCGATGGTAAACGACCGGGCCAAACACAACATCCTGCCTTTAAGTAAGTTTGGTCTGATGCAGATTACCCGCCAAAGGGTTCGCCCGGCAATGGATGTAGATACAACGGAATCTTGCCCCACCTGTTTCGGCACAGGAACAATCAAACCTTCGATCTTATTCACCGATAATCTGGAGGGAAAGATCGACTGTTTGGTAAACAAACACAATGTGAAGAAATTCGCCCTGCACGTACATCCTTACGTAGCAGCATTCGTAAACAAGGGGCTTTATCCCCTTAGCATGAAATGGAAACTGAAATACTCCATGAGTATGAAAGTCATTCCTAACCAAAGTCTGGGTTTTCTGGAATACAAGTTTATTGATTCCGACAAGAACGAACTCGACATGATGGAGGAAAAGGAAATGAAATAAAAAAGAGGCCCCGAAGCGATAAACTCCGGGGCTTTTTTATTGCTTTCTTACGATCACCCTGGGAGGGTAAGCATAATCATTCCAAAGACGATTTGCTTCAGCTACCGTCATTTCTCCATCATAGGTACAGATACGATAACGAAGAGTATAGTCTTTGCCTGGCATTAGCTGCCAGTCTTTATATTTTGTTGGTGCGAAATTCACAAAAACATCCCCTCGGCCATCGTTTGCTTTTTCATCCCAAATCCGAAGGGGTTCTGGTGCATTATAATTATCCGGATGCCCTAAAAGCAGAAAACCGGACTGTTTATCACCGCCACAAGTCCCGGTAACATAAATCCAACGTGCTGTCGTGCCATCTATTTCGGAACGGCTCTTACCTTCAGAAGTAAGCATTATACAGTTATCCTTTGTCCACTCCTGTGTGCCACGCCACACGAAACCGCCATATCTGTAAGCTTTTATATTTATAGGTAAAGAAGTTACATCCTGCAATGTTGATTCAAAATCCCATAAAAATCGTTCCGGGATATTCCAGCTCTTTACCGTCCAGGATTCATTCATTACTATTTTCTCACCGGATGCCGAAAATATATAGTGATCCAAATTTGCAGAATAACCGGCACAAACACTACCTTGAAAAGTTTTTTCCACATTCCGGGCACGCACCGTTCCTTGCTTATCTCCTAAATTCCACAAATCATAGACGTTTCCTTCATATTCAACACGTGTCCAGGGATTCCAAACCCCAAAATGATGATAATGATCTTTGGGCTGTATGGTAGTCAGGATATTACCGGATGGAGCATATGCCGGATGAATAAAACCGCTACGTTGATAAACCGTATCCACACCCGAGGGAGGATTGGTGACAACATAATTATACTGAAGAATCTCACTCTCATTCTTTTTTAAAACTAAGGCTTTCCCTGTATCTTCTATTTTCATTACCGCAACCTCGTTGTTCCCCGTTATAGGCTCCACGACAAACTCACGCATTGTCCCGGCAGGAGTTTTCCCCGTTAGTACCCAATACAAATAAGGTTTACCGTCTTTTCCCTCCAGTAACTGACAGGCAACTTCTCTCCTTTCCTCCCCGACAGTTTCATACAAGGATACTCCCGGTCCCTTACTTAATTGATCGATAGATGAAATATCGGCAGCAACAATACAATTTATCCGGTCGTATAAACCAGCCTCCACCGTAATATGAACTTTATCTGTACCCCACAACGAAGAGAAAGCTCCCAAACAACATAAAATGATAAAGACCGATTGTCTTATATGAACTCCTGGCACACGCATGATATTTAGATGTTTTCTATTTACTTTTACTCTTTGCTATCTCTAACGCATGTGTTGTCACGTAATATTTGGCAATCATGTTCGGCACCTCCCAGTCCGGTAACTTTCCGTCCTGCAAATATTGAAGATAATTTTCCGTAACCTGGCCGAAATGAGCCTCATGTCCTACCCGGTATTTTTCTGGGATCTGAACCTGCCATATATTGTCTGCGATCTTGTTTAAGGCAACACCGGGATATTTATCCGCAACAGCTGGAATAGCCGTTTCCAGTTCTTTTTCATAAGCAGCCAGGTCGATATCGGGCAATGCCTCTATATATAACTCTGGTTTATAGCCCTGCTCTTTCCCCTGACGGATCACCAGATCGGCTTTACTACCTTTCATAACCGAGAAATGGGTGTCGCCACCACCTTTCGGGAAAGTATAATTCCAGATAACAGAGACTTTGGCCGTCACATCCTTTATCTTATATACGATATCACCATTACAATATACTTTCAACGTATCGTTTACGACATCCTTTTTCAAGAAATCAGGATAAGCATCAGTACCAGTCACTTGTTTAAACTCTTCCGGACTGATTGAAGTCGTCCAACGGTTTGCATCGACTAATTCAATATCTTTTTTATAGTCGATGATCTGTCCGGGAAAAGCCTCCCACTGAACGAGATCCACCAGATGAGTCGTTACATCAACAATACCTTCCCCCTGCTGAGTTACGTCAAAATACCACACCGGACGGGTCAATGGTTTATTATCCACCAGTTTAAATAAATGATGCACGCTTTCCTTGACAATAGCCGGCTCCTCCGGAGATCCTTTCAATTGTTCTCCATATACAGCCGGGATCATTGAAAGTTCACGTTGCAGTAGGGTTGTGATCTCATTCCTTTCCGTCATAATGTCATATAGCAGAATATTCTTTTGCCTGGCAATATCGAAACACTCTTCCAACAATTTAAAATTCTGACTATTGATCGCCATAGGCTTGTCTGAAAGCACATTAATACCGGCTTCAAGCGTCTTCTTTATATACTCGGTCTTCTTTCCGTTGTTACCGGCCTGGATCATTACATTCCCTTTCTTTTCAGAGAGCATCTTTTCCAGGTAATCGGAACCTGTATAAGCAACTTCATTCCATCCGGTCGGATTCTCTGCACGTGTATTGAATCCTTCAATACGTTTCAGGTGTTCATCCACATCAAAGCCACCGGGTGCGTACACATAAACATCTTTACAAACTTGTGGATAAGATACTTTCTGTACCAGGGCTGCATGAAAATGACCGGGATCGAGTGTTATGAGCTTGACTTCGCCCGGAGCACCGGTAAAACCTTCAGCCTGCTCTTTTTTAGAGGAGCAGGAAGTTCCCAATAAAAGTGTAGCCATGGTAAAAACTAGATAGTTTTTCATTTTATAAACGATTTAATTGATAATAGTCTTTTCTTTACATATAAATTATGCCATATTCCTTCTTATGCCACAAAGATAAAAATATATCGTTTTAACAACTGCCGTATTGTCATTATTTCTGACAGCAAAAACAATTCAGAAGCATTCATTGTTACTTTGGCATACGTTTTGTATAATAATTGGTGCAACTCGACAAGAGAAAAAGCAAAGACGAAAAATAATAACAATTAAAATATTATCGAATTATGGGAAAAATTATTGGAATCGACTTAGGAACAACCAACTCATGTGTTGCCGTATTGGAAGGTAACGAACCGGTTGTTATTGCTAACAGCGAAGGTAAAAGAACAACTCCTTCAATCGTTGCTTTTGTAGAAGGTGGCGAACGTAAGGTAGGTGATCCCGCAAAACGTCAGGCTATCACCAATCCTGAAAAAACAATATTCTCTATCAAACGTTTCATGGGTGAAACATACGACCAGGTTCAGAAAGAAATCAATCGCGTACCTTATAAAGTAGTACGCGGCGACAATAACACTCCGCGTGTGGATATCGAAGGTCGCCTGTACACTCCTCAGGAAATTTCAGCCATGGTTCTTCAGAAAATGAAGAAAACAGCTGAAGATTATTTAGGACAGGAAGTAACAGATGCTGTTATCACTGTTCCGGCTTACTTTAGCGATGCTCAGCGTCAGGCAACAAAAGAAGCCGGTGAAATTGCCGGTCTGAATGTTCGCCGTATCGTAAATGAACCTACTGCTGCATCATTAGCTTATGGTCTTGACAAGACAAACAAAGATATGAAGATCGCTGTATTCGACCTTGGTGGCGGTACATTCGATATCTCAATCCTTGAATTAGGTGACGGTGTATTCGAAGTAAAATCAACAAACGGTGATACTCATCTGGGTGGTGATGACTTCGACCACGTAATCATCGACTGGTTGGCAGAAGAATTCCTGCGTGAAGAAGGTGTCGACCTGCGTAAAGACCCGATGGCATTGCAACGTCTGAAAGAAGCTGCTGAAAAAGCGAAGATCGAATTGTCAAGTACTACAAGTACAGAAATCAATCTGCCGTATATTATGCCGGTGAACGGTATTCCAAAGCACCTCGTTAAAACATTGACACGTGCTAAATTCGAACAATTGGCAGACAGCCTGATCCAGGCTTGTATCGAACCTTGCCGTCAGTCATTGAAAGATGCAGGTTTGAGTACTTCCGATATCGACGAAGTAATCCTGGTAGGTGGTTCTACACGTATCCCTGCCGTACAGGCTATCGTTGAGAAATTCTTCGGCAAAGCTCCTTCTAAAGGTGTTAACCCGGACGAAGTCGTAGCTGTAGGTGCTGCTATCCAGGGTGGTGTATTGACTGGTGAAGTAAAAGACGTATTACTGTTGGATGTTACTCCGTTGTCTCTGGGTATCGAAACAATGGGTGGTGTGATGACTAAGCTGATCGAATCCAACACGACTATCCCTACCAAGAAATCGGAAACATTTACAACAGCTGTCGACAACCAGCCATCTGTAGAAATCCACATTCTGCAGGGTGAACGCTCTTTGGCTAAGGACAACAAATCGATCGGTCGCTTCCACCTGGATGGAATACCTGCAGCACAGCGTGGTGTACCTCAGATCGAAGTTACTTTCGATATCGATGCTAACGGTATCCTGAATGTATCTGCAAAAGATAAAGGAACCGGTAAAGTACAAAGTATCCGTATCGAAGCTTCCAGTGGTTTGAGCGACGACGAAGTAAAACGTATGAAAGACGAAGCTGCCGCCAATGCAGAAGCCGATAAGAAAGAAAAAGAACGTATCGACAAGCTGAATCAGGCTGACAGTATGATCTTCCAGACTGAAAAACAGTTGAAAGATCTGGGTGACAAACTTCCGGCTGACAAGAAAGCTCCTATCGAAACTGCTTTGAACAAGCTGAAAGAAGCTCACAAAGCTCAAGATGTTGCAGGTATCGATGCTGCTATGGCTGAACTGAATACCGTATTCCAGGCAGCAAGCCAGGAAATGTATAATGCTCAGAATACCCAGGGCGGTGCACAGCCGGGGCCTGATTTCGGTGGCCAACAGCAAGCTAACGGCAATGCCGGTGGTAGCAAAGATGGCGGCGTAACCGATGTAGACTTCGAAGAAGTGAAGTAAGATTACATTTTCCACATAAGATAAAAAAGCGATTGTCGGACGAAGGTCTGTCAGTCGCTTTTTTTATTGTATCCGGTCGTATTTGAGCGCTTCAACAAACCGGATGAATTTGCACAGGACACAGGCTTGGTACTTGCCATCCTGCCAGGTTATCATAAAACGTTTCGGAGGAGAGATCAGACTCCAATCTGAAAAAGAAAAAGGCAGTCGCTTTACAATAGCTCTGCCTTTATAGATAAATTTTCTAAAACCGAACAATTATTCTATCGAAAAAACATCCGCATCCTTCCATGCCGGGAATTTAGCACGTAACTCTTCCAGATCACTTTTCGACAAGGTGCAGGTACGGGTTATTTCTTCCCGTTTGCCGGCATCCGCCAACTTCTTCCCTTTTGGAGAAAAAAGCATGGAATCACCCCGATAAGTAAATCCTTTTCCATCAATACCCACGCGGTTTACACCACAGACATAAGCCATATTTTCAATGGCCCGGGCAGGAAGAAGCGACTTCCATACCTTTTTACGAGGTTCAGGCCAGTTTGCAACATAAATCAACAGGTCATATTCATTATTTATGTTACGGCTCCATATCGGGAAACGAAGGTCGTAACAAACCTGTAAACAAATATTCCAGTCCTTATACCTTACGATCGTCCGTTTATTTCCTGCCGTGAAATGCTTATCTTCCCCAGCCATACGAAACAGATGCCGCTTATCGTAATAAAATTCTTCTCCTTCAGGAGTGATGAAAAAAGCACGATTGAAATAATTCTCACTTTCCTTTGCAATAAAACTACCGACAACTGCCAGGTTATATTTTTTAGCCCAACCTTTTATTGTCGGTATAGTTGGCCCGTCCATCGTATCAGCCAATCTTTCCACATCCATGGAAAAACCGGTTGTAAATGTTTCCGGAAGAACGGCAATATCCGTCTTTCCGCTCACACGCCGGAGCAACTCCCCATAGTAACCAAGATTCTCGTCTCTATCCTCCCAAATAATATGGGATTGGATCATACTGATACGTAAACTGTCTGCCATAATAGTAAATTAAACTTTTACGAAATTCTCCGGATGACAAGCTGTCACATCCCGATAATATTCGCGAATTGTATGAATATCCTTTTCTGCATTCCCAGTCGGATAAAACAGCCCCTTAATTCCCGCCTCCTTCTTTGCATAATCGAAATAAGCGATCAATATAGGAACCTGTGCTTTCTCCGCTATATAATAAAAACCTTTTTTCCACTCTTCCGCTTTCTTCCGCGTTCCTTCCGGGGTAACGGCCAGTTGGAATATCTTACGTTTATTAAACACCTCAACCATCTGGTCGGTTACCGAAGTCCGTTGATGCCGGTCGACAGGTACCCCACCCAGCCACGAAAACAGCAGGTTGAATGGAAAAAAGAACCACTCCTTTTTGATAAGAAAACTGGCGTTACGCCCTGCCGCCGTATAAAATAACTTTCCGATAATAAAATCCCAGTTGCTGGTATGCGGGGCAACGCATATCACACACTTCGGCACATCTTCGCCCAGCGGTCCCATTTTCCATCCGGCCATACGAAGAAGTGCCTTACTGATTGCTTTCTTCATTCTTTACTTTTCTTTGCTTAGCGCTCCAAGTTCGTCTGCAATGGCGTTTACTTCTGTTTGCAAATCAATTCTGAGTTTACGATAATATTCTTTTACCAGCGTTTTATTCTCCTTTGCATCCGGAGTACCGGCACGACGGATAAATTCGTCCTGCATATCAAGTATTCTTGCCATCAGCACATCAGCCTTATCTTCTTCAATACCAGGAATGAAGAGTTTACATACCAATACTTCCGAAAACAACTCACCTGCTACGTAGCTGATTTCTTTCTTTAAAATTCTTCTTTTAGCCATAATTTTCATATTAAAATATCTACAAATCTACAAAATCCTTTATTAAATAACTCATACACGGGGAAAAAAGATAAAAATAATGTATCTTTGCAACTTCGAATTCTCTGATTATAAACAAAATCGTTTATGGATACAAAGATTACAACGCCAGATTATCTCTTTGAAAGCAGTTGGGAAGTCTGTAATAAGGTAGGAGGCATCTACACTGTTCTTTCAACAAAGGCGCATACACTGCAACAAATGTTTAACGATAAAGTGATTTTTATCGGACCTGATGTGTGGGGTAACACAAATGCCCCCGACTTTCTTGAAGACAACACGCTGTTTGCAGATTGGATACAACATGCAAAAACCATTGATAAACTAAAAATGAAGGTCGGCCGTTGGAATGTGCCGGGTACTCCACCTGTCGTACTGGTTGACTTCAAACCTTTTTTCAGTGAGAGGGATGCATTCTTTTATTCTATGTGGGAGAACTTCCGTGTAGATTCGATGCATGCTTACGGCGACTACGACGAATCCTGTATTTTTGCATATGCTGTAGGTAAAGTAATTGAAAGTTTTTACAACTTCTACAATCTTTCGGACAAGAAGGTCACAGCACTGTTCAACGAATGGATGCTCGGTATGGGAGCGCTTTATATAAAAAAGCAGATCCCTGCCATTGCCACTTTATTCACCACACATGCCACCTCCATAGGCCGTTCCATCGCAGGAAATAACAAAGCATTGTATGCTTATATGGATGGATACAACGGCGACCAGATGGCGAAGGAGTTGAACATGGAAGCCAAACACTCGCTGGAAAAACAGGCTGCCCATCATGTGGATTGTTTTACTACCGTTAGTGACATCACAGCCTGCGAATGTAAACAATTACTGGATAAAGCTCCGGATATTGTTACCCCGAATGGATTTGAACCGAATTTTGTTCCTGAAGGAAAAGAATATACAAAAAAACGTACGGAGGCCCGTCAGACATTGATAAATGTAGCTGAAAAGTTACTGGGCTGTTCCATCTCACCGGATGCATTGCTGGTGTCGACCAGCGGACGTTACGAATACCGGAATAAAGGTATCGATGTTTTTATCGAAGCAATGAACCGTGTCCGTAACTCCGGAGAATTGCAACGTGAAGTCGTGGCATTCATTATGGTTCCGGCTTGGGTTCGCGATGCTCGTGCAGACTTGAAGGAAGTTATTGAAAAGAATATCAAGACTACTTCTCCCCTGCAAATGCCCTTTATTACCCATTGGATGAACCTGATGGACCAGGATAAGGTTTTAAATTATATTTCGCACGCCGGATTTACCAATCAGGCTGTCGAAAAACTGAAAATAATATTTGTACCCTGCTACCTGGATGGACGCGACGGTATCTTCAACAAGCCATATTACGATCTATTGATCGGTATGGATGCTACCGTTTATCCGTCATACTACGAACCCTGGGGATACACTCCGCTGGAAAGTGTTGCTTTTGGCATACCGACAGTGACAACCAACCTGGCCGGATTCGGCCTTTGGGCGGAAAAAAGTGTCTCCGGCAAGAACATCAGCGACGGAGTGGCCGTTATCGACCGGACCGACTTCAATTATTTCGACGTTGCCGATGCTATCACTGCTTCAATACTTTCGCTTGTGAAGAAAAACGAAAAAGAGGTTGAAGAAATACGCAAACATTGTTTTGAACTGGCAAAGAAAGCGGAATGGAGCAAATTTATTGTTTATTATCAGACAGCCTTCAACGATGCGTTAAAGGCCGCCTCTAAAAGAAACAGTTAAATATTGCTCATTATTAACAAGATAATCCTATCTTTGCAGCGGTTTTTACATCATCATTTAATGAAACATTTTTAAATCTCACAATAATGAAAATCAAAGCGAATAACGCAAATAGTCCGATCTGGAAGGACGTTTATTCACATTCGATGCTCCCTGAAGCACTCCAGCCCTTACACGAAATAGCCACCAATCTTTGGTGGGTATGGAATCATGACGGAGCTAAATTATTTGGAAAAATCGACAAAAACCTGTGGGTTTCCACAGAAGGTAATCCTGTTCTTCTACTTCAAAGTTTATCATACAAACGCATTGAAGAGATTCAGGCAGACAAAGTTCTGATGGCTGAAATCCAGGAGGTTTATGCAAGCTTCAGAAAATATGTAGACGCTAAACCCGACACTACAAAACCTTCTGTAGCTTATTTCAGTATGGAATATGGTCTGACCAATATCCTGAAGATCTATTCAGGAGGTCTGGGTGTTCTGGCCGGCGACTATCTGAAAGAAGCCAGCGACAGTAATATCGACCTGACAGCAGTCGGTTTCCTGTATCGTTACGGATACTTCACCCAGTCTCTGTCAATGGACGGACAGCAGATTGCCAACTACGAACCGCAAAACTTCAACGCATTGCCTCTTACTCAGGTTATGCAGTCTAACGGCGAACCGATGGTACTGGAAGTTCCCTACCCCGGAAGAACCGTATATGCTCATATCTGGAAAGTAAGCGTAGGCCGCGTACCTTTATACCTGATGGATACAGACATTCCTCAGAACAGTGAATGGGATCGCTCGATCACTCACCAGCTATATGGTGGCGACTGGGAAAACCGTATGAAACAGGAATACTTGTTGGGTATCGGTGGTATCCTGATGCTGAACAAGCTGGGTATCAAGAAACAGGTTTACCATTGCAACGAAGGACATGCAGCTCTTATCAACGCACAGCGTCTGGTAGATTATATCCAGAACGACAAACTGACTTTCAATCAGGCATTGGAAGTCGTACGTGCTTCAGCCCTTTATACTGTACACACGCCGGTTCCTGCCGGACATGACTATTTCGACGAAGGCCTGTTCGGTCGCTACATGGGTGAGTTCCCCGGCAAGCTGGGTATCAGCTGGCAGGAATTTATCGATATGGGACGCGAAAACCCGGGTTCAAACGAAAAGTTCTCTATGAGTGTATTCGCTCTGAACACTTGCCAGGAAGCAAACGGCGTAAGCTGGTTGCACGGCAAAGTATCACAGAAGATGTTCGCGCCGGTATGGAAAGGTTACTTCCCCGACGAGTTGCATGTTAGCTGGGTCACCAACGGTGTACACATGCCAACATGGGCTTCTACCGAATGGAAACGCTTCTTCCACGAACGTTTCGACAAGAAGTTCTTCGTAGACCAGTCAAACAAGAAATACTGGGAAGCTATCCAGAACGTCAACGACGATGATATCTGGGATATCCGTAAGACATTAAAGAGGAAACTGATCGAATATATCAAAGTTCAATACAAACAGAACTGGCTGAAAAACCAGGGCGATCCATCAAAGGTTGTCTCCGTACTTGAAAAGATCAACCCGAATGCACTGCTGATCGGTTTCGGTCGCCGTTTCGCTACATACAAACGTGCTCACCTGTTGTTTACCGACCTTGACCGTCTGGCTAAGATCGTTAACAACGAAAAATATCCGATCCAGTTCGTATTTACCGGCAAAGCTCACCCGGCAGACGGTGGCGGTCAGGGATTGATCAAACATATCGTTGAAATCTCCCGTCGTCCGGAATTCCTGGGTAAGATCATCTTCCTCGAAAACTACGACATGCGTCTGGCACGTCACCTGATCGCAGGTGTCGATGTTTGGTTGAACACTCCGACCCGTCCGTTGGAAGCATCCGGTACATCCGGCGAAAAAGCTGAAATGAACGGTGTATTGAACTTCTCTGTTCTCGACGGATGGTGGTATGAAGGTTACAAAGAAGGTGCAGGTTGGGCATTGACCGACAAACGTACTTACGAAAACCAACAGTATCAGGATCAGCTGGATGCAGCAACAATCTATCATATCCTGGAAGAAGAGATCATCCCGACTTACTACGCGAAAAACAGTAAAGGATACTCTCCGGAATGGATTCAGTGCATCAAGAATTCGATGTCACAGATCGCTCCCGACTATACAATGAAACGTATGTTGGATGACTATATTGACCGTTTCTATAACAAACTGGCTACCCGTTCGGCCCATCTGCGCGAAAACAGTTTTGCCGAAGCTAAAGCTATCGCAGCATGGAAAGAAGAAGTTGCCCAGCATTGGGATAGCTTCCAGGTAGATTCATTTACCTGTAGCCAGGACCTGTCTGCCGACAGCCCTGTTGTTGGTAAGGAATATTCATTCAATCTGGTGATCGACCGTAAAGATCTTCAGGGAATGTTAGGTGCCGAAGTGGTTGTAACCAAAGAAAATTCAGAAAATCACCAGCTTGAATTACTTTACACAAAACAGTTTGAGTTGAAGAAAGAAGAAGGATCTAAACTATTCTTCGAATTGAAAACAACTCCGAGTGAAGCAGGTATTCACAAGATGGGCTTCCGTATTTACCCTGTAAATAAAGAATTGCCTCATCGTATGGACTTCGCATACATTCGCTGGATCCAGTTATAAGAAATAATTCTATAACAGATATAAAAAGGATGTTCCGAAAAAACGGAACATCCTTTTTTGTTTAAATCAATATCCCGGATTCTGTGTCAGGTTACCGTTCAATAATAAAATATTTTCCGGTATAGGAAAAACGGTCGTATATCCATTCCCTTCATCCGGCAATTGCGGACGACTACTATACGGACGGGTAAACAGGTCGAAACGGACCAGATCCTGCCGCCTCCATCCTTCCCAGGCAAACTCAAGCTGGCGTTCTGCCAGCACATTATCCAGAGTTGCCCGCCTGTCAGGCATTCCCACACGTGAACGGACCTGATTCAATTCTGCATCACCATTTTCTCCGTTACGTACTTTTGCTTCACTTTTCATCAACAAAACATCAGCATAACGAAACAAAACAATATCGTTATCCGACAGCTTACCATCCTTAGTGCCCGTTTTATCGATCGCATATTTCTTCATGCGGGCACCTGCTACCTTTTCGGAAGTTCTTCCAGACACATCGAGATCCACCTCCCAGGGTAAATAAACCAATACTACCCCATTATCCAGCCGGATGGTATCGCCATTCAGGTCAAACATGATACCGGCAAAATAACATTTATCGAAACGCGCATCTACCGAATCCGTATCATAGCCGAAAGTACGAAGTGCCTCTATAGTTGCGGAGGAACCGTTTTCACCCGATAGTCCATACGCTTTGGCATGGTTATAGTGGCGGGAACGAAACAGATATTGCATCTGGTTGGTGTAAAAATTCTTGTCCATCGGAATGGTAAATATATTCTCTACCGACGTTTCATTGAACACGGAAAAGTTATTTTCATAATCAGGGGAAAGCTGATAACCTTGTGCAGTAATGGAATCACAGTATGCCATAACTGTTTGCCAGGCATTCAAGCGTTGACCGCCCACCTCAAAAAACAGGCTCTTTCCATCCGGACGACTACCGCTTGTCCAGTTATTATTCGTATAAACCTCCGCATTCAACGCCAATTTTGCCAACAGGAAATAAGCCACCGGACGGGTCATACGACCGTAATAGTCGCCCAAGCGGTTACTCCGCTCCGTACTTAGAAACGGCAACGACTCCTGCAGTTCCTTCACAACAAATTCAAAGACTTCCGCACGGGCACTCTGCTTCACCTCCTTCATCGGGGTGGAAGAAGACAATACCAGCGGCACACGTCCGAACAGATCGACCAGATAATAGTAATACATCGCCCGGAAAGCCCTGACCTCGGCCATATAAGCCGGAATATATTTGTTGTTTGTCTGCTTGTAGAACTCATCCAAACGTTCAAGCGATTTGTTACTTAACACGATCACCTTATACAAATATTCCCAGGTCGCCCGTATCGCATCGCTGTTGACACCCCACTTATGCAAGAACAACCCTTGCCAGAAACCGCCGTCATACCAGTCACCGCCCCGGGTAGGCAGGATCGCTTCGTCGGTAGTAAAAGTATTCAGGTCGTAGATTCCCCGGTAAGTACCTTGCAATCCCTGGCTATCACTGAAACCTCCGACATAATTATAAAGAGTAGCCACCGTATTCAGATAAGCCGAGGTGGCATTATCATAAGCATCTTCCTCCGAGATCTGATCCCTCGGGTTCTCTTCCAGGAACTTACTGCATGACAAAAGCGTACAGACACCTAATATACCGGATAGTAAAACTAACTTTTTCATCATAATAAATCATTAAAATTGAAAACTCAGGCCAACGGTATAAGAACGGTAAACCGGATAATTCCGTTTATCGTCTATTCCCAGGGTGTTATTTACAATATAGCTGTTAATCATAGGCGTAAGGCCGGAGTATCCGGTAATTGTCGCCAAGTTGTTGATAGAACACGACAACCGGAGGTTCTGCACATATTTCTTCCATCTCCCCAATGGGACATTCCATCCGACAGTCAGGTAATCGAAGTTGATATAATCGCCTTTTTCCAACCAATAGTCTGTAGCCGTCTGATCCTGGATATTCTGTTCGGGTGCCCCCTTCATCACATTGTAATCGGGAAAACTATTCATATTCATATAGGTAAGAGCCGTACCATTATAAATCTTATGACCGAAAGCACCGTTTATCTGTAAAGAAATATCGAAGTATTTATACCGGAAACTGATATTCGACCCCAGCATTGTTTTCGGAGTAGCTTGTCCCGCTATATAACGGTCTTCTCCATCTTCAATATTCACACCACCACCATTCAGGTCGGCTATTTCGTATTTATAACCGCCATTTTCCATCTGTGTCAACCCGGTACAATGAGGGAGATAAAAAACGCCCAACGGTTGTCCTACCACCTGATAGACGATATGATTATATCCACCGTGGAAACCTGCCCCGTTCAAGTCGGAGATACTGGTATATTGGGGAGCCGACATTTGTTCTCCCTTATAAACTCCGCTCAGGGAGAGTAACTTGTTTTGCTGGAAAGTCACATTCACGTTCACACTCAGTTCCAGATCTTTTGTTTGTAAAGGAGTAACCCCAAACCCCAGTTCGACACCGCTATTGCGCATAGATCCCAGGTTGGCCAGCAATTTATTGTAGGCAAACGGCGGAACGCTTACATCATACAAGTAAAGCATATCACTCGTCTTCGAATTATAATAATCAAAAGTCATCAACAGTCGGTTACGAAAAAAGCCGACATCTATACCTGCGTTCACCGTACGCTTCACCTCCCACTTTAAATCAGGATTAGCGTTTCGTATTACTCCCATCGTCACGGTCGGAGTTCCTCCGACAGAGACAACCCCGTTAGGCTTAACCAATTGAAGAGAGTTGTAGGAGTCGATAGCATCCTGGTTACCGGACAGACCGTAACCGGCACGTATCTTCAGGTTATTCAGAAATGTAAACTGCTTCATAAACACCTCTTCACTCACCACCCAAGCAGCCGAAACGGAAGGAAAGAATCCCCATTTATTATTTTTCCCGACCTTCGACGAAGCATCCGCACGGGCGTTGACCGTCGCCACATAACGCCCGGCATAAACATAATTCACACGTCCCAGAAAAGAACTCAGACGCGGATCTTCATAATACGAATTGGTACCTTCCCACAAACGTACCGCACCTGCCTGCAAGTTATTATAACCGAATTTATCTGTCGAGAAATTCGTTACCGTCGTATAAAAGCCGGTCAGGATATTCTTCTGTGCCTCTGCCAGCCCAAGCGCATCCAGTTGATGCTTTCCCCAACTGTTGGAGTAGCTCAACATGATATTCCCCAATATATCTTCCATCTTCCTTTCTCCTTTATAGGCCTGCCCGTGTGCCCATACCGTAGTAGGCAGATATTGGGAATTGTCTATTACATTATAAGTATAGGAACCGAATGCTGAAAACTTAAGATATTTATTCAGGTTGACCGTAAACTTCAAATGCGTATTAAAATGAGCATTCGAATCGTCATCCTTCACCTCCAGCCAAGCTAGCGGATTGGTGATCTGGCTGGCATTGGTTACCCCGTACCATCCCCCGGTCTGTTCATCCCGGTGATCGGGATATGTCGGATTGAAAGCTGCCGCCGAATAAAACATCTTCTGAATATCATTCAGGTAACGATTCTTTTGCAGAGAGCCGAAAACGCCCATATCTATCTTCAACCTGTCGGTAAAAGCCTTTTGAGAGATATCCAGTTTAACAGTGAAGTTCTGGAAATCATTTGTCCGAACCACCCCGTCACGATCCATAACACCCAGGGATGCGCGGTAATTGGAAGTTTCCGAACCACCGCCTAAAGCAATATGATGATTCTGTATGATCCCGGTATGAGTGATCTCATCCGGGAAATTCGTATTATATCCCAGGTCAAGTATATCTATATGCCTTTCTGCCGCCACCGCGCGGAAATCATCCCCCGACAACATCCTCATATTCTTATAGACAGCCTCAATCCCGAAACTGCCGTCATAACTGATACTGAATGCACCGCCTTTTCCCTTCTTCGTCGCCACTTCGATCACCCCCGAAGCGCCACGCGAACCATACTGCGCTGTTTCGGAAGCATCTTTCAGGATAGTAAAACTTTCGATATCCGCCGGGTAAATGGCACTGAGTGTATTCAGGTCGGAAGAAATGCCGTCGATAATGACCAGCGGATCGTTACCACCCGTCAGGGAAGTTGTTCCTCTCACCCGAACGGAACTCAAAGCTGCCACCCTGTTCGCCCCCGTGGAAATACTGACCCCCGCCGCCTGTCCGCTCAGAGCATTCAGTGAACTGGATACAAAGCCCTTGTTCATACGTTTCTCTGAAACCTTATCGACAGAACCGGAAATAGTCCGCTGGCTACCAGTAGCATACCCGACAGCGATCTCGTCGTCCGTTATCACACTATCGGGTACAATAATCCGGAACGTATCCGGCAATAACGGAACGATCTGCGCCTGAGCCATAAACCGGCAACAAAGAAACAATAGGATAATGAAGGTAATTACCCTCTTTAAACAGGTATTAAATGGATTAGTCATATTATAACTGATTTAAGATTAAAAGACCCCTTATGATAAAAACGTTTGAACAGCAATGATTGTTCATTCATATCCACAATTTGTTCGTTCTCCTTCTACCGTCGACACAACATTCTATTTTAAAGGAAAACCTTTTGCCACCGCATAGGCAAAGCTTTGCCATCGAATCCGCACTGTTTTGCCACCGTATTGGCACAGTTGTGCCATTTAAAACGCAAAGTATTGCCATTCAAGGCGCAATACTTTTGACTAAAGATAGAAAAGAGAAGGAATAGCGATTGAGATTTAGTGATAATTAATAATAGGAGCCGATAAATTATTTACGGAAATATTTCTTTATTCGCCAATACATTGTACCTTTGTCCACGTTAAAAACAGGAAGTATTTTTATAAGTAATAACATATAAAACTTATTATTATGTCTAAAGTAACAGTTGTTGGCGCCGGTAATGTAGGTGCTACTTGCGCAAATGTTCTTGCCTTCAATGAAGTGGCAGACGAAGTTGTAATGCTTGATGTTAAGGAAGGTGTTTCCGAAGGTAAAGCAATGGATATGATGCAGACAGCTCAGCTGCTGGGTTTCGATACAACAGTCGT
Organism: Parabacteroides leei; assembly: GCF_023369805.1. Taxonomy (NCBI): domain Bacteria; kingdom Pseudomonadati; phylum Bacteroidota; class Bacteroidia; order Bacteroidales; family Tannerellaceae; genus Parabacteroides; species Parabacteroides leei. The sequence continues at coordinate 82,912 of NZ_JAMBQG010000016.1, forward strand.
AGGTTGCACTAACGACTATGCTCAAACTGCAAATTCTGATGTTGTTGTTATCACTTCAGGTATTCCCCGTAAACCGGGTATGACTCGTGAAGAGTTGATCGGTGTTAACGCTGGTATCGTTAAGAGTGTAGCAGAAAATCTCCTGAAATATTCTCCGAATGCAATTATCGTAGTTATCTCTAACCCGATGGATACAATGACTTATCTGGCATTGAAGGCTCTGGGTGTTCCTAAAAACCGTATCATCGGTATGGGTGGCGCATTGGATAGCTCACGTTTCAAATATTTCTTGTCTCAGGCTCTGGGATGCAATGCTAACGAAGTAGAAGGTATGGTAATCGGTGGTCACGGCGATACAACCATGATCCCTCTGGCTCGCTTGGCTACTTACAAAGGTATCCCTGTCAGCAAACTGTTGAGTGCTGAAAAACTGCAGGAAGTAGTTGCTTCTACTATGGTTGGTGGTGCTACACTGACTAAACTATTGGGAACTTCTGCATGGTATGCACCGGGTGCTGCCGGAGCATTCGTTGTTGAATCTATCATCCACAACCAGTGTAAAATGGTTCCTTGTTCAGTTTATCTGGAAGGAGAATACGGTGAATCAGACCTTTGCATCGGTGTTCCTGTTATCCTGGGAAAGAACGGTATCGAAAAGATCGTTGAACTGGAATTGACAGCAGAAGAAAAAGAATTGTTCGCTAAGAGCGCTGCCGCTGTTAAGGGAACAAACGCTGCTCTGAAAGAAGTAGGTGCATTATAATCAGTAAACATACTCATTGATTATATAGGAAAAAGGATGGCTCTACGGAGTCATCCTCTTTTTATTTTTACCGTTAGTCAGGAGATAAATACTTATTGATACATCTACGGTCCCAATTGATCCCCCGCTTTACAATTTTTGCAGGAATACCAGCAATGATCACATTCGATTCATTAAATTCTTTTGTTACTACACTTCCCCAGCCGACAATACTATTATCCAATATTTTTACATTCTTGCCTATCTTTGTGTCTTTTCCTATCCATACATGCTTGCCTATTTCTATACTTTCAGCAAAATTTATCGGCTCTCCTTCCAAATTCATTATCGTATGTGCATCGGTACACCAAAGATCGATGCCCCAGCTTAACTGACTGTCATCTCCAATACTAACGTGCGAATCATCTTCCTGCAAATACAATGTAACCCCATTGATTACCACACGGTTTCCAATATCTACCCGGCAGTTGTTAGCCACCCTCGAAACGCCTGCACCCAGTCCCGGCAGTTGCCCGATGATAAGCTTCAAGCCCGTCATGCCCAATATGGTAGAATAACGCAAGATTATCGTTCCTATATTAACGACATTGTTATCCCCTTTTACAATCAGAAGAAACCCATCACAAAGAAGCAATTCTTCCGCACTAGCTTCAGAATCAAAACACATGGAGATGCGATTGTTGTTACCTATGATTGTAATATTGGCTTGATTAATGATCTTATTGAATTTTGCATTCCGGGAAGAAATACAATCAATTTTATCATGAGGGAAAATTAATGTAAACTCATTAGACTGTCCGTCAATACGTTCCATATCATTTAGAATATTATAGTTTGTACTCGTCCCCTTCTTATAAGAGATTTTATTTCACTTCTTCAAATATACGAAAAGGAACTGACTAATATTCATTATACTAGTCCTTATTCTTCAGGAAATAATTTTATTCCTATCTTTACACGCTCAAGACAAGATAGTACTATTTATGCCTGAAAAATCAATACATTGTGAGACGATAAAGAGACTTCGTGAAGGGTCGTATGAGGCTTTTGATACATTATATAATGTATATGCCGACTCCTTATACGGATTTGCTCTGTTGCATACCAAATCAATTGTACAAGCAGAAGATATTGTTCAGGACACTTTCCTTAAACTGTGGAATATGAGGGAGTCTTTATCGGTGGAAGGTTCTTTCAAATCCATGCTGTTCACTATCGCTAAAAACCATGTAATAGATATTTTCCGCCAACAGGTTAACCGGGCTGACTTTGAAGATTACATCGCTTTTTGTGAAGATGAAAACCTACTGGACAACACATCCGTCGAGAAAGTATATTACGACGATTTTCTGGAAAAGTTAGCAATTGCCAAACAAAAACTAACACCCGCTCAACGTAATATTTTTGAAATGAGCCGTGAGGAAGGAATGAGCAATACCGAAATAGCCGCCGCCTCGAACCTGTCAGAACAAACCGTAAAGAACCATTTATCCGCTGCTTTAAAAGTATTACGCACCGAACTTCGCAAATACAACTTCATCTTTGCTCTCTTTATTTAAGCACTCATAAAATATGTTTTAGAACATATCAAAATGGCTGGTACTATTTTGGTACCATTTCGTGTAACTATAAACGATCAAGAAATTATGACTGATTTATTCAACAAATTATATTCTCAATTCTTAAATGGAAATACCGACAAGGAACGATTCAGAGATTTCAAAGAATCTTTGAATCGACTCCCGGATACCGAATTAACGAAAAGCATGGAAAACTTCTGGCAAGAGAACGATAGTTATCCGGCAATGGATGCACAACGCAAACAGGATATACATCAAAAACTTCACGAACAAATAGTACCTCAACAGAAAAGATCGTTTACACAGTGGTACCGAATTGCTGCAGCTATCGCAGTGATTACCCTGATCGCTGTTACAGGTTGGAATATATCTGTTATCCAGAAACAGCAATCCCATGCCCCCTTCCTCGCAGAAGTTCCGTCCGGGAACAAAGTACAGTTAACATTGCCGGATAAGAGTTCCGTTAAATTAAACTCAGAAAGCTCTTTATCATATACCTATCTGGATGGTAAACGAATCGTCAAACTGGCGGGGGAAGCCTATTTTCATGTATCAAAAGACAAGCAACATCCTTTCGTCGTGCAAGTAGGAGATTTGAATATCGAGGTACTAGGCACCAGTTTCAACGTCCGTTCCTGCGAAGAGAATAATTCGATCGAAACATCCCTGATAGAAGGATCTATCCGTCTTTATGATTCGAAATATCCGTCTGAAACGTTTATATTAAAGCCCAATCAGAAAGCAATCTATTCCAACAATCATAAAATCGACCTTTACAACACAGACAATCTAAAAGAAACAGCCTGGACACGCAACCATCTTGTGTTCAACTCAGAGAAATTAAGTACCGTATTCCATAAAATAGAGCGATGGTACGGTGTAAATATTGAATTGAAATGTCCGGAAATAGCCAACGACCGTATTTCCGGTTCCTTCAAAAACGAACAACTGCCTTATGTAATGGAGGCTTTGAAAATTCAATACGGATTCAATTATGAAATAACAGGAAACAATGTAGTAATCAATAAGTCTAATAAATTAAAAAAATAAGTAAGCCTATGAAATGAAGTATTTATCTATCAAACAGAGTATGTATTAATATTAAATATCAACTTAAATCTAATTTAAAGTAATCATGAAGCAAGTGTTTTGGAGTATTGTACTCCTATTCTTCTGTTCTACAATGTATGCGCAGGACATTTCGCAAAAAATATCGATGAATCTGCAGAATGTCACGCTAAAAGAGTTCTTTAATAAAATAGAAGCTCAATCTTCTTTATCCGTTGTTTACCGGGATATTATCCTGAGTGAAAATCCGGATATCGTAGTTTCAGTAACAGACCGTCCTCTACAGGAGGTCCTGAATCTAGTACTGGAAAAACACGGTCTTTCTTACAAAATTAGTAACAAGACAATCGTAATCGTCAAAGCTCCGGCTAAAGCTTCCGGCAAACAAGTGGAAAAAACAATCACAGGAGTTGTGCTGGACGAAACAGGTACGCCCGTCATTGGTGCCAACGTTGTTGTGAAAGGCACTACCAATGGAACAATAACCGATATCGACGGTAATTTTACCCTTAATACAGCCTCCGGAGAATCATTACTGATCTCTTACATCGGTTACCTTCCCGTAGAAGTTAAGGTATCGAACGCCAGTAAAATAGATGTTTTGCTGAAAGAGGATGCACAGGGACTGGATGAAGTGGTTGTTGTCGGTTATGGTACCGTTAAGAAAAGAGACCTGACCGGAGCAGTCGCCTCTGTCAATGCTGCCAAGATCACGGCTGTTCCGACTACCACTGCTGCCGAAGCGCTGCAAGGACGTATCCCGGGCGTGGTAGTATCCAACTCAAACTGGTCGCCGGGGGCAACTCCTAGTGTAATGATCCGTGGTAAACGTTCTATTAAAGCCAGCAACGACCCATTGTATGTAATTGACGGTGTGCCCGTTACCGGCGGTATGGGAGAGATCAGCCCCTCGGATATCGAGTCTATGGAAGTATTGAAAGATGCCTCCGCTACCGCCATCTATGGTGCCCGTGGTGCTAACGGTGTTATTCTGATTAGTACCAAACAAGGCAAATCCGGCAAAACCCAAATTGACTACAACGGTTATGTGGGCGCACAAACCATCTTAAACCAGTTGGAATTATGGGATGGCGGAGAATATGCGGAATACACTCGTGAAGCTTATCGCAACACAGCAAACTCTGCGATACGATACAATTCGGATATAGCATCCAGAGACCAGGACCTGGTTTGTCCGGGATTCACACGTGACCCGTCGATCATGGAATCTGTCATGATGGGTTGGGGAGACAATGGCGTTTATGATCCGTCCCGGGTACGTACCACACATTATATGGATAATGTGACCCGTACCGGTATGGTGACCGACCATCAACTGAGTATCCGCGGTGGCGGCGAACGGACCAACTTCCTGGCTTCTGCTACTTACAATAAGAATAACGGTATTTTCAAAGATGAAGATTATGAACGTTACTCTATTCGTTTGAACCTGAATCATGAGATCAACAAGTATGTAAAGATCGGAGCACAGACACAATATTCACACGCTACTCAACAGCGCGGTTCCGGACTTGCCAGTGGTTGGCGTTTAAGCCCCCTGGCCCTGTTGTGGGATGATAAGGGAGAATTTATCCCGTTACCAGGTTCTTACAATGTATATAACACGATGATGGACCTTGTTCCGGGAGCAGTAGACCGTCCGTTGAAAACGACCCGTTATCTGGGTAGCTATTTCCTGGATATCAAATTACCGGTCGACGGTTTGAAATTCCGCTCTAACTTAGGTATCGACTCTCGCACCGTACAAGATTACGAGTTCAGATCGGCGAAAACAAGTAGCCGAGGTATGGGTACTTCCTACGCTAAAAATGCCGTAGACAAGTATACGATGTTTACATTGGAAAATATGCTTTTTTATGATAAGACCTTTAACGATAAACACACATTGGGTGTAACCTTGTTACAATCGATCCAGGAAGATAAAAAGGAAAATGTCAATGTCGCTATGGAAAACCTGCCGTCGGATAATCTTAAATATTACGATTTAGGATCAGGACTGGTGACCAACACGATCGGTAGCTCGATGGTTAAATGGAATATGGCATCGTTCATGGGACGTATCAATTATAACTATTTAGGACGGTATCTGTTAACTGTATCTGCCCGTTACGACGGTTCTTCCCGTTTGGCAGACGGACACAAATGGGTTCTTTTCCCTTCCGCCGCCCTGGCATGGCGTATTAACGAGGAATCTTTCATGGCTAATACATCCGGTTGGCTGGATAACCTGAAACTGCGACTCGGCTTTGGTAAGACCGGTAACTCGGCTGTAGATCCTTACCAGACAAAAGGCCGTTTGACATTGATCCGATATCCGTTTGACAACGGTGCTTCGGGAACAATCGGTTATGCCCCCAATATCATGGCAAACAGTTTGCTGACATGGGAAACGACCGACCAATGGAACCTCGGTTTGGATTTCGGAATTTTAAAAGGACGTGTCAACGGTACGATCGATTTATATATGCAGAACACACACGATCTGTTGCTGGAACGCCAGTTGCCGGTTGTTTCCGGTTTCCCTAACGTGCTGTCAAATGTAGGCAAGACCCGTAATAAAGGTATAGAAGTCTCTATTAATACAATGAATATCAATACGAAAGACTTCCAGTGGAGCACGGATTTGATGTTGTCCTCAAACAAAGAAGAAATCGTTGAATTATACAACGGTAAAAATGATGATATAGGAAGTAAATGGTTCATCGGCCAGCCGGTCAATGTACATTATGATTACAAAAAAGTTGGAATCTGGCAGAACACCGAAGCCGACCTGGCTGAAATGGCAAAATTTGCAGCCAACGGTACCGACTTTGTTCCGGGAGATATCAAAATCGAGGATGTGAACGGTGACCATAAGATTACGGATGCCGATAAGCAGATACTTGGAAATCCGCGTCCGAAACTGATTGCCAGTATGGTAAATACCTTTAATTATAAGAATTTCGACCTGTCGGTCTTTTTATATGCCAGTATGGGAGCCATGCTGTATAACGATATTTATGCAGTGGAACATTGCGGACGTAACGGTGGCGTAAAAGTAGATTATTGGACACCGAATAATCCGACGAACGCTTATCCTCGTCCCAGCATCGATGAAGAACGTCCGATCTATATTACATCCACTTATTATGAAAAGGCCGATTACCTGCGTGTAAAAACAATGACACTGGGATATACATTGCCCAAAAACCTTACCAAGAAGTTCATGGTAGAAAAGCTGCGTGTATACTTTACCGCCCAGAATCCGTTTATTTTTACCAATTACACAGGTATCGATCCGGAAGCAGCCAAGGTGGACGACTCCGGCAATCCTAAAACAGACGGTAGCGGCTTCGGTACTCCGAGTGTAAGTTCGTGGGTATTTGGTATAAACATGACTTTGTAATTTTAACCTTATAAATAAAGAATGAAAATGAAATCTATATATTACTACATGCTGGCAGGCTTGACACTCTCTACGTCAGGTTGCAGCAGTTGGTTAAGCGAAGATGATGCACCGGTAATGTCGTACGACTATTACGAAACGGAAGCCGGAGTAAATGCAGCCATTACGGCCGCGTACGGCTTTCTCCGCTGGGGAGTCGGAGGTGAACGTTTTGATGTCCTGACCGAACATGGTACGGACCTGTTCACGGAAGGGGAAGACGGTAGTCACCGCGAATCATATAACAAGTATGCGACACAGTTGAATCCGGATGACGGTATTTTATATGAGATGTGGGAGAACCACTATAAAGGGATCAGTGATGCCAATATCGCCATGCAGAAAATTCTGGATTCACAGGATTTGCTTGAAAACGTAAAATCGCAGAGCTACGCAGAAATGCAGTTCATCCGTGCTTACCTTTATTTCGACCTGGTACAACAGTTCGGACGCATACCGCTGGTGACTGAAGGTAGTTTCGATATCCGTACGAATTTTAAACGTGCCCCGATAGCCGACATATATAATTTAATTATAAGCGATTTACGCAATGCCGCAGAAAACCTGCCGGTAAAAGTTGCGACCAAAGGACGTGCCACCTGCTATTCTGCCGCACATTTATTGTCGAAAGTTTATCTGACCAGGGGCAGTGCCGTCAACGACCAGCGCGGCCAGCAAACGACAGACATGGACAGTACGTTATATTATGCTGAAAAAGTGATCAATAGCGGAGCCTTTACTCTTCAGGAAAACTTCTCTTCCCTGTGGGATATCAGTAACCAGGGAAATTCGGAAGTCGTATTTGCCGTACAGTTCACGACAGAACCGATGTTTAATGGCGATGGAAACAAACAGCATCTATTCTGGTTGTCCTGGTATGAAGATCAGCCGGGCATGTTGCGTGATATTGCAAACGGCCGTCCGTATCGTCGCCATGTAGCAACGAAGAAAACGATGGACGACTTGTTCGACCGTCTGCACGATTCACGTTTTTACAAAAGTTTTAAATGGGTATATTATGCCAATAACGTAAACACGCTGCCCGTATGGGAACCGCTGTCGTATGATGGTACTGTTTATTTCAACCCGGACCCATCCAAAGGACAAATCGACGGCAAACAGAAGTTCCAGCATGGTGATACGGCCATCTATTACACAATGGAAAAGACCGGATTCGAATCCAACAGCGATAACATGCGTAAACTCCGTGCCAACTATACTTATTCTTACTTCCCCCGTGAAATGCATTCGATCCGTTATTTCCCGTCATTGGTCAAATATCTGGACCCGAACCGTCCTTCCGTTTCGGAAGAAAAGGGTTCACGCGAATGGGTTCGCATGCGTCTGGCTGAAACATATCTATTGGCAGCCGAAGCAGCAGGTCGCAAAGGTGAGTTCGATAAAGCTGCCGAATATATCAATGTGATCCGTAAACGTGCCGCATGGGCTGAAGGAGAACAGAAAGAACAACAAATCTGGCTCTTCGAAGGAGGTGCAAACGATACTAAAAGTACCTATGAGGATCTGAAAGTTAAGGCGACAGACCTGAAAGATGATTTTATTACATTCATCCTCAACGAACGGGGACGCGAATTGCTGGGAGAAACAAATCGTTGGGAAGACCTGGTTCGTTGCGAATTATTGTATGACTGGGTGAAGAAATATAATCCGGAAGCTATTCATATAAAACCATATCACAAACTTCGTCCGATCCCGCAGAAACATATCGACCGCCTGAACCCGGCCGGAGAGATCAGTGAAGAGCAAAATGAAGGTTACTATTAATCTGTTGTGGTCTTAATATAGAAGGCGAGGCAAAAAAAAGCCTCGTCTTCCAGCTAAATAAAAGCCAAAAGTATGATCTCTAAAAAATAAAAGATACTTTTGCATATCATAATACCATCAGTCTATTAATATTAAATCTGTTATGAACAACGAATCAATCAACAGAAGAGATTTCCTGAAAAGAATCGGAGCGATAGAGGGAGGCTTATTACTACTTTCCAGCCCCTGGTTCTCCGCTTTTGCCGATGTAGAACACACGACGGGTAACAAAGCCCGGATAGGATTCATAGGACCGGGATCACGCGGATGTTTCTTATTAGGATTCCTTGCAAAAAATCCGAAAGCGGATATCGTCGCAGTATGCGACATTTACCAACCTTCAATCGATAATGCATTGAAGATAGTACCGAAAGCAAAAGTCTATAAAGACTACAAAGCTTTATTAGAGAATAAAGAAATCGATGCAGTCGTCATCGCTGTCCCTTTGTATCTGCATAAAGAGATCGCTATCGCCGCATTCGAAGCCGGCAAACATGTCTTCTGCGAAAAAGCATTGTCCATGACTGTAAAAGATTGCTGGGAGATGTATATGAAGCATAAGGAGACAGGCAAAGTCTTTTTCACCGGCCAGCAGCGCCTGTTCGATCCCCGCTATATCAAAACGATGGAAATGGTTCATTCCGGCATGTTCGGAGAGATCGAAGGTATCCATACATTCTGGTACAGAAACGGCGACTGGCGCCGCGAAGTTCCCTCCCCGGATATGGAACGGTTCATCAACTGGCGTCTCTATAAAGAATATTCCCGCGGCCTGATGACAGAACTGGGCTGCCACCAATTGCAGATAGGAAGCTGGGCCATGCGCTCCATCCCCAACAAGGTGATGGGACACGGTGCTATCACCTACTGGAAAGACGGACGGGAAGTAGACGACAACGTCAGTTGCATTTATGTGTTCGATAACGGCGTGAAATTGACGTTCGATTCCATCATTTCCAACAAATTTTACGGACTGGAAGAACAGATCATGGGGCATCTGGGAACTGTCGAACCCGAAGCAGGAAAATACTACTTCGAGACACCCGCTCCGGCTCCCGGATTCCTTCAACTCCTCAACCAGATGGAGAACAGCTTGTTCGATTCCGTTGCATTTGCCGGAACCAGTTGGGAACCGGAAACGGCCAAAAGCAACAGTGGCCAATTCATTCTCGGTAAACGTCCCGAAGGCGACGGCACCTCCCTCCTGCTCGAAGCGTATGTGGAAGCTGTCATTACAGGTAAACAACCGGAACATATTGCCGAAGAAGGATATTATGCCAGTGCAATGACACTTCTGGGTTATCAGGCGATCGAAGAAGGACAGATCCTCACCTTCCCCGACGAATACAAACTGGATTATTTGAACCATAAAAGCCCGAAGTCATGAAAGATACCATCATTACAGCAAAGAGAAAGCGGAGCGAGTTGCTGGCATTCGTAGTTTGTTTTATCATTGCCAATCTCGTAAACATATATTCTATATATACATTCAAAACATCGTGGGCGGAACTTTTCACATCCATCGGATTCGTTACGATCTGTTCCGTCGTACTTTATATCATTTGGGCCATTATCCGCCTGGTATTCTTCTCTGTCAAACGAATATCGAAACGATAAGTCAACAAAATAACGATTAAACTTACAAGTAAATTATCATGAAAAAAGGATTCATCTATTTAGCTCTGATGAGTTGCACTTTAGCTCCTATCAGTGCTTTTGCACAAGCAGATAACGTATTGACCAGCCAGGAAAAGAATGAAGGCTGGGAACTTCTCTGGGACGGAAAAACAACCAACGGCTGGCGCGGTGCCAAATTGCAGGAATTTCCTAAAAAGGGATGGACGATCATCGGCGACGAACTGGTGGTAGAGAAAGCCAAAGGAGAAGAGTCGGGCAACGGAGGCGATATCGTCACCATCAAAACATACAAAAACTTTGAACTGGTTGCCGACTTCAAGATCACGGAAGGGGCCAACAGCGGTATCAAGTATTTCGTCGACCCGGAACTGAATAAAGGAAAAGGATCGGCTATCGGTTGCGAGTTCCAGATCCTGGACGACGACAAGCACCCGGATGCCAAACTGGGAAGAAAAGGGAACCGGACAGTCGGTTCATTATACGACCTGATCCCGGCCTGCCAGGAGAAACCATTCAAGAAGAATGAGTTCAACACCGCACGTATTGTAGTGAAAGGCAATCATATCGAACACTGGCTAAACGGCATGTTGGTAGTAGAATACAACCGTAACGACCAAATGTGGAGAGCGCTCGTAGCCGGAAGTAAATATGCCGATTGGCCAAACTTCGGAGAAGCGGAAGAAGGTCATATCCTTTTGCAAGATCATGGCGATGAAGTACACTTCAAGAATGTCAAGATCAAAGAACTGAAATAATCCGTCATTTTCACAGAATGCCTGATATATTCCGACAACTGAATGCCGATAACGGCGTACTATACACATGGTATGAGGCCATGCACACACGCATCGACCTCATACTGTGTGATCGGTCGGAAAACCATTGTCAGGAGACCGCCCATCAGATCAAACAGGAAATAGCCCGGCAGGAAAAGATAGCCGACCGCTTCAACCCTGACAGCGAACTATACCTCCTCAACCGGACAGCCTGCCTCCATCCGGTTGTCGTAAGTGAAGAACTTTTCCATATTTTATCCGATTGTTTTGATTTATACGAACGAACCTGCCAGTGCTTCGACATCACAGTCCAGTCGACAATACAACAGGAAGACAGGGTCGGTTGCGTCATCATGGATCAGGACCAGCAAACCGTTTACTTCAGCAAGCAGGGTATCACTCTCGATCTGTGCGGATATATCAAAGGATATACACTGGATAAGATCCGGACGATACTGAAAGAACAATCCATACAAGACGCATTAATCAGCCTCGGAACCAGTTCTGTTCTTGCTATCGGTAATCATCCGGCAGGAAAAGGCTGGATGGTCAATGAGGTACTGCTTACCGATGAAGTATTGACCACCTCAGGCAATAACCGTACCGACCGGCAACACATCCGCAACCCCCGCAACGGAGAATTTATAACAGGACAGAAAGAAATATCCGTCATTACCCCGACCGGAGCCGAAGGCGAAGCCCTGTCTACCGCATTATTTGCCGCCACCCCGGCAGAACAATCATGCATATTAGCGAACTTTTCAAAAAAGTACGTAACTACCTGCAATCTTTGTACGAACAACCATTATAAACACACCCTTCCTTTGTAATCTCCATTAACCCATTATTGACAATAACTAAAACACTGATTACAGGAAAGATTAAATTAATTAACGACAGACAATACTTTCCATACATAGTATCAGGATAGAATGATGTACAGATATACATTTGTTTCCGGATTGGAGTTATTTATTAGATATCAGCCTATTACAGTCTCCTCGTAATTCAATAACATGGAAACTCCAGTTTCCTAACAATTCCCCTCGTAAGGAAACTCCGGTTTCCTCCGCAGAAAACTGTAATTTCCCGGGCAGGGAACATGGATTTCCTGCGCAGGAAATTACAGTTTCCTTACGAGGAAATTAACGCCCCCCTGCATCAGCATTTCATTACATGCCGAATAATACAATAAGAGAAATGAGACATTCATTTATTCAGCTACTTTATCATTCCCCATCCACCTTAAAAGATATTCCCCATTACAAAAATGGTGGGTATATACTATCCTGTACGGAATAAACTACGCAAGCCATTTGTATCTCCAACATTCCTTCATCCCAGGCATGTTGCGTATACTTGTCTTTCGTGTCTCCTCACCTTGTTGAACAGTAACAAATCTTATCCACGCATCCGCATCAAAAAAGGAATCGAAAAAACTATTTCCCGACGATCCTCTCCATCTACCGAATAAAAAAACGGAACCTTCATAATTGAAGATTCCGCTTTTCATATATTAAACCGAGTATTTATCTTCCGATAATTCCCAGCTTCGAAGCATTGATAAAATCAATAATATGTTCTATCTCTGCACTCATTGGCACCTGGTCCTTTATCATTAACAGAGCATCAAAAAGACTTGTGTTACCCTGGTAAATGATACGGTAAGCATGGCTGATATGCTTAATGATCTTTTCGCTTACTCCCTGATGTGACAGGATAACGGAGTTAACGCCATAATAAGTAGTCGGTTCCTGAGCTGCCACGATATAAGGAGGAACATCCTTACGGAAACGGCAACCGGTCTGTGTCATCGACCAAGTACCGATACGGCTTCCCTGGCTTGCCAATACATTGCCGCCGAAGATGGCGAAATCTTCAAAGAAACAGTTTCCCGAAATCTTGCTGCCATATCCCAACACACAATGATTACCGATATGGGTGTCGTGCGAAATATGAACGCCTTCGTGCAGGAAGTTACCGTTACCGATAAATGTCTGCCCGTCCGGCGTAGTGGCACGATTGATCACAACGTTTTCACGGATCACATTACCATCACCGATAACTGCCAGCGTAGTGTCACCCTTATATTTGAAATCCTGAGGTTCTGCTGCAATCACAGCCCCGTTGAACACGCGATTGTTCTTACCTAAACGTGCACCACTCATGATGCTGGCATGGGGCATGATCTCGCAACCATCACCGATCTCTACATTCTTATCGATGTAGGCAAAAGGATGAACAGTAACATTCGTTCCCAGTTTGGCGCCGGCATCTACATAAGCTAACGGACTAATCATAATAATCTAAAGTTTTAATGGTTATTACTCTCTTCCTCCACCGACAGCGCTATACAGATTGATAACAGCCTGCATACGCTGAACATTGTCGGATACTTCTGTCAATTGTGCACTGAGCAGGCTCTGCTGTGCTGATAAGATCTCCAGATAAGTAGACTGGGCTGACTGGAACAGGGCTTTCGTATATTCTACCGCCTTCTCCAATTGCTCGATCTGCTCCTTATCCTGAACCAGCATCTTGTTAGTGGCATCATACAGATGCAGTGCATCGCTAACCTCCTTACCTGCCTGAAGAATAGATTGCTGATAATTCATCTGTGCAATCTTCTCTTCTGCTTTCGATACTTTCAGGTTAGCCATCAGCTTACCGTTGTTAAAGATAGGCTGTGCCAGAGATGCCAACGCCTGGAACATGAATTGTCCCGGATTGGATACTGTGATACCCGAACCATTTGTCCAACCGGCTGTTGCCGTAATGTTCAGTCCCGGATAGAAAGCAGCACGCGCTTTGTTTGTCGTATAATAAGCACTTGCAAGCGACATTTCTGCGATCTTCACGTCCGGACGGTTTTCCAGCAACTGCAAAGGAACACCGGCCATCAGTTCATCCGGAATATATTGATCTTCCAGTCTGCCACGCTCGATCTGCTGAGGTGCTTTTGCCAACAGGACCGACAATGAGTTTTCTACTTCACGAACCTGACGTTTCAGGTTAATCAGCGATGAAGAAACCTGGTGGTATACAGCTTTCATCTGTACAACAGCTGCTTCGGTGGTCATACCTGCCTCCTTCATAGCCTCCATCGCACGTACATTTTCTTTATAGATATCGACAGTTTCAGTAGTGATTTCTACCTGACGGTCGAGCATCAGCAAGGTAAAATAAGTATTGGCAATACCGCCGATAAGCTGCGAACGCACTGCCTGCTGCGAATACTGGCTTTGCAGATAGATTGTTTTCTGATCGCGACTCGCATTGAGCAACTTACCGAACAAGTCTACCTCCCAACTTGCAGCCGCCGGTAAAGTGTATGCCTTGGCATAGCTTGAATTCCCCATAGTTGTGGTAGATCCTTGCGGTGCCAGGTTCAGCGACGGAAGGAAAGAGAGACGGGCAGAAGTAAGCAATGCCTTCGCTTCCTCCACACGGAGAACCGCAGCCTGCATATCTACATTATTTGTCAAGCCTTCTTCAATCAGCGCCTGCAATTTAGGATCGCGGAAAATATCTCTCCAGGGAATGTTTCCCATATTCGTAGTATCCGCAGCCAGTGTGTCTGTTTCAGATACCGGGTCACGATAAATACCGTCAGTCGTGATCGTATCGGGACGGTCGTATGCCTTATAGATGTGGCAACTGCTCAACAGAGCGGTTGCACACATCATATATATAATTTGTTTCTTCTTCATTGTCTTCTCACTTATTTTTAGCGTACTGTTCTATTTCCGTATTCAAATCGCTGTTGTCCAGATCTTCCCACTCGATCGGTTTAACCTTTTCCTGCAGGTACTGGAATACTACGAACAGAGCCGGAACGATCAGGATCTGGAAAATCATACCGACGAACATACCACCGATAGCAGCAGTACCCAACGTACGGTTACCGTGGGCACCTACTCCGAAGGCAAACATCATCGGCAACAAACCGACTACCATCGCCAGGGAGGTCATCAGGATAGGACGCAGACGGGCTGCGGCACCTAATACGGCAGCCCAGGTGATGCTCATACCCATACGGCGACGGTCGAGGGCGAACTCTACGATCAAAATAGCATTCTTCGCCAACAGCCCCATCAACATGATCAATGCGATCTGCATATAAATGTTATTGGACATCGTTCCCAATATCATCTTCAAAGCCGGGATACTACCTAATGCGGCCCACCCCTGTACGAACAGGAAGCTACCCATCAAACCGAACGGGATGGAAAGCAATACGGCCAATGGCAATACATAACTTTCATACTGCGCACTCAGCAACAGATAAACGAATACGAAACAGAGTACGAAGATCAAACCGGTTGTACTACCGCTGGTCTCAGCCTCTTCACGCGCCATACCTCCCAGCTCGTAACCGAAACCGGCAGGAAGCGTTGTGCTCGCCACTTCTTCAAGAGCTTTCAGTGCCTGACCGCTGGTGAACCCATCGGCAGGAGCAACCATCACCTTCAAAGAGGTGTACATATTGAAACGGCTGATAATATCCGGACCATATACTTTTTCTATCGTAATAAACTGGGAGATCGGTGCCATTTCGTTCCCATTTCTTACTTTGACATTCTTCAATGATTCCATATTGGCTCTCAAAGCCGGGTCGGCCTGTACCATTACACGGTACATCTTACCGAAACGGTTGAAATTGGAGGCATACAGACCACCATAATAACCTTGCAGCGTCAGAAGGATATCACTCGGACTGATACCTACTTTCTTACAAGCTGCCGCATCGATATCGATCATATATTGCGGGAAGTTCGGGTTGAAAGTAGTCTGGGCCGACTTGATCTCCGGACGGGCTGTCAGAGCTGCCATATAATCTTTGGAAACCGAGAAGAATCTCTCCAGGCTACCACCGGTCTTATCCTGCATATTCAATTCGATATCACTGGAAGCGGAATAACCCGGAATCATAGGCGGAGTAAAAAATAATACCTGGGCATCCTTCACTACTTTCTGTGCACGCATGAACAAGCTACCGTAAACGACTTCGGCACTCTGCGTCATCGAACGTTCATCCCAATCCTTCAACTTGATGATAAATGAACCGTAAGAAGGTCCCTGGCCACCGATGAAACTGAAACCGGTAATGGCCGTACGTGATTTCACAGCCGGGTCGGAAGCGATCAGGCTATCCACACGCTCCATGATTTCGAGCGTACGTTCCTGGGATGCTCCGGGAGGTAATGTCACAGCTCCCATGATAGTACCCATATCTTCATTCGGCACCATACCGGTAGGCGTTACCTGCATAAAGAATACCAATAAAGCGATAGAAGCTATAACGGTACCGAATGTCAACCATTTCTTTTGGATAAAGAATAAAACACGTTTTTTGTAACTCTTCAATAATGAATCGTATGCCACATTGAAAGAGGTATGGAAACGGGATACGAGAGTTGTCTTCTTCTCTCCGTGTTCAGTATCATGAGGTTTCAGGAAGATAGCACAAAGTGCCGGACTCAATGTCAACGCATTCAACGCAGACAGACCGATAGCAATGGCCATAGTCACACCGAACTGGCGATAGAATACCCCGGCTGTACCTCCCATGAAACTTACAGGGATAAACACAGACATCATCACCAATGTAATAGAAACGATTGCACCGCCAAGTTCACTCATCGCATCGATAGATGCTTGTTTCGACGATTTATATCCCTGGTCCAACTTGGCATGGACCCCCTCGACGACGACTATCGCATCATCGACCACAATCGCAATGGCCAATACCATCGCACAAAGTGTCAACAGGTTGATACTAAATCCGATCAATGACAACAGGAAGAAAGTTCCGACCAAAGCAACCGGAATAGCAATAGCGGGAATTAAAGTCGAACGCAAATCCTGCAGGAACACATACACCACGATAAACACGAGGATAAAGGCTTCCAGCAAAGTTTTGATTACCTCGTGGATAGAGGCATACAGGAAGTCGTTGGCATTCATAGATACTTCCACCTTCATACCCGGCGGCATAGTGCTCTCTGATTTTACCAACAGATCCTGGATGTTGTTGATTGTTTCAGTTGCATTCGTTCCCGGCATCTGATATACGATACATGCTACCGCATTATGGCCGTTTACTTTATTGACATAGTTATAAGTCAAACGTCCCAATTCGATATCGGCAATGTCTTTCAGACGAAGCACTTCACCGTCGGGTAATGCTTTAACTACAATATTATCAAATTCTTCGGCAGTCTGCAAACGTCCTTTATAACGGATCGTATACTGGAATGACTGGTTTCCCTGTTCACCGAAAGAACCCGGAGCCGCCTCCACGTTCTGTTCAGCCAAAACATTCGACACATCGTTAGGAACCAGCTTGTATTGAGCCATCACATCCGGTTTCAGCCAGATACGCATGGAATAGTCGGTACCCAATACGTTGGCATCACCAACACCCGGCACACGCTGTACTTCCGGGATCAGGTTGATCTTTGCATAGTTCTCAAGGAACTTCTGGTCGTAACGGTCTTCCGCATCATAAACGGCAAAAACAACCAGCATGGAGTTCTGACGTTTCTGAGTGGTCACACCGACTTTTGTTACCTCGGCCGGCAGCAAACCTTGTGCCATAGACACACGGTTCTGAACGTTTACCGCCGCCATATCCGGGTCGGTTCCTTGTTTAAAATATATGGAAATATCGGCAGAACCATTGTTAGATGCATTTGATGTCATATACATCATATTCTCAACCCCGTTGATCTGGTCTTCCAGCGGCGCAATAACACTATTCAATACGGTTTGCGCATTGGCTCCCGTATAAGTGGCCCTTACCGAAACAGTAGGAGGCGCAATGTCCGGATATTGGGTAATAGGCAATGTGAACAAACCTAATATACCCAGGATGACAATTACGATGGAGATCACCGTAGAAAGCACCGGACGGTTAATAAATCTATCTAATTTCATATGTTACTTTTTTATAGACGAACAGCATAGGTCATACCCCAGCTTATTCTATACCTCTAATTAATTGAAAGCAGTTTTTAAATTTCCTTCGTTCTGGTCTTTCATCGCCTGCTGGAACTTGGCAGCTTGCTCAGCCTGTGTGATCGGCTTAATTTCCTGACCGTCTCTTAAACTCTGAACACCTTCGACAACGACTTTGTCACCGGATTTCAACCCTTTAGTTACCAGATAACTATGACCATCATCCAAAGAAGAAATCTGTATTTCAACATTTTTAATTGTATTATCAGGCTGTAGTACATAGACGAATTTCTTATCCTGAATTTCAACAGTTGCAGACTGGGGGATCATAATGATGTTATCCATTGTATAAGGGAATACAACACTACCTGTACCGCCACTTCTCATAATTCTCTTATCGTTTGGAAATACAGCGCGCATACTTACCGAACCTGTCGACTGGTCGATAACACCGCTGACAGCATCTATTTTACCTGTTTCTGCCAACATCGTTCCATCTGCTAATTGCAGTTGAACTTCCGGCATTTTATCCAATTGCTCTTTCAGTGTTCCACCCGCTTTTGTCAGTTGCAACAATTCTTTTTCTGTCATAGAGAAATAAACATATACTTCTCCGATCTCAGAAACAGTTGTCAACGGACTGGAAATCGAAGGGCTTACCAAACTTCCGATACGGTACGGGAAAGTTCCGACAACCCCATTTGACGGACTGGTTACCGTACAAAAAGATAAATTCTGACTAGCACTCACCAAAGAGGCCTCCGACTGAGCCAAAGTGGCTTCTGCCGATAAAAGCTGATTTACTGCCGTCTGGTATTCAAAAGAACTGATAATAGCTTTATCGAACAATTCTTTCTTGTTCTTCACCGTTAATTTTAGCGTATTAACATTCGCCTTAGCCATAGCCACAGCAGCTTTAGCCTGGTTTACAGACGCTTTATACTGCGTAGGATCGATCTCAAACAAGGGCTGACCTTTGCGGACAGTAGCCCCTTCATCTACACACAACTTAACAATAAACCCTGACACCTGGGGACGCACTTCAATATCCTGCGTACCTCTGATAGTTGCCGGATAAGATGTCGTCTGATTGCTTGAAGAAGAGTTGACTGTAAGAACAGCATATTCGCTGTCGCCTAATTTCATACCACTCTGGCTGTTTCCACAGGCGGTTAATAAAGACACTCCCACTGCAAATAATGCAATTTGCCTAAATTGGGTAATAGTAGTTTTCAACATTTGTCTATTCATATTCATTATTTAATATATTTTCTGCCTAACGATGATTTATACATATCACTCGAAGTCTTGTTCTATCAGGCTCGATTGTTGAAGGTCTCATATCTAAAAAACGTACAAATTTAAAATCTTTTTATTGTACTTTTCCCGTTTATACAATCTTTTATACTAAAAATTCACTTATTTAGGTGTCTGGATCAAACAGATAGCTTATTTTTTGACCGTTCGAAAGTAAATTAGTCTGAATTACTATACAAAGTACGGACATTATTTGTTTATTCGATAATTTACCTTAAATTTACAGCTATCTTTAAACTTAATAATCTACAATCTGATGGGACCTAAATTTTCAATTTCCGAAGTGTGCAGTACTTCATGGCAACGGACAAAAGCTCAGATCTGGGTTTTAGCCGGACTGATAATAGGTATGAGTATCATTTCTTTTACACTGGGGGCATTTGCAATGCCTATACAGAAATCGATAACGGGAACGATAATTATTAATCTGATTAGTTGTATTATTTCTGCAATCTTTGCTTTAGGATATATGAAGAACATATTCCAGGCTTTGGACGGAGAAGAGCCGCAATTCTCGGCATACGGACAGCAGGCTCGTAAAATCATTACTTACCTTGTAGCCAATATACTCATGGGAATCATTGTCCTTCTCGGAATCTGTTTATTCATTATCCCGGGAATCTATCTGGCCCTCAGATTACAATTTTATGCGGCTCTGATCGTTGAAGATGATGCAGGTATAATCGAATCGCTCCAGCGTAGCTGGGAAATAACCCGCGGACAGGGAATGTCTCTTTTTATGCTGATGCTGGCTATGATAGGGATCTGTATCTTAGGATTTATCCTGTTGGGTATAGGTATTTTTGTGGCAATGCCACTTGTATATATGATGTACGCCTATGCATTCCGTAAATTGAATGCTCCTTTACAAATTATAGAAGATATATAACATAATAGTAATACGAAACAGCCCGCGTTTTTTTATTACTGCGGGTTATTTATAATAAAAAGCCCTATGGGGAAGACTTACAGAATAAAAGATATTGCAGAGTTATCCGGTGTTTCTACCGGAACAGTCGACCGTATCCTGCACAATCGTGGCAAAGTTTCTGAAGAAGCTCAGAAAAAGGTCGAAAAAGTACTAAAAGAAATAGACTATCATCCGAACCTGATAGCGCGTTCATTAGCTTTGAAGAAGAAATATCGCTTCATTACGCTGACTCCCTCTTTTGCAGAAGGAGAATACTGGGCCAAACTATCGGAAGGTATTGATAAAGCCGAGCAGGAGTTGTTTAGTTATAATGTCGAAATCGAACATCTGTGTTTCAACCAGTATGACAGAAATAGTTTCGACAACCTGATACCGGTGATTGAAAAATCAGATTGCCAGGGCGTAATCATTGCTACCTTGTTTAAGGAAAGTGTCTTGCAGCTTACCCAGCAACTCGATAAACTGGAAATACCCTACGTACTGATAGATGCATTTATCGAAAAGACGAATTGCATCGCCTATTATGGTACTAACTCATATGATTCAGGATATATCGCCGGCCGCTTGTTATTCGAACAAATCCAGCCCGAAGACAATATTGCGATTTTCCGCTTTATCAGGAAAGGCGACATGCATTCGACCCAGGTCATGAAACGTGAAGAAGGTTTCCGAGATTATCTGTATGGACATGATTTTCTGGGTAAGATATTTCCGGTACATATCCATGCAGACGAATCGAACGAGAACAAGGATATTCTCGATTCATTCTTTGCCACACACGAAGAAATACAAGCCGGAATCATCTTTAATTCGAGGGCACATGTATTAGGCGATTATTTCCAACAACAGGATACCGACAAACATTTCAAACTGATAGGTTATGATGTGATCGACTCTAATCTGAACTATCTGAATAGCGGACACATCACCCACCTGATCGCCCAACGACCGGAAGTGCAGGGATTCAATTGCGTAAAAGCCTTATTCCGTCATCTTGTATTGAAGGAGAAAGTCGAACAAATCAATTACATGCCTATTGATATACTTATAAAAGAGAATATTAAGTATTACAATAATTATATTTAATGACATAAACGGTCATTTTTATCCTCTATTTTTTTTGTTTGACAAATAAATAGTATACATTTGCACCCAACGTGTGCTCGCGCACAGATTGTGCATACAAATGAAAATATCACAATAAAAACATATAGAAAATGGCTAATTTATTTTGTATTAAAGACAGAGTTGTCATTATTACCGGAGGAGCCGGTATTTTAGGTAGCGGAATCGCAGGTCACCTGGCTGAAGAAGGAGCTAAAGTTGTCATCCTTGACCGTGCCGCAGAAACCGGTGAAAAAATCGTTGCAGACATCAAAGCAAAAGGCGGAGAAGCTTGCTTTTTTCTGACAGACGTCCTGAATAGAGAGATCCTTGAACAGAATAAAAAAGATATCCTCGCTAAATATGGCCGTATCGATGCATTATTGAATGCTGCCGGAGGAAACATGGCAGGCGCAACGATCGGACCCGACAGTAATATTTTCGATTTACAGATCGATGCATTCAAAAAAGTAGTCGATCTGAACTTGTTCGGAACAGTTCTCCCCACTATGGTATTTGCGGAAGTTATGGCTCAGCAGAAAGAAGGTGCAATCGTCAACTTCTCTTCTGAATCAGCTCTGCGCCCGTTGACACGTGTGGTAGGATACGGTGCTGCCAAAGCTGCTATATCCAACCTGACAAAATATATGGCCGGTGAATTGGCTATCAAATTCGGTGAAGGTTTGCGTGTAAACGCGATTGCTCCGGGATTTTTCCTGACAGAACAGAACAGAACATTAATGACTAACCCGGACGGCTCTTATACTGACCGTGCTAAATCAGTTATCGCTCATACTCCGTTCAGACGTCTGGGTGCACCGGAGGAATTGTTTGGTACCATTCAATATTTAATAAGCGACGCATCTAAATTCGTTACGGGCACAATTGCTATCGTAGACGGTGGTTTCGATGCTTTCTCAATCTAAAAACACGATAAACACGACACATAATATGTATTTATGCGAACAAACATGGCGTTGGTATGGTCCGAATGACCCTGTCAGCCTTTGGGATATCAAACAAGCCGGTGCAACCGGTATTGTAAATGCTTTACATCATATTCCTAACGGGGAAGTATGGACGGTAGAGGAGATCATGAAACGTAAAAAACTGATCGAAGAGGTCGGATTAACCTGGTCTGTCGTAGAAAGCGTGCCTGTTCATGAGCACATTAAAACGCAAACCGGAGAGTTCCAGAAATATATCGACAACTATAAGGAAAGTCTGCGTAACTTGGGTAAATGCGGTGTGAATGTCGTAACGTACAATTTTATGCCGGTACTCGATTGGACACGTACCGATCTGGCCTATACCATGCCGGACGGCTCAAAGGCTCTTCGCTTCGAACGGGCTGCTTTCGTTGCATTCGACCTTTTCATTCTGAAACGTCCGGGAGCAGAGAACGATTATTCGTCAGAAGAAAAAGCAAAAGCAAAAGCCCGCTTCGACTCGATGAGCGAAGAAGACCGCCATTTGCTTACTCGTAACATGATTGCCGGCTTGCCGGGATCAGAAGAAAGTTTTACGATAGAACAATTCCAGGAGGCATTAGACCGCTATAAAAATATCGATGCAGAAAAATTGCGTGCCAACCTGATCTACTTTTTGCAGGAAATTGCCCCGGTGGCCGATGAAGCCGATGTAAAACTGGTTATTCACCCGGATGACCCTCCTTACTCTATTCTCGGATTACCGCGTATCCTGAGTACGGAAGAAGATTTCAAGAAGTTAATTGAAGCGGTACCTAATAAGAGTAACGGACTTTGCTTATGCACCGGTTCATTCGGAGTACGCAGTGACAACGATCTGGCAGGAATCATGGAACGTTACGGCGATCGTATCGATTTCGTTCATTTCCGTAGCACACAACGTGATGAGGAAGGAAATTTCTACGAAGCAAACCACCTGGAAGGAGATGTGGATATGTATGGCGTAATGAAAGCCTTATTGGAGTTACAGCAAAGACGCGGCTGTTCTATTGCTATGCGTCCGGACCACGGTCATCAGATGATAGACGATCTGAAAAAGAAAACAAATCCGGGTTATTCCTGTATCGGCCGCCTGAGAGGTTTAGCCGAACTTCGTGGTCTCGAAATGGGTATAGCCAAATCATTATTTAAGAAATAAACAACGTATACATTTCATTTCTTATCGATTTATAGAAGAAAGGCGCTAAACTTCGGTTGGCGCCTTTTTGTATTATGGCCTTCGAAAATCGTCCTACAATTCTCAGAAAAGCATAAAGAAATGAAAAAGAACTATAAAGTATTCCCATTTAAGACTTTAGACTGGATAGTTTTTTCTATTTTTGCTCGTCAAAAAGAATTTTTATAATGTCTAATATCCATAGTTATATATTATCATTCATTACAATACTGACACTAAGTACCTGTTCCACAGTACAAACGTTGCCTCCTACTCTTGAACCGGAAGCAGTTATAGTACCTCCTTCAACAGATATTCCTCTACCTGCAGTAGAATATATATTTCTTCAACCGACACCGGAATTAGAAAAAACGGAATATGCCCGTAAAAATATAACAGAGAACTTCTCTTCCCGGGAAAAAGCAGATATAGCCGTTCCCGATCCTAAATTATTGGCAAACGAAAACTCACTGATCATAGACCTGGCATTAATATCTAAAGAAGATTACGCATTTCCTCTACCGGGTGCAAAAGTAATATCTCCTTATGCCGGTCGTAGAAGACATCATTCGGGAGTCGATCTGAAAACATGTGCCAACGATACGATCGTTGCCGCTTTCGATGGAATCGTTCGTATGTCCAAATCGTATGCTGCTTATGGAAATGTTGTCGTTATACGCCATTATAACGGGCTGGAAACAGTCTACAGCCATAACTCCAAAAATCTGGTAAAGGTAGGTGATCGTGTAAAAGCCGGAGAACCCGTAGGATTGACCGGACGTACAGGAAGAGCCACTACTGAACACTTGCATTTTGAAGTTCGTATTAACGGCCAGCATTTCAACCCTGAGAAAGTTTTCGATCTGGAAAACAGAAAGCTACATAATACATGCTTGGTAGCAACTAAGACAGGAAAAAACATAGCTGTAAAATCAGTGAATATACTTCCTCACCAAAGTGCTGGTGATTACCAATACTCCTATACAGGCATTACTCAGCCGGAGAACAACAAACGAATAGGTTTATAATCATATAATAACAAAAAAGGCTCGCAAATAAAATTGCGAGCCTTTTTTGTTGTGGAGATGGAGAGAAACTCTATTCCAACATCAAACTACTGATCTTCAGTACTTATTTAAATGTATATTGTGTATATTACATCTGTAACTGTATATTATGTTACAATATTTTTTTGATATACATATACTATTTATCTTTCATTTATATAATGAAACACTAAACAAGAATGACTACTTATTAAAATAAATTTATTCCGCCAGATCAAAATTGACAATCAGTATAATCTGAGAATTCCTGAAAGTCCATTAATTTATTTTTCGATACAGGCTTGAAAAATTCGAATCTGTTACTAAATTCACCTCGCAGATTCAGACTATCTACAAAATGTTCAATACATTCGATTACTGTTTTCCCTGAATACTCAGGCAACGTCTGTATATCATTCATGTTCAAAATGTATGCAGGATATTTACCGTCAATAGGAAAATCTTCATCGAAATCAAATACATAATTGCTATTATTAAGACATTCAGCCAGTATAATTTGATTTATTATTGCTTGTCCATCAGAATATACTACAACCTGCACATTAAAGCACAAATCATTTTTATTGACTGTCCCGTATATTATTGACATAATATTACGATAAGTAAAAGTATAGTACCTTTCCCTTGGATTTCTTTGAATCATACGATCCGTATCTATCTGTACAATATACGTGTTGGATGGATTCAGTACAGCATCAATTTGTAAATCATAGATCTCACAGTTTGTTTTAGCCCCTCTTTCTTTTCTAATTAAGCCTGTTACTTTCATTTTAGTATATTTTACTTTTTCATTAAAATCTGTATTAGCCTCTCTTTCTCAGATATTACATTATCCTTTTCTGTCAAGAGCATTTTTAGATTTTCGATTTCTCTTTCCTGGGATTCCAACATAACATTGACATGCCCCTGTTGAACTTTATTCCCATCTCCAGAAATACTTCCTATGTTATTTTGTTCAGTTACCTCTTCATCAAAAAAACAAATGATTGGAATATTTAATGCTTTAGCAATTATCTTCAACAAGCCAGTATCAATATCCTCCTTTTCAAATATAGCATACATATAGCCTCTACTTTTATTTATCTTTTTAGCAAAGTCACTCACTGAAATTTTTGACTTTTCCAGTTCTATTGATATTTTGTTCCCTATATGCATACATTAAATACTAATTAAAGTTAATACAGGCAAATTATG
This sequence comes from Parabacteroides leei, assembly GCF_023369805.1. Classification (NCBI taxonomy): domain Bacteria; kingdom Pseudomonadati; phylum Bacteroidota; class Bacteroidia; order Bacteroidales; family Tannerellaceae; genus Parabacteroides; species Parabacteroides leei. Next base: position 108,724 of record NZ_JAMBQG010000016.1, read on the forward strand.
TCATTCATTCAATGACAGTGTCATTTATTTAAGTACATTTGCGTTATAAAGTTAATACAAATGCGACACAAATGCAATACGTAATTATGATGACAAAAGATGAAAAAAATGAACTCAAAAAGAAATTACCAACAAAATGGGTAACAGATTTAGCTGTTAGTACTGGATTTTCTAAGGTATATATCCGGAAAGTTATGTCTGGAAGAGCCTCTCATGTCAAAATAGAAAAGCAAGCATTAGAACTTGCTCTAAAATATCAGAAGGAAGTTAATGAGGTTGAACATTTAAAGGATTCTATATTATGAATAGCTTACCTAAACTACCTTCTGGTATTTCCGGACAAGGTATAGAGGTCTTCCGCGACAACGAAGGTCGAGTTTTCTTTTTGCAAAATGGGAATAAATTACCTTATCGCATGATGGCTCCTGAATACAGAGAATATTTCCAAGCAGAGTTGGCAGCAGATAAAACAGCATTGGCCATAATAAAAAAAGAATTTGGTTTAATAACCGCTGATGAACAAGAGGAGATGTTTGCTGGTTGTCGCTATGGGAACCTAGATTACAGAGCTGATTTGCTTGATGGTAAACTCACTCCCGATGCACCAAGATGTTCCTTGATTTCTACATGTCCAGGATTCAACGTTGTTTGTAGGATCCCTACTCCACCTAACGGCTCCCTTACCAGATCAGAATACCGGATAATTATTCTAATCTGTCAAGGCAAACAAACAAAAGAGATATCCGGTATACTGGGGATAACTGAGGCTACAGTTCGTACGCACATTCAACGTATTCACATAAAACTCGGAGTAAATAACAACATCGAAGTTGCCTCATGGGCACACAACAAAAGAATAATCTAACATGGGATACAACACAAAAACATTTGAAGAAGCAGCAAAGTCTTTTGGATACGTAATCGAAAGAATCAAGAAAAATAGCCTGAATACAGTAGACTCTATGTTTGGGGCTATTGTTGAAGGAACCTTGGTTAAACAAGTGAGATGGGATTCCTCCGGTCACTGTTTCTCATATAAAGGGAAAAGATTGCCTAAGTACGATTTACATCTAAGTGCAATCCATATGACTAAAAAAATATGAAACGAATAGAGCAGATAACTAACAAGTTAGAACAACTAGAGAAAAGTAGAGAAAAAGCCGTAAATGTTGTTGCCCGTTATGATCTGAAAATAATGGAACAAAAAGAAAAGATAGCGGCACATTATCGCAAATTAGGAATTAACATCTAAAAAAGTCTGAACATTTGCTCGCCTTATTTATGAGGTGAGCAAATGCGTAAGGATTGATAAATAGAGTTTAACTGACAATTAAAAATAAGTGATGGTATGAAACTCACAAAAGAAGAAGATCAAGTTGTTTGCAAGTTCTTAAAGAATATTGTAGACGAAGGTGGAGAACAGTTATTAAAACTGACTCAGTTCATGCTGCTTAGATGGTCTGAAGAAGCCATTCGAATAAATGCGGCCGAGGTCGCATTAGCTCAGGTGATCGATCATGAAGGGGAACGATATAATACTCGTATGGCTATCCAATACTCAAAGGTTAAAGAAAAATCATTGGAAGAACGAGCTTATGAAGTTGCAGACCGAATGATCTCTTCCGGATCAGCAAATTGTGATATCCGGGAGGAGTTGAAGAAGGCCATATTAGCAGGGTACAATTTGCATCAGGAGGATTTCGACGATGAATGACCTAAAACAATTCAAATATTGGCTCCGGATAAACGGGTTCCGTCCGGAGCAGTTCGGAACCGGTACGAGAAAGAACCCTATTAGGCTTAGTTTTTAAAATAAATGTAAGTGAAGTATGAAAACACAGTTTGTAAAAGAGACCGATCCAAGCGGTAAGACATACATTATCGAAGGCACTATCCTACCTGGTAATGTATTCTCAATAAAGAGATTTATTTGTGAGGTACAAGAACAGGAAACCGATCAGGAAACGCAAGAGCTAGCAGATATGCTTTTGAATAAACTGAATAACTAAAAAATAACGAACATGAAAACAGAGAACGTAGTTAAGAAAAAAACATTGAATATTATGGAAAGAAAAGATTTTTTCACTCAGACATTTTATGAAAATCCAGAAATAACATTGGATATATTCAATCAGTTGATTCAGCAAAAACAAGTTGCTGATATAGAAATGTATGATAGTGGAACATTCTTGTATATGTGCGTTCATGATAATGATAAAACAAAACAACTGTTGTCTCAGGTTATTTCTGACATTGAAACATATAAAACGTATAATAACGACTGTTTTGTTTGTAAATGTTCTGAATATCTAATAGTGTTATGCGCTTTACATGAAGAACATACTCGTTTCTTCCGTAACCATGAAGGATATAAGGAGATAAAATGGAATAAAGAAACAGGCACGTTTCTATTTGAAGAAGATATGCCATCCCTATTTGAATAAGGCTCAACTCTAAAAAGAAATGAATCAAATGGGAAAAGTACATGCTTCTCTATTTTCCGGCTTCGGCGCTGCCGATCTTGCTGCTACCTGGATGGGATGGGATAACGCCTTTTGGTGTGAGATAGACGACTTCCCCCGAGCCGTACTAAGCTACTGGTTACCTAAATCAAAAGGATATGGAAATATCAAAGAAACAGATTTTACAGAATGGCGAGGGAAAGTCGATGTGCTCACAGGAGGCTTTCCTTGCCAGCCCTTCAGCGTGGCCGGACGACGAAAAGGAAAGGAAGATGACCGTTATCTCTGGCCGGAAATGCTTCGCGCAATACGAGAGATACGACCCACTTGGATTATTGGTGAAAACGTTGGTGGAATCATCAGCATGGTACAACCCGGTAGTGAAATTACAGTGGAAAGTCAAACCTCTTTGTTTGAAACGGCTGACAAGGAAACGATACTCGAACAGGAATATGTCGTTGAAACCATCTGCCGAGATATTGAGCGTGAAGGATATTCTGTCCAGCCGGTTGTTATTCCAGCTTGCGCCGTCGGTGCACCGCACAGAAGGGACAGAATTTGGTTCATCGCTTCTAAAAACGCCGAGCGCTTTCGACGCAACGATAAGGAGTGCGAAGAAAAATCCGGTGCCTGGGGATTCGGGAAGTTTAGCGCAAGAGATAATGAGTGGTTATGTCGAGAAGAGAAAATTGTTGTCCATCGTTCAGACGCAGGGGGTGAAAGTGTGCAACGAGAAAGGAAAGACGGAGTTTATCAATCTGAAATTACTTCCGACACCAATGGTATCAGACAACAAGTCGGGATATGCTCCAGGGGCAATGGTGAGATCGGACGGGAAACCCCGGACAGATATGTTACGCAGCATACCCTCGATTTTAGGGGAACACTGTTCACAGCGTCCTGGGATAAGTTCCCAACTCAACCCCCTGTTTGTAGCCGAAATGATGGGATTCCCTTCGATGTGGAGCATCTTACCATTCCTTTCACAAAATGGCGACAAGAGTCAATCAAAGGGTACGGAAACGCAATAGTACCGCAGGTGATATATGAGATTTTTAAAGCAATAGAAACAATTCAAGATTAACAATAACTGAGTTATGGAAAGAGTGAAATTATACGAAGAGCTTGAATTTGTGAGAAGCCAGATACAAATATTTAAAGAAAGATCTGATTCCATAGACGAGGGAAACTGGCGAAAGAATGTTAGCAACGATTTCGACAAAGGAGCTATCTGGTCAAGCTATCAAAGAATACTATCTGAATTAAGAGCTTTATTAAAACATAGCTATGATGCAGAATGAATATACAGTAGGCCAGCTATTTTCAATCAAAAACATAGTGGTAGAAGTATGCGCAGTAGGGGTAGCAGGACAATGTTCGAATTGCGCTGGCTTTAATAAAAAAGCATTATGCAATAAACTTCCTGATTGCGGTAATAAATTTTATTTTAGAAAATTGAACTGTTTTGATCTGCGTAAGGCAAAAAGAGAGAATAAGGTTATCAAAAACATTGACTAACAACTAAAAATAACATCATGGATAAATCATATTTTGAAACAAGAAAGGCGGAAATTCAATCCGAGATTGATAGCTGGAAACAAGAGATGAGAGACTTAGAGGATGAATACATATCCTCTAATCAGAAGTTCCCTATCGGGAGTAAGGTTTGCATAACTACTCCTGCCCATACAGGATGGCTTTTGCATAATCGTGAAACAGTAACGTTTCCAGAAGAAAAGAGATTCTCTTATATAACTGGATATAAGATACAATGCAATGAGGTCGTACCCATTCTGATGAAAGCAAAGAAAGATGGCACAATATCAAAATTACGGGACTATATATCATTTGAAAGAATGATAGTGGAATTGGCGTAAATTTAAATAATAACGAGTATATGGACAACAACAGAGGAGCCAAAGTATTGGCCGCCATAAAAAAAATGGCAGAAGATAATAATCAGGGATTACGTATGACAACTACGCTGATTAATGTCAGTGAAGAATCACGCGGCAGTATAGTTGGTTTTGGAACAGAGAAAACGATGGGAGATGATGCAAAACTTCAGATTCAAACAGGTTTACCTGGTGAATACTTAGCATGCGCATTTTTCATCAAGCGGAGCGAATTAGAAAAATACATTCAATAGTAAATAGAAATGAAACAGACGATAGAAAAAGAAGCAGAAGAATATGTGGAAAAAATGTCCGCTTTTGAAAGGGGTAAAGCTGGTTTTGACAACATAGATATGGGCTCCGCCAGATATGTTGCTTTTAAAGCTGGTGCAGAATGGCAGGCAAAACAAAACCCGTGGCGCAATTTCAAAGAGGAGCGTCCAAAACCAAACTCCCACATTCTTCGCAAAATGATACACCCTAGCTATCAATCGTATGGCAAGGTTATTTATTATGCTGATTTTTGGGGCGAAGATAGACCGGATAAATGGGAGCAAGACAATGACAAAGTTGTATACGAGTGGCAATATATTAACGAATAACTAAAAAAACTGAACTATAATGAGTGATTTTGGATGGTTCTGTTTAATCCCTATATCGGTGGTCGTGATGTACGGATTAGTTCATATGGTCAGAGACATATGCAACAGAGATAAAAATAACGACAATTGCCTGAAATAAAACAGCAAAGCCGCCCGGCGGCAACCGAACGGCTTTGTAAACTCTCACCTGCTTTATGCAGATAGGCTATCAACCGCTACAAATGTAGTGTAATTTTCTGATATAAAACAAGAAATATCATGTGTGCACGTCAGTTAGAATTTTCTCAATATAGTAATGTACAATTACAGAGTGATTATTATCGCAATCTGCCAACACAGAATTTCATTCAGTTTGGTGTTGTATTTATCAATCTTAAGAAAAAAGGGAAACACTTTGGTTTATATAAAAATTTGCTTGAACATTTCCTGAATTATCAAGATCATATCAAGCGAACCTTTACCACAAAAGATATAGGCAAAGAGGAAATAGATGGCTTTGTTCAGTATTTGCATATCGAAAAAGAGCTTAAGATTTCAACAATAAAGGGTATGATAACTAAACTGAAGTATCTTCTTGAAAAAGCTTACCTGAACGGATGGGCCGTTGATGATTCTTATTCAGACGCAAAGGTTAGACTTAATGAGTCTACATTTGTCTATCTCTCAGAAAAGGAAATAGCACGTATTTACTTCTATAATGGCCTAACTAAAAAACAAGAAGAAATCCGTGATTTATTTATTGTAGGATGCATGACCGGCCAGCGGTATTCTGATTATTCCCGTCTCACAGTCGATAATATAGTAGGTGACAACATTCATGTACTTCAGCAGAAAACCAAGAACAAGGCCGTTGTCCCCGTTACGGATTATGTCAAAGAAATCTTTGCAAAATATGGCGGAAAGCTTCCGGATGCCCGCTGCATCCAATATTTCAATAAAGCAATAAAAGCCATATGTAAAAAAGTAGGATTGACAGATCTAGTCATATACGAAGAAGAGCGAGCCGACCAGGTCGTTATGGTCAAAAAACCAAAGTTCGAAATGATCTGCTCACATACCGCAAGGCGAACCTTCGTTACCAATATGATAAAAAATAATGTGGAAAGGAATCGAATAATGAAATGTACCGGACACAAGTCTTCTGCCAGTTTTGATGGATATGATCGGATGACTCTTGTAGATAACGCCAGAGCCCTGGCTGGTAATGGATATTTAGCATCATAAAATACAACATATTATGTACGTAGAAAAAGACAAAGACGGTAAAATCATCATCCAGGACATATCTCCTGAAGATGCTAGTTATCTCGATGATTGTATCTGTTCCTATTTATCGGGTAAACCATTAAATAGTCGCACAGATGCCGAACGGAGATTGGTATTTCTTAAGGTTGAACTTGAAAAGATGTATTAACATGGACCTGAAACAGTATCGTTTGAACGACTGGGAATGGTACAATCGGTATAAAGACAAATACGGTTTGGAATCATTCAATAAATATAAGGATAAAATATTCGAAATGCTGGCAAACTTAAAATCCGGTCGATTATATGATTTATCAAATGTAGAAACCAGTGGTTCTAAGATATTTGTCATAACATATAAGATTGATGGTGTCGAAAAAAAAGAATCCAATCCGGATCTGTTCATTAAGCTATGTTGCATGTTTATCCTGTCATTCAATGATTATGAATTTAGTGAGAATTTTGATAAAATAATGAGAAAATGAGCTGGAGAAAAGAGGATATTCAATATTTGAAAGAGAATGCAGGAAAACAATCTTTCAAAGATATCGCCATTCATTTAGGGAAAAGTGAAATGGCTGTTCAGTTATACATTCATCGATACCGTATACCGATTGCCGAACAGAGAGGCAGGAACCTTGTCCAGGAAATACTTACTATCAAGTTTGTTAATCCTGAGTATTTTACTCCTACAAAAGCCTTCTATAAAGCCATTGGAATGAACCAAAAACGATGGTGGAATTTATATTTCGGGAAAGAGCGAATGACTGAAGACGAGTATCTCCGATTAATAGAACATTTTCAGGTGAGTCTTAAAGAAGCTTTTGATGCAAGGCAATTAAAACTATTTGATGAAGAATGATTGAACAAAAGATAATAGATAAAATACTCGATGCAATTAATATCGTAGATGTGATCAGCGAGTATGTGACATTGAACAAAAGAGGCGTCAACTATTGGGGTATTTGTCCGTTCCATACAGACCGTAGCCCCAGCATGTGTGTTAGTCCGTCCAAGCAGATTTATAAATGTTTTGCCTGTGGAGAGGCGGGTAATGTCGTAACCTTCTTGCAGAAACACGAGAACATGTCTTATCCGGAAGCCATCCGGAGTCTGGGGAAACGTTGCCACATTGAGGTTCCTGACCGAGAACTTACGCCAGAAGAACAGCAGAGAGTATCAATCAAGGAGTCGCTACTCATTGCGTTGTCGGCAGCATCGGATAAATTCACCGGTTATCTGGCCGCCGACAACGAAGCGAAGTCCTATCTTCTTTCCAGGGGATGGAATGCAGGGGAAGATCAGACGCTCGAACTCTTCCACGTTGGCTATGCTCCGGACACTTGGCGTACGCTGATCGACGACATGAAACGTTCCGCATTCAATTCCGAGACCCTGATACAAGCCGGATTGGCCGCAAAAGGAGAAAAGAGCGTCTACGACTCTTTCCGTGGACGGATCCTGTTCCCCTATTATGACCTCAAAGGGAATGTGGTCGGTTTCACCGGGCGCTCCATCAAGCCATCAGACAACGTGAAGTATTACAATACCGGCGAGACTCCCGTATTTCATAAAGGCAGCGTCCTATTCGGTCTCTTCCAGGCGCGGCAGGCCATCGGACAACAGGATCGGGTATATTTCGTGGAAGGACAATTCGATGTACTCTCATTTGTCCGTGCTGGCATACGCAATACGGTTTGTGGATCCGGGACAGCTTTGACACAGGAACAAATAAAAACAATCATACGGTTCACACGCAACGTCACGCTTATTTACGACCGTGACGAAGCCGGAATAAAAGCTTCCGTCAAAAATATCAAAGCGCTTCTGGAAGCAGGAGCCAATGTGCGAGCTATTTCACTCCCGGACGGTGATGATCCCGATAGCTTTGCCCGGAAGATGACAGAAAAGGAGTTGCCCATTTATCTGCATAATCACGAGACAGACTGGGTTACATATCTCTCCGGTATCTATGAAAAGGATTTTGAAGATCCCATCCTAAAAAATGAACACCTGACTTTTATTGCAGAATGTATAGCTCTTGTTAAAGACAAGACCTTAAGCATATCTTATACTACGAAATTATCGGAAAAATTTAAGATACAACTCGATAACGTAAAAAATAAAATAAAGGAGTTATCGGTTTCGCTCCCAAAAGATGAAGAAATAAAGAAACCCGGATTTTATGGTATCGAAGAATTGAGCAATACGCTTTCCGATATCAGCGAAAACTGTATCCTGACGGACAGTTTTACCGAATTCAAAGAAAATTACGGCGAAGAGCCGATTATATATGTTTGTGGACTCCCATCGACTGATCAGATACAGGAGTTCCGCCGGCATGCAGCCTACTTGCATTTTACATATAGTTCAAACATAACCTTCGACGAACGCCGGGAATCCGATCTGTTAGTTACCCTCTGTAACTTATTCAAAGCAACATTCACCTTGTATGTCGAAAAAGATGATGTAGATTTTGAGTTTGTGGATTTCTATACCCGGCTATATGCTGCGGCTATGGAAGAAAAAACAGGTGATGTACGTACTATCTACTATGGTCGATGTGCCGATATCATGGCTTCGGCATCGGAGGCAGCCCAGTCGGTCATGGAAAAGGAATGGTGTTCGGTATTGAAGCTGACAAGTAAGTCATTCAAGGAATTAATGAAGCCTTACCGGGATAAGAAGAAGTCGAAAAACGCCATGCTGCATCAGCAAAGTTTCGATGACTCCCTTATCTGGGAAGATCCGGACATCGTACCTGACTACGTAGAAGAAAATGAAGAATACAAGACAAACTACCGTAGACACGGCTTCTACCCGCTACTAAACAAAGAAAAAGAACCGGTAAGCTACATGTTTAAGAATCCTTCCGGAGGTGGTCATTTACAAGTGGCAGACTTTTACATGATCCCCCTCCTGCATATATATAGCAGCGATTCCGAAGGAAACAAAAAGATTATAAAGATAAATCGTCGGTACTACAAGAAACCGCTGTACATGGAACTCCGAAGTAAGATATTCGCTTCGTTAAATTCATTCGAAGAAGCGCTGGTAAATGAGGAAGGACTAAATTTCGAGAATGGTACAGTCGCACAATTCAAGAAGATAAGACAGTCCATGAGTTACGAATATACCCTATGTGACGAATTAAAAACCTATGGTCAGCAACCTGAAAATTTTTATGCTTTCAGTAATGCCATATTTCACGAAGTAGATGGAATACATCGGATTGATATGGCCTCCGAAATTGGTGTCGTAACACATAACGGTAAAAACTATTATGCTCCCGCATTCAGTAATATCCATGCCGGACTCCGGAAAGATGATGATATGTACGAAAGTCTGAGGGCATTCGTCTACAAAAACATTCCGATAGAACAACAATGCTCTTTCGAACGTTGGGCATCGCTGATGGATCAGGTATACAAGGTAAATGATAACGGGAAATGGGCCATTATATATGCGATCATGTGTGCATTTCGATCGGACATCCATCCTATTGACCGATTATTCACGGCTCTCTTTTTCATGGGGCCGACAATGTCCGGAAAAACACAGATCGCTATCTCTGTCCGATCCTTATTTGTTGATCCGGATTTACCTTCTTTCAATTTGAATACCGGTACAGATGCCGCAATGATCAGTTTAATGGAAGGGTTCCGCGACGTGCCTGTTGTACTTGAAGAGTATAACAATAAGGATATTTCGATTGACAAATTCCAGGCTCTAAAATCTATCACCTACGATGGTGACGGAAAACAAAAACGTAAAAGTACCTCCGGAAAAGATATTGAAACGAGTAAAGTGCTTACACCTGTCGTAATATTAGGCCAGGAGACCCCCCAGCGAGATGACAACGCCTTAATGAACCGTGTCGTAATATGTGAAGTTCCCAAACGCACAACACCCTATGAAGAAGAGGAAAAAAATATATTCCAGGAGTTAAAAGGTTTCGAAAAAACAGGCCTTTCCAATATCCTTTTTGAAGTATTGAAACTACGTCCTCTCATTCGTAAACATTTCAAATCATATATGCGTACCATCAACAAAGATCTGACTAAATCCGTATTGGCCGGTTCCGGAGGTTCCGGTGATATGACTCGTATTATCAATACCATATCCCTGTTCCTTTCAATGTGCAGATTGCTTGAGGAACATGTTCCACACTTGAAGCTACCCTTCACATATGCTGAATTTTACGAAATTGCCAAAAAGAAAGTGATCACCCAGGTCGAAATGATCTCTCGCACAGACAAGCTAGCCGGGTTCTTCAAGGCAATGGAAGTAATGATAAATACCCGTACCATCGTTGAAGGACGCGACTATGCCATTGATCAGCCTGATAAATTGACCATCAAACTTTCAGGTAATGAGCGAAAGGAGGTCCCAATACCGGCAGGAACGAAAGTATTATACCTTCGTTTATCATCCATCCATACTCTCTATGCAAAATCATCTTATAATACAGAAGATGCCACGCAATCCACGATTGAATCCAACATCCGTTCCAATCCAGCCTATATCGGAGTTGTAAATGCCCGTCGATTCAAATGGAATGAAGTCAAGGAAGTCCCCAAAGGTGATATCCGTGAAGGAGGCAGAATTGACAATGAGATGATCCGGATCATAGAACCTAAGTCAACATCAACCAGTTGCCTCGCCCTTAACTACGATGTATTCCGGCAATACTTCGACATAGACCTGGAACGTAGCGAGCAGGAAGAACCGGAAGCTGAAGGAAAGAAACAACAGGATTTGCCTTTTTAGTGTCGGGAGTATTCTTGAAAAGTGCGACAAAGAGTATTCTTTTTTGTCTGTCGATTCGTGAGATGGGAGTACCAAGTATCAGGTTCTCCCATCTTCGTTTTTCCCCCTTACACCCCCCATGTTTAAAAGAAAAAGAATATAGTGTGTTTTCTGAAAAAAATATTCACAAAACAGCGACCTACAGACCTACTGACCTACAAACATTATAATTTTTCAAAACAAGATATACGTAATAGTATATATATTAAGTATTTAAGTATATATGTATATAGAGGTGTAGGTTGTAGGTTGCTTGTAGGTCTGTAGGTTGTTGTAGGTCGTGTAGGTCGAAGGGTATTTTTCCTGTTTTTGACTCCGACCTACAAAAAATAGACAAAAAGGGCAAAAAGTGCCTTTGTAGGTCGAAGTTATGACCAACCTACACCCATTTTTAAGACATATAATTTTGCTAATATGCTAAAAATCATTACATTTGAGTATTGTATAATTCGTTTGTAGGTCTGTAGGTCGGTAGGTCGCAGAAAATAAGACAAAACTTTTTTAAAAATACATTTTCATCATGGTAACAACGAAAATAGAGATAAAAAAACATTTGGCAGAATACGTTCATGGCAAGTATAACGACTGCATGCCCGGTCCCGTTTTTCTACCGGACAGAGAAGATTTGTACCATGTAGTATACGATTTACTTGAAAAGCGGCCGGTTAGTTGCCTTCCGGATAGCGGAAACCTCGAATTAGGTATCCCGGACAGGCGTATCGGAAAATCTCCGGATACATACAACTACCTGGGAGCACGTTCCTGCCGGATCATCTCCCAGAAGATCGAAGTATTGTTCTGGGCAGAACTGCACAGTTTGATTGATGAGAACAAGCACTTGTACGGAATCCAGTACATCGAAACAGTCGCCTACTTCATGCGCAAATATGGGATACAATCCATAACCGAAGACGCTTTATTAAAAAACTATTATCGCTGGCGAGATAAGGTTCGCAAGAAATCGAAACGCCGTGGGTACGCTAAACAGTGAAATAACATTAAATATAGATGATTATTTCACCGACCAAGTGTATCGATTTGTCCGATTTTTAGGGTAAAAACGTCTGAAAATGGCGAAGTGTTTGATTAACAAATAAATATCAATAGAATATGAAAGAATTTTGTAATACAATTCAACTATTCCTCCTTCAAGACATCCAGTCGTTCCGGGAAAATGTGATAACCCTCAAGCCGGGACGTTCGTACGTGACCATATCGACTGATGATTTTACCCTGACTCCGAAAGAGGAAACAAGCGAAGCCGGTACATTATATAATATAGAAGAAGATATTACCACGGAGAAAGTTACAGTCTCCGTGGCCTCTACCTATAAGATACGCCGATCTGCCATCCTAAAGTTGGAAACACAACCGGATCATTCTCCTGTATTTATAGGATCACAAGAGTGGCCAGCACAAATATCGATAACCACACATTTAAACAAAGATACACTGCACATTCACAGCAAAATGCAGCAAAGTCCGCTTTAAAAGTCCTTTTCTATACCTGCTTATCTATCTTACTTCGTAGGAAAATAAGCAGGCATGAACAAACAAGCGTATGTAATCCAACTTCTGACATCTCCACAAACTCGCCTACTCATTACACATGATGAGTATATTGCAGCTTTACTTGCCTATTTTCCATTAGGGAGCCAATCGATATCTACCTCTTTAGACGAGGTAAAAACATATAAAGAATATGTGACGGACGAACTTATTCCGGTACAGGCAAAATCTGCCGTTCCACTTACCGTTGACTTTTCCTCCAACGACATAGAGCCCGGAACATTGGCTTATCATCGTATTAAAGGGTTGATAACAGCCGATAGTTGGTGGTATTTCTCCAGTAAACAATTCGAACAGGACCTTCTGCAGGCCGAAGATAATCCGAATATCACATGCCATTTCCTACATATAAGTTCCGGAGGGGGTGAAGCCTGGTATCTCGATCGTTTGTCGGAAACCATGCGCTCCCTCTCTAAACCAATTTATGGATTCGTTGAGAAACTATGTGGATCGGCAGCCTATTATATTGGTAGTCACGGAAATGTTCTAAAAGCACTCACACAAAACGATATCATTGGTTGTATCGGTGCTATGATTGGTTTCTGGGACATAGATCCTTATTTCGAATCTCTGGGTTTCAAGAAAATAGAAGAATATGCCCGTATTTCAGATTTGAAAAACCAAAAGTACAACAAACTGAAAAATGGCGAACCACAGCAATTCATAGAAGAAGAACTGGATCCGCTGGCCGAGCAATTCCGTGCGGAAGTTCGTGAATCCCGTTCCGCACTCGCAAGGTTGGAACTGGACCATCCTGCCCTTCGCGGTGAAACTTTCGATGCGACACATGCCGTTGATGCCGGACTTATCGACGGTATCGTCACATTCAACGAGGCTTTAACCGAAGCGCACGAACTCGGAAGCAAGTGGAATGAAAGTCGCAAACAACAACGAAACAGAGTTCTTTCATTAATATAATAAATACAAGTATGAATTTCAAAGACAAATTTTTAGTAATCCTTGCTGCACTTGGTTTTACCGATAAGGCGAAAACGAATGCGCTGACAAACGAGGACTGGACTGCCATTGAAGCTTCTTTCAAAGAAAAACATGGTATGTCTATTTCCGAAGCTATGCAGGAAGCACAAGCAGCCGAAGCACTTGCGTCTGAACGTGAAGCCGCTCTCAATATCATCAATACGGCAGAAACTCAACAACAGGCTGAAGGTTCTGCAGATGGTAATACCCAGGAAAGTAATCAATCCGGGAACGACAATCAACCACAGTCACTCGTGACCAGCGTACAGTCGTTAGTTTCCGCTTTGAATACTTCCAACCAGGAAAATGCCGAACTCCGCCGTTCATTAGCAACGATGGCAGCCAAGGCTGTAGATGACAATCCGCAAACAGTAATCAAAAAACAACTCACCGTGTTTGGACCAGGTACAACAGCAACCCATCTATTCGGTATCGAACATCCATTGTTCGATATGCAAAAACGTTGGAACATCATTGCCAACAATACAGCTTATGCCACACTCCATACAGCAGATGAAGATACGGACGGTATATCTTTCCGTACCGAAGTACGCAACTATGGTAAATCACTGGCTGCTCGCTACGCCTTCCTGAAAAACAACAACCTGTTGATTCCGGAAAAACTGAATTCGGGTTTCACTAACGATTTTTCCGAATTGAAAGATGCCGGATTAGGTGACCAGTACGTCATTATGCGCCAGGATGCCCTGATTGCTAGGATCATCGTTTTACAGAATGTATACGACCTCTATCCTAGACGCTACGGAGTACAGGATCGTGAATTGATGACCAATGCCTTCTTCACCGAAATTTCTCAGGCCTATCAAGTTGGTGAGGTTTGGAAAGGCAGTATGGATCTGCAACCAGAAATGGGCTATGTGGATGATGCAATGGCAAAAGTCAAATTCGGTCCGCTCAAAGAGATAGAACGTAAATATATCGGTTACTTAAATACCGACGGTTCAGATCCTATCAAATGGGGTATGATCGAATGGCAGTTGTTACAGATCTACACCCAGATGGTCAGCGAGCAGAATCGCCGTCGTATCCGCGGTTGCTACGTGAAACCGGAAGCGGGTAAACCGGGCAGCTACCTGAACTCTTCCACCGGTTTGATCTACACTTTAGTTCGCTACATGCACGAAAATACGTTGTTACCTCATTCCGATGAGACGTACAACGACTATACAGAAACAACCTTCCTGGATGCCGTTATCGAATTTGTGAAGGATGTTAAAGCTACGCTCGACGAAGATATCGACCTGGAAGGCTTCGCTATCTACCTGAACAAAAATCATCGCGACTGGTGGATCGCCAACTGCCGTACCAAATATGGTAAGGATATCGATTTTACCGGTCCGACGAGTTACGTGAATGTTGTTCCTGATATGGCCATACCTATTAAATGGGTTCCAAACATGGGACAAAGTAAGCTGATCCACTTGCAGGAGCCGGGCAACCTGCAATGTTTGGAATTCGTTCCGGGTGAAATGCTGGCATTCAAATTGCAGGAATTCATGGAAATGGTTATGGCATGGTCTACCTGGAAGGAAGGCTTCACAGCCAGCTTCATCGGTCGCCACTTCTCCACCCCGACAGAGTTGGCTGCCAACAACTACAGCCTGCAACGCTTGTTCTGTAACAAGCCTTCCACAACCGTAGCTGCCGATGCCACGACAATCGCTTGCGGCAACCAGTTCTGGTTCGTAACTTCCGCAAATACGGCAGCCAAGGCTCTGACCGATATTACCGGAGCTAAGAAGGGCGTAGTCTACCTGATCGAATGCGGATCCGCTACAAACGCAACAACCATAGCCAAAAGCGGAAAGTTTGCAGGAATCACAGCCGCCTATACCCCGACAAAGGTTGGCGACTACATCATGGTAACGCTTAACAGCGAAGGCAACTTTATCGAACTAGAACGCCGCGTAGCCGGTGTACGTACGATCAATAAAGAGTTGCAGCCTAACATTCCGGGAGCACGCTGATCTTTTCGTTCATAGTTTCTTTATCACGGAGTCCGGGAGCAATCCCGGCTCCATTTTTCCAAATCATTAAAAAATTATAGTTATGCAAAAAAAGAAAGTTCTTTCCTATATAGCAGACCAGAAGCGAGCGTTTAAGGCACGCCGTGCTTTACAACTCAAGTTCTTCCTGTGCCTGATGTTTTTGTTTGCCTCCGTAGCAACGGTATCCGCTATCACTTCCCCGCAAGACGCAAAGGTTTCGACCGAAGTTGTTATCGGAACGACAATGGCAAGTATGATGGCCATTGGTAGCATTGACGATGTTGCCGACAAAGAAGTGGCCGGAGAATCCATCGCCTACAAAGTATGGCTGATCGAAACCAAGCAGTTGGACGGTTCCCGTTCATTCCCCATCCCAAACGGATCCAGGGAGGTTTCGTCGCTCCCTATGTTAGAAGGCGAGTATATGCACTACTTCGAGGCCCACGATATCCCAACATACACCAGCTCAGGGGAAAAAGGCGACCTTACAATTTCGAGTACGAACACCTTCACTATGATTATGGGAGGTGTACGCAATCAGTTACTTAACTATATCGAAGAAAAAGCAGGATGCAAATTCATTATCATCTTCCAGGAATGTGAATCCAACAACCGGTATATATTAGGTAATCCTTGCAAACCGATGGTTCTGAAATCCTTCAACCTGAAGAATGATAAAGAAAACCGTTCCGTCACCTTCACCTTCGAGAACAAATCGATCAAGCAATACCATAAATATGTGGGTGACATCGTTATAAAAGATGCCGTAACCCTTGCTGCCGGAACTACCGCCCTTGCCGTCCAACCCGGAGCCAATACGTATAAAGTTCCGAACGGATCGTCAGCCACGTATGCCATCGCTACCGTATCCGGACTGACGGCATCCGATAAGGGTCGCACGATCACACTGATTGGAACCGGTACCGATAAGGCAGCCACAGTAGCCGACAACACAGCCTTCGTCCTCGAAGACGGTGCAACCTGGACAGCCAAGGCAGGATCACAAATATCCTTCCGTGTGCTGGATGCCACTACTTTAATAGAAATTCAAGGATCACGCGTACAAACTGCATAAACCATGTATAGCATAAAAGAAAAAATGAAGCTCCTCCGGGAGCTTCACAACCCGGAACATGCCGAGGCCGACTTGCACCTATTGCACGACGTCTCCCCGCAAAACGACCTGTTTCGTTCGCCCATCGTGAACGCTGCCCGCTCTGCAGAAAAAATCCTGTACACACTATTAGACCACACTACGGCCGATAAAATCCGCCTGAACCGTCGTGGGATGGAAGTTGAAAAACAACCGGAAAACAAATTACAAAATGAAAATCCAGACGACAAAAAACCGGAGGACACCGATGCCATCCAATCAAACCCAGCGGAGCACCCCGAAGGAGATACTCCAAAAGATACCGGAGAAGATCATCCGGACGGAGATACCGACAAAGCTGATGTAACGCAACTATTACAGGAAGCAACAGAAGCCTTGGAGGAAACCAAAGAGGAACTGGATAACACTCAATCTGAATTGGAAGAGACTCAAGATGCTTTGGAAGATGCCCATGCTGAACTGGATGCTACAAAGGAAGAACTGAATGCTGAAAAAAAAAGCGAACCAGCTCCAGTTCCGGCTCCGAAAAACTCCAAAAAGAAGACGAGTACCCGCAAATCGACTGGAAAAACATCTTCGACAAAAACGTCCAGATCGCCACGCTCCTCTACAACGACCGCGTAAACACCTGGCGCGAAATGAAGGTTCTGGATACTGAACTCGATGACAAGCCTACCGAAGCCAAGGTAGCCAAGATGGCCGAGACACGCATCCGGAACCTTCAATGTTTCGAGGAACTACAGTCATTCAACAACACCGGAAAATGGAAAAACAAACACCCATTACTCATTCATTATTCCGAACGTTTCCAGCTGGAAGAACTTCGTCGACGGGATCCGGAAGCCTTCCTCCAAAAATACGCAGCCTGTAACCAGAATATCAGCCGTTACAGATCCTATCTGAACAACCCTACCCGCTCCGACCGTCACGATAACGACAAAAAAAACCTGGCTAAACACCAGGAACGCAAAGTAATTTTTGAAACTATTCTTCAGCAAACATAAAACTATGACAACGTTAGAAATAATAGACAAGCTACACCCGGACATCATCCACACTTTCCTATCCACCGGAAAGTGTAGTGGCATCCCTGACGATGTACAACTATTCCTGCATCAAATGCAGTGGGGCGCCGAAGTGTACGAACAGGAACGCAACATCTCCAAAGCTGCCAAAACGCTGCAAACCCGCATTCTTGCCGAACAAGGCATACGGTTAGACGTTCGTACCTGCCAGGCGCGTATCTATTCAGCCATCTCCTATTTCTCTATGGATTGCAACGTCGCTACCAAAATATGGGAAACCGACTTTGCCAACAAATATGAAGACCTCGCCCTGGAAGCCACCAAATACGAAGACTTCCGCACAGCCAAAGCCTGCTACGATGCCGCCCGCGAATGCCGCCTCCGTGCTTCCGAAGCCGCCGACAAAGAAAACGCATGGGCACCGGTCTTCCTTATCTCAAACGAGGTAACAGCCGAGCTACTTGGTTTCACTAAACGCAACCTGAAAGAGATTGCCCAAAAGAACAACAATGGTTTCTACGTCAACCTGATAGACAGTCTACCTGTAGAAAAAGAAGAGAAACAACGGCTCCTGCGCGATGCCAATATCGTGGATGCCGAAATCATAGAGGAGATGCCGGAAGATGGAGAATAAAACATTTCAACCCGATCGCTTTGAAGACTACTACATGAACCTGATGCAGATCCGTGCCAACGTAGTAGATGCCAATACACAGATCACCGAAGTGGCCCGCGCCGGAGGAAAGACGGAAGGTGTATTCGGTCCGCGTATCATAAAGGTAGCCAACGAAATGCCCGGCGAACTGGCTTTCCTGGTACACAAAACCTATACCGCCCTGTTTACCAATATCTGGCCGAACATACAGGCATATTTTAGCCGCCCTATCATGGGAGGTCGGCGTACCATGCTGGAATATGGCATCGACTACATAGTAGGTGAAAGCAAAATCCCTACCCACTTCCGCCGTCCGCGTTACCCGATCGCTTTCCCGAAACACAGCATCCTGTTCCGTAACGGCTTCCACCTGCAACTCGTATCGAGCGATCAACCGGAGTCCGTAGCCGGTCGCTCCGGCGTTCATGCTTTCATTGAAGAGATGAAACACCAAAAAGGAGAAAAACTCAAGAGTCGCCTGTTCCCATCCTTGCGCGGATCGAGTGCAGAGATACGTGCCAGTCAATACTATCAGGGGATTACCGGTGTATCTGATACTGCCCGTGTAGACCTTGGCGAAGATAACTGGTTCGAAGAATATGAGCATAATGTCAATACCGACCTGATAGAAGAGATTGTCACCGTCTCCCTGCACATCAACCAGGCACTGGCTGCCATGTATCGTGCCGATGCCCTCTCGCGTGAAGAAAAGAATCCGGTATTATTGGAAAAGCTCCGGCTGGATATCGAAAAACAAAAGCGTACCATTGCCCTCTGGAAACCCCGACTGGCCGACATGCGCCGATATGCAACCTACTACATCCGCGCCAGTTCCTTTGTGAATAAGGACATTCTGGGTCCTAAATTTTTCAAAACCCAGTTGGAAAGTCTCGACATTGACGAGTTTCTGACCGCCATCTGTGCCATTCGTAAAAAGGCGGTGGTAGACCGTTTCTTCGCCAACTATGTTCCCCGTCGCCACCAGTTCACCGACAGTTATAAATACGCCAGTATCATGCGCCTGGATCTGAAAGAGCATTTCCGTCTGACCGCATTTTATCTGAAGTATTACGATCCGCGCGAAGAAATCCTGTTGGGTTACGACCCCGGCCATTTCTCCAGCATAGTAGCCGCCCAGGAACGCAAGCAGGGAACCGAACTGCGCATCTTGAAAGAGTTCACCTGTTACTACCCACAACAACAGCCGGAGCTGGCCGCCGCCATCCACGAGTTTTTTGGTTCAGATGCCAAGAACAAACGTATCCGCCTGTACTATGACCGTGCCGGTAACAAGAAAAAAGAGGACTATGAACAGATAACGACAGACGCACGCATATTAAAAAGGGAATTAGAGAGTTACGGCTTTTCCGTTGAACTGATGAATGAAGGGCAAAGCACCATATACTATTGGATGCAATTCAAACTGCTGTTGCTTATATTTGGAGAGCAATCTAATTCCTTCCCCCGTGTATTGATAGACGAAAACGAATGTCCGAATCTGTGTAGTTCCATCATGCTATCCCCTCGGAAAAAAACCGACGGACGTATCGAATTGGATAAGACAAGCGAGAAGAAAGTACCAATCAAGTATCAGGCCGGACTGACAACACAGCTTCCGTCCGCACTTATTTACCTGCTTCACGGTCTGTACTACGAACGGATGCCGAACGAATATAGTGCAATACCGGATGATTTACCGGACAATATGATGCTATAAGCGTTCCAAACTAACATAATAATAGTTGTATCACCCTATAATAATAAGCTGTTTTGACATTGAAAACATATCTATACATCTGTAAATCAGCCGTAGTAGCTTTCAAAAAAGAAAAAGCACTTTTGGCAAAAAGCCTCCTTTTAGACGCACCGCTGAGTCTGCACCTTGCTTTGCATTTGCCCGGTCGGGTCGGGAAATATGACAAAGGGGGTCGTGTCCTTTCCCTCCCTGTCTCGCTCGCGTACATTTGGGCATGGAAACGATTACAGGCTTACATGCATTGCAATGGGCACGGGAACTATCGAAGCTACCTGATGGATGCTTTACCATTGCCTTCTACCCTTACTCACGGGCAAAGAGCAAGGCGTCCTCCACACTGGTCACCCGGACAGGATGCAAGTACAGGGCACAGCTACCAAAGGAACGCTTTCAGGTGGATAGCGATAACCTGTTCCTGTTTACCGATGCAGACGGCAATCCTAAATCATGCTACTGCATACTGATCCGGTATATGGGCTTTCCGCAGGATGGATTTAAACTACATAAGATAAATTGGCTATGAGTCAGATGGATATGTGGGGTAACCTTGGGTGTTACCTGGACGATAACAATGTAATAACCTTTCAGGTAGGTACGGATCCCGGCACCAGCCTGATGCGGGAGATGGATCAGGAAAGACCTGTATCCGGTTATAACCGTAATATATCGTATCGTTGGTTGAATGTAGACGGTTATAACGTGTATTCCCGTGGTACGGACAACCGTAAATGCGAACGCATTGAGGCCGATATCAAGAACAACCGGTTATTACCCCGGTTAATCAGTAAGCAGGTCAATATGTTGTACGGGAAAGGGCCTCGTATATACAAGGAAAAGCTCCTGGACAATAAAGTGGTCCGTGAATGGACTGAAGTGCCTGCCATACAGGACTGGCTGGACAGTTGGCCTAAAAACGGAATGGAGATGTCTTATAAAGATTTCGGACTTGCCATCATCAAACGGTATTACTTCTTCCGGGACTTTTTCGTAAAGTGGCGCATGTCACAGGGAAAAGCAATAGGTCGCATGCCTGTGGCTGGACTAGATTTGGTAGAAAACAAATATTGCCGCCTGGCTACACTTAAACAGGACGTTGCCGAAGACATTGTCCTGTATAACGATCTGCGTTTCGTCGTTACCGGAAACTGGAATTATGGAGCGGCAAAATACAAGGTGTACCCACTATTTCGTACCAACGAAATAGATAATTACCGTTTTGCAGCCATATCCCACCACCGGGAAAGTTCCGTGGGCAATCATTACGGTGAGAACGAAACCCACGAAGGTGTTAAGACTCATATCAAAACATCAAACGAATTACCCGAATTTATCGATAGCTTTTTAAATAATAGCCTAGCTGCCAAAATACATGTTATCATACCGAACGCCTGGGTAGAAGCGAAACGCAAGCAAATAAAAGCCTTATGCGAAGAAAATAAACTTCGTCAAAAGGATAACAAGCAATTGATAAAATATAATGATATCGAAATTGGCACCGAATACCGGGAGTCATTGATCGTACTTTATACCCAGGAGGAACTGCGCCGGTTGTCGCTTTATCTATCCGGGAAAAAGAACCAGGGGAAGGCCTTTTCCACCTATTCGTTCAAAACCGGTCAGGGGAATGAAGAAGAACGCTGGAAGATCGAAACGATCGACCTGAAATATAAAGAATACATATCCTCCCTGATCGAATACGACAAGCGGGTGGACGAAGTTCTACTGGGAGCTGTCGGCCTGGACTCTTCTATCTCCAGCGTAAGCAAAGACGGGGTAATCTCCAAATCCGGAGCTGACGTATACTATAACTACCTGCTCTATCTGCAAACACTCACTCCGGACGATGAGAAGTGCTGCGAACCGTTCAATTTAGTCCTGCAGGTCAACTTTCCGGATCTCTACAAACAAGGTTACCGGATCGGCTTTTACCGGGAAGTTCCGGCACGCCAGGAAGAAGTTTCACCAAACGATCGCCTAAATAAACAACAGTCATGAGTTATAACGTATTAATTGATTTATTCGAACATATATCCGACTTCAGGGATTATGTACCTTATGTCGGAAGCGATATAGAGCTGAGCGAACTCAATCCATCTGCCATCGGTGCACGAAAGCAGATACAGGGCCTTATAACATCTTCGATCTGGAAGTCTATTGTAAATAATAAAGAGTCAGACGCCTGGCATCATTTAAAACTGGCTTTTGGCAATCTAACTATGTACAAAGCAATTATCTTCGCTGCCATTGCCAAACGCATGTCAGGAGGTGCGGATGTGTATAAGTATGAGTTGGAGCGTATGCGCCGGGAGTACATTGACAACTATTTTAATGCAATGGACTCGCTCATTCAGGAACTGACCACAAGCGATACTTATAAGGAAGCCTGGCAAGGAACAACAGACTTTCAGTATATGGATACGCTCCGTATCAAAACAACTGCCGAATTCAATAGCCTATATGGTATAGATATGTCATATCTGTTTTTCTTTCGGACAATCGCTATCCAGCGTGAAGTACTGGATGATACGATCGGTGGATACTTTACAAGCATAGAAGGACGGGAAACTGATTTTGAAACGAAGTTAAAAAGGGCATTGGCGATGCTAGTGGTATCGGTTGCTATTTCTCGGTTTGACATTATAGAGCTGCCGATGACTATCCGTAACCTATTCGACGATTCGAAAGGCTTTAGGCATGGTTCCTCAGAAAAGACAGCGTTAGAGGCTCTGGCTATTTCTCTGCAATCACAAGCAATGGAAGCTATCAAAGCCATAGACCTGGCTCTCAGTGAACCCACATCCGGGAATATCGATTCAACAACATCATACAATCGCGAAAGCGATAAAATCTTCCTGATGTCATGAATGCACCTGATATCGTTTTTGAAACCCATTTCGGAGAATACTGTATACCTAACCGGTGGGAACATCTCACTCCGGAACTATACCTGCATCTATGCCGACTCCTGGAGATGTATGCGAAAGGTAAAATATCCTATCGAGGTTTACATATAGCATATATCTGTGCATCTTTGGATCTGGACCCGAAAAAAATAAAAGGAAGCAGTGCCCACGAAAATGTATACTTGCTTTCCGAACAAATAGACTTTATATTTAAAGACCGTCAGCATATAAATAATTGTTTCCTGGCCCAGTTGGTACCTACGTTACAAGTTAATGGACAAACCTATAAAGCCTACACAATACAAACAACTTTCGACACATTAACATGTTCGCTGACTGCCATGCAATTTATTGAAGCCTACGAGCTGATTGGATGCACGACTGATAAAATGTCATTACTGGCAGCTATACTATACCATCCGGGAACCTACACTTCAGAAACAGCTCATACGCTGGCTGATGCCTTTGCCGACATCGATCCGTTGCTACTACAAGCCATTTGCCTGAACTTTCAGGCTTTCGCCAACTATCTGTTCACCCGTCCTCCCTTCAATATCCTCTATATGCGGAAACCAAAGGATCACAGGCCGGCTATCTCTATCGGCATGGCAGAAAGCCTATATAACCTCTCTGCCGACGGTTTGGGAAATGTCGACGTGATAGAACAGATGCCGGTCATCAAATACTTGACTATCCTTCGCAAAAAGTTGATCGAAAGTGTTACGGCTATGAACGACGCAGGTATCGATCTGGTCGAAATCTCCGATAAAACAGGATTATCCATTAAAACCATCAAACAAATAATATGAACACATCTCTTTTAATTGAATTATTCCTATACTTCGCCCGGTTCCCGTCACGCGAAGCGGTTGCTCCCCTATTTAATAAAGGTAAAAGTAATATTCCCGGATATGATGATTTACATGCGGCAATACTTGCTTTAGAAGGCGATACAATAGTACCTGAAATAGCCAACTATGTATTCGGACCTAACTTTGATGCCGTCAGCAGCCGTGTCAACAACCTGACCGGATATTATCTCTTTGTCGATTACGGCGAAATAGAATGTAACACAGATACAAGTAACCGGATGACCGACTCCGCCAGGCTAGCTATAACAGTGGCCTACAAATTAAAAGAGTTTTCCGGTGACCTGATCGAGCAACTAATCGTTTCAGATCAATGCCTATCATATCTCACTACGATTCGAAACCGCATGATCAGTGAACAACGGGAGAGATACTGGCTAAAAGATGTGTCCCGAAACCATACCCTCACTCCTTTTATTGCCCGTGATCTGTCCAGTATTGGATGGAGCATGCTATTCAACCGAGAGGCTTATGATACGTTTGGAGCAAAGCGCAAATGAATGTCCTTTATGAATGAATGAGAATAGAACAACTTTACACCCATAAATTAATAACAAAGAATGGATTGGATGACAATAGGTTTAGCTTTTCTGACTTTTATTAGCGGAGGAGGTATTGCTGCCATTGTATTGCTTCCACAGAAACGCCGATCGGCAGATCTGGAAAACGAAGCAAAAGTCAGTGAACAATGGAAAGAGCTTTACATACAATGCCGTGAAGAGAAATCCCGACAGAGTGATTTGATTGATAAGCTATACGATGATTTGACGGTGGCCCGGAATCAAAACAATACACTGACTACGAACAATGCCATATTGAAACTATGGAAATGCGAAAAACTGGAATGTGGCAACCGTAAGCCTCCCATCAGCGCCGATCCATTTAAAAAATTAGAGGAGGAACATCAATGAGTACAGACAAATTACCTCGCGGACTCCGGAACAATAACCCCGGCAACATCCGTAACAACGACAAAGTCAAGTGGCAGGGCGAAGTGGATGCAACAAGCAAAAAAGACTTCACCTTCGAAGAATTTAAAGACCGTGCCTCCGGCTATCGCGCTTTGCTAAAACTGCTACGCAATTACAATAAACTGCATGGTTGTCGAACCATTGCCGACTATATCCGCCGATGGGCCCCAGAGCACGAAAACAATACATCCGGCTACATCATCCGCGTAAGCCAGGAAATGCAAGTCCCAACAACTTTCGTTCCGGATCCGGACGAAAAGTCTATCATGTGCGCGATGGCTGCCGCCATCAGCTTAGTAGAGAATGGAGTCCCCGCAATCATGTCAGAAGTGGAAGCCGGATGGAACGCCTTGTGACTGGAACGATATTATATCTGTGTATTACCTTTTGCCTGGTAGCTTGTACACGGACGATATATATACCGGTAGAGTCTGTGCGGACGGAATACCGGGATAAATATTTACGTGACTCCATTTACTTACATGATTCAACCTCTGTCTACGTAAATGGTGACACTGTAAAAGAATATTTGTACCGATACATATATCGGGATCGCTTTATACACGATACGACCTTTGTAGGAGATACCATCCGTGAACCATATCCGGTCGAAAAAGCATTATCTAAGTGGCAACAAACAAAAATGGATGTGGGAGGCTGGGCCATAGGTGTGCTTTCTGGTGTGATCTTATTAGGTATTGGTTATGGGATATTTAAGTTCATAAGACGAAATATTAATATTAAGTAAAGTGTTTTTCATGGTATTAGATTTTTAGATTAGTAATTGGGTTAGCCGCTCTGCCTGTGACAGGTGGGGCGGTTTTGTTAAAAAGGAACAAATGTGTTCTTTTTATTACTCTCTCTCTTGCTTATTTGGAACATATATGTTACCTTTGTGGTGTTCAATTAAACAAAGTTCTTTTACATCATGAAATTTTCCGAGTTCTACAAATTGATTGAAGCCGCAGGCTGGACAATCAAAAAGGGTAAGAAACATCATAAGTATGTTCACCCGGACTTTGACTATTTCATCCCTGTCGGTCGCCATCCGAGCAAAGAAATACCGAAAGGTACGCTGGAATCGATGATGAAAGATGCCGGGTTGAAAAAGTAAAAGCAACTACCACTCCCTTCGGGGAGTGGTTTTAATTGGACCAACAATAAAAAAGAATGTTATGAAAACAGTTACAGCAATTATCGAAAAGTATGCCGACGGTGGCTACTCCATTTACACAAAAGATGTAAAGGGTGCAGTTGGCTATGGTCTTTCTGAAGCCGAAGCGAAAAATGACTTTACGGAAGTGCTCACAGAGCAGTTTGAATACTTTCAGGAACGAACAGGTGCTGTATCAGAATGGGTGCAAGAGGGATATACGATTGAATATCGTTACGACTTCTCCGGTTTTTTCCAGGCATTTCCATTTATCAGCGCTACAGAATTTGCTCGTGCAGTCGGTATCAATCCATCTCTGATGCGTAAGTATAAAAACGGATTGGCCTTTGCTTCCGAAAAACAAAGAGCAATCATACAAGCTAAATTTAATGAAATAGTCAGTAATATGGCCACAGTTCAATTCTGAAAAAGAACTTTTTTAATTGAACACTAAAAAATGAACTGTAGTCAATAAATTCAGCCCCTGCCATAAAAAGCAGGGGCTTTTCTTTGCCATCTCAAAAACTTTTACCATCTTCACACCGCCCAAACAAAAACAAGACATGAATCCCTATACAGTGTAACAGGTAGTCAATCCTGTTTCGGTTATGTTTCCGATGGGTGCACTGTATAGGGATTCACCATTTTTATGACAATAGAGGATAACAACCGATTTCTTTCTGAACTGATAGATCATTTATATACTGTTAGGGAAGAGGACAAAGTCTTTGAATTCTTTGAACAAAAATATGCTGGTACTATATCTGATAATGATATAGGGAGAGTTATCATATCCGGTACAAGTTCTGGTTTCATTAAAGAGAGAGAGGATTTTAAGCATAATCATCATTACTCATTGACTGAAGAAGGTTTTAATATGCTTTCGGTTTATGGAAACTATTTAGCCTATATTTATAATAAGCAAGAAGAAGTTCTTTATAAGAAGAAAATTCAAAAACTGAAGTTGGAGAATATGGTTTTGGTTAATATGAAATTAAAACTATTCATTATCACATCTTTACTGTCTTTCATAGCAGGAATCCTATTATCAGACCCAATAAAAAGCATATGGATACATATTTTATCAATTTCAAGATAACGTTGATTTGGATAGTGATATTGTCTATATCCGAATTGATTTGCTGAAGTTCTTCTTTTGTGCTCATACTCAAACTATTTCTTGCAAAAATAAGATTTTTAAATTACTCATTCAAATATTAAGCATTTATTATGAAACACTTAATCTGTATCCTATTCGCTGCCATGATCAGCGTTAGTACTTTTGCACAAGAGACTTCTTTAGAAAATATTTTTAAATCTAAGGATGGAAAGTATGTTTTTGAAGAAGTTGTATCAGTACCAGATGCAACAGCATCTCAATTGTATGGGAAAGCTAAATTATTTTTTGCCAACACATTCAATTCTTCTAAATCTGTTATTCAGTCAGATGATTCTGAAAATAATACGATTGTTGGCAAAGGAACTATTATCAAACATGAAGATGAAGGATTTGGTGGTATTTACTATTATTTCACATTGCAAATTCAAACAAAAGATGAGAAATACAGATATACCATATCTGATATAATCTTAGACATGACCGGATTGGCCCCCATGAAATCTACAATTGAAGAATCCATAAAACGGGGAACACAAAAAGGTCTATCAGAAACTGATGCTGCAAAAAGTTATTATGAGGAATTCAGTCCCCTCATAGAAAAAATGAAACAGCAAATAACTATTTCTAATGATGATAATTGGTAAAAGGCATTGCAAATCCAAAAACTTTCACCATATTTGCAATGTCAAACCGTACGACGATCTCATCGTCCCGAAGAGTAACGGATAATGCTCACGACATAAGTTGGGCTTTTTTTATGCCCTTTTATATAGTATAAGGCGGTTGCCTTTCCCACGTATCTTTTATTACCTTCGGGTGATGATGTTGTACGGTTTGACGACACGGGAAATGGCAGCCGTTCTTTTTTCTGCCTAAATCGTCAAACCGTACAATATTATGAAGTCTAATTCATTAACCGTATCATCTTCCCAAAGCCAGGAACATGGTATCTTTTCCTGGATCACAGTCCAAAAGTTCTACAACGCTATGCCATTAGGTATAACAGAGTGCAAATCCACCAACGAAGCAAAAATGTACACCTGCGTACTCTTTGCAGTCCTCTCCGCTATCCTCCTCCCATTGCTGATACCAGCAATATATCTTTACGTCTCAGCAAAGAAAGGAGGTAAAAAATGAAACGAAAAGAACCAATGTGGGGTATCATCACTGATGAATACACCACCGTAAAAGGCGGAACCCGTAAAGTCTATACCGTCACCTATGAACGTGAAAGAGTCTCCACCCTACTCTCCCTTCGCCAGCTCAAACTGTTGGCAGGTTTCCTGTATTGGTTTATATCTAAAGAAGAAAGGAGGATGAAATGACACCGATTACTATAGAAGGAGTTATTCTAACCGAAGAACTTATCGGCTTTATCAAACAGTGTCAAAAAGATACTGAATTTATGTATTCTCATCTGGAAGCTATAGACAACGCAATTACCTTGATCGCTTGCGACTGCAATCCGGAGAAAGGCAAAGAAAAAGAAGCTTTAAACACCATTGCCGACTTGAGCTTTTTGAAACGTTATATTCGCTTATTCGAAAGAAAGGAAGATAAATGATATAGCAGATGCACCATATATGAAAAAAGGATGCGTCCTTTGGAATAAGAGAGCGCATCCTTTTTTTTGTAGCCAAAACGAACACTATGGTTACAGACGAACTTATCAAAACAGAATTTATCCACTCAATCGTGACACGCGATATCAATCGGATTTATGAAACACAGGAGGAAGTAATACGAGCAAACTTTAAAAGTGGAACAGGCAGATTAGCCGACTTCATTAGCCAACATCCCGTATCTTTCTCTGGAGAGGGTTTAAAACAAACCTATCATATGAGAGTATTCTCGTATCTTCGTTTTCTGGATATCCGATATCGTAAACAAGAACTGTTCTTCCGTCGTAAACTGGCTTTATACAACCGCGTTATCTGGGGCGTTCTATATAATGAAACCCTACAAGACCTGCGATACGGACTCACTGACAATATACGCGAACTAATGCGTAACGATCTGGAACAATTCGGAGGTATATCATCATCAGAACTTCGAAAAAGTTGGGCAAACCACTTATTATAATGTCCTTTACTCCATACCTTTTGACCTCTATTTTCGCAAAAAAAAGAGGTCAACATGGCAAAAAAACTTACTGAAGACGAATTAAAATGGATACTGTCTGTCGATGCAACCGACGCACAACAGAAAGTCCGTGGATTAACCAAGGATAACAACAAGCTGAATACCACCAACAAGGAGCTAAAGCAACGAATGATCGATCTGATCGCTACCGGCAAAAAAGAATCAGAAGAATATAAGAACCTTTCAAAAGAGGTAGAGCGAAATAATGAGTCTATAGGGAAAAACAATGCCAAAATAAAAGCACTGCAAGGAACGATGGGAGTTAGTGCACTCACTATGTCGCAGCTCCGTAAACAAGCGAAAGACTTGCAACGGCAGTTGGATAATACCTCCCAAGCAACACATCCAGAAGAATATAAAAAGCTCGAACAAAATCTGGTTAGTGTTAAGAATAGAATGTCTGAATTGAAATCCGGAGGTGAAAAAACCGGAGACGCATTATCCTCCTCTTTTGGAAAAGTCACTACTGTCGTAAAGGGATTCCTTGCTTTGAAAATTGTAGGATATTTGAAAGACATTGTATCCAATGCTATCGAAACACGCAAAGAGTTTGCAAAATATGAGGCTGTACTTCGAAATACATTCCAAAGCCAGGAAAAAACAGCAAAGTCAATGGCCATGCTCAAAAAGTTAGCTCAGGAAACTCCCTATTCGTTACAGGAGATAACAGAAGCCTATATCAAAATGGTCAACCGTGGCATTATCCCGACAGAACAAGAGATTATAAAATTAGGAGATTTGGCTAGTTCCCAGGGTAAATCATTGGATCAGTTAATCGAAGCATTACTGGATGCTCAAACTGGTGAATTTGAGAGATTGAAAGAATTTGGTATCAAAGCAAACAAAGAAAATGATAAAGTAAAATTCTCATTTAAAGGTGTCACTACAGAAATTAATTTCACCGAAAAGGCAATATCTGATTATCTCTATTCATTAGGGACAATTGAAGGAGTTCAAGGCGGTATGGCCGTACAAATGGAAGAGTTGGAAGGTAAGTATTCCAATTTCGGTGATACTTTAGACGCCCTATTTAATACTATAGGAAAACGAATAGAACCCACTGCTAAAAAAACACTTACTTGGTTAAGTAAGATCGTTGACGGTCTCCGGGTTGCGCTTGGTAGTCTTGATGACTTGAAGCAAGATATTTATAACGAAGCATCTCAAAACGCATACGATGACACACAAGAACAAGTAGATGTTATGGTCAATCGATTAGTTAAAAATGGGATGGACAAGAAAAAGGCTCTGGAACGAACTATCGATATTTTACGCAAACAGTCATCTGAAGAACTAGCGAAAGCTGAAGAAGAACAAGCAGCATTGGAGGCTCGTTTATTAAACAACATTTGGCCATCTGCCAGAAAAAATATAGAACAAGCTTTAGTTCAAAAGAAAGCAGATGTTCAGCGGTATAAATCAGAACTTACGGCCCTTGATGACAAAGTAAAGTCATCGACTCCTGAAAAAACAGTTGTTTCCGACTCCGAAATAAAAAAACAGAATGCAGCATTTAAATCAGCAATGGATTTAAAGTTACAACAAATGGATAATGCTCATGCCGAAGAATTAGCAAAGCTAAAAAAGAGTAAAAACGAAACTTCGCAGACAGAACAATTTTACAATCTGGAAGTACTCCATGCTGATGCAAAATATTATTCTGATCGTCTGAAAGCCTTGGACAATTATCAGAAAAAAACAACTGATCCTAAAACTTTAGCCTTGATTACGAAACAACAAACTGAAGCACAAACGGCTCTTCTCGATATCCAACAAAAACGAGAGCAAGAAATAATCAATGCCCTCAAAGACAACCGAGATAAACGATTGAAAATAGAAGCGCAATCATATCAAACTCAACAAATCGCTTTTGAAAAAGCATTGGCAGAAAAGCAAATCTCACAACAACAATACGACGCTTTGATACTCAGTGCGGAATCAGCGACAGCTGAAACCCGTCTTAAAATAAATCAAGATTACCAGTCCGATGTAGCAGCTTTAGAACTGTCAGCCGGAACGACTAAAGCTCAGGCCGTATTGGATGCTAATGACGCTGTTATGGCTGCAGATCTTGACGCATCCAAAAGTCGTGCAGCCCAGCAAAAGGCTCTTCAAAATTTAGTAAAAGACTTTAAATCTGAGTTTAAACTAACAACTGTCGACGAAGATACTGAAGCACAGATGAAAGTTTTGGAGGCCTCTTACCAAGCTCGAAAAGAAATGGCTGAAAAAGAGCACATGGATACTACCGAACTGGATGCTGCTTATGAACGTGCTAAAACCCAATTGTTGCAACAGGAGGAAGATAAACGAAATCAGATACGTACCCAGTATGGTCTCCTTTCCATGCAAGAGCAATATGAGATTGAGCAAGAACAATTAAAACAACAATATGACCAAGGCCTATTAGAAGAAGAAGAATATCAGAAAGCCAAAAATCAAATAAAAGCCAACTACTTGAAAAAAAGTTATGATGCTTATTCAGATATGTTCTCCGGAGCAATCAATGCTCTCCAAGAAGCTGAACTGGCCAATATCGATGCAAAATACGATGCAGAGATCCAGCGTGCCGGTGATAATTCCGAAGAAGTTGCCCGGCTGGAAAAAGAAAAAGAGAATAAGAAACTAGCCGTACAAAAAAAGTACGCAAATGTCAATTTTGCCATTAAGGTATCCGAAATAATAGCAAATACAGCTGTAGCAATCATGCAAGCTTTCGGCCAGTTAGGCCCTATAGGGGGTGCTATCGCTGCAGCTATGTTAACCGCTACCGGGGCTGTCCAGATAGCAACCGCCAATGCCGAACGGAAAAAAGTCATGTCTATGACTGTCGATGGAGCAGGTGCCTCCGGATCCGCATCAGGTACTCGTGTGGCAACTGGCCGTGAAGACGGAGGATACATTGATGTAAAACGAGCGCAAGACGGAAAGAGCTTTAACGCTGTTTTAGATCCGGACAAACGCGGATTTGTTGACCGCCCAACAGTAATTGTGGGAGAAGGACCGGAAGGTAGGAGTCAAGAATGGGTGGCAAGCAATGACGCATTACAGAATCCTACAGTAGTGCCTTTTATCAATGTGTTGAATGAATCTCAAGAAAAAGGAGATATTCGAACTGTGGATATGAATCAACTCATGCGTAAACGTTTAGCCGGTTTTGAATCCGGAGGCTCGATTTCAACACCAGTTCCGTCCTCCGTTCCGGCGAAGGATGCTCTTACTCCATCAACAAGTGTTGTCGGATCCGATGCAATAAGTAAACTCTATGACCTCCTTATAAAAATAGATCAAGAAGGTGGTCTTAAAGCCTACATTATATACTCTGAATTTCAAAAACAACAGTCTCGTTTAGAAGAATCCCGTAAAATAGGCAGTAAGTCATGAAAATAATACACTCTTCAGGCAAAGAACTGAAATTAAAACCGGGCACAGTCCTGGAAATGGAACGAGTAAATCCATTTTTTAATGATTATGGAGAACAATCACTTCCTGTTAAACTTCCCTCGGACGAGTATAATCGTTCCATACTAGGTTTCCCTGATGATCTGGCAGGTGTGAATAAGATGCCTAATCGATCCGATGCAACCATCCAGGAGGGCATTTTCTCAATTCGTTGCCGGCAAGCAATTTTATCGGCCAGTCGGAAAGATGGAATTGACACTTCCTTTTATTTGAATATCGGATCGTTTTATGAAAAGATGAAAGATGTTAAACTGGCTACTGTATTTAAGGATAAAGTATTAACGTTTTCGTCTGTAACCAATGCAATCAGCTTTGTTCGTTCGTTGATGGTTAGTCCTGATGTTCGTTTTTCCTGTTTTCCGGTATTGGCAGAGAGCCATGAAAGCGGAGAGATTATATGCCTGAACAAAGTCTCCGGACCGATAAAGCCAGATGGGTATTATTCTTTATTTAACGAACAATATCGGGAGGAAATAATAGATGAGAAAACAATATCTACCCCAGCCGGATATTTTATCACACCGTTCATAAAAGCGATGCACTTGCTGGAAGAAACATTTAAGTACTTAGGATATACGCTGGAAGATAATTTCTTTTCTAAAACGGAGCCGTTCCGGTCGATGGTTTTTCTTAATAATAATATTGATTCAATTGTTAATGCCGAAATTCGTTATGACCAACTCGTTCCGAATTGTAATATATCTACGATATTAGACATCTTTCGTAACAAATTTTGTTGTGAGTTTATTCCGGATGAAGCAAAACGGACCGTCAAAATAGTTTTGTTCAATGATGTGGTTGATAGTAAAGCAGATCAGGATTTGACAAAGTTGCTCACAGAGCCAATCAACGTCAATCATGGTGCAAAATATAAACAAGTTAAATTGTCTGCCGATAAAGGTGCTGTGTTGACTTATAATGAAGAATACAAATTGGTTTCTTCAACACCAGATTATTTATCTAAAACATTACCAGAGATCGCGGCTATGTTTCCGGAGGCTTTTATTGATTTGACAAGGGGGTGGATAATCAGGGAAGGTTTTACACCGTTGAATTATGTCGTAGAAAAAGTAGGAACATTGAATTGTGATTATTACGCAGGGGGAACCTTAGAGACAGAAAAGAAAGAATCTCCAGATACATTGGTCGGCATAGAATTTGAAACACTATCAAGTGGTGTGGCTCCTTTTATTGGAACAACCAGGGCCATTAATTCAAAAATCATTTGGGATAACAAACCTACTCAGGAAGGGAGTAAGGAAGATTCGACCCAGAAAAAATCAGAGTTAAAGCCTATGTTGTGTTTTACCGCTCACAGACCATCCAGAAATGACGCAGGCACAATATACGCCTATCTCGATACACGGGAAAAAATATGGAATTATTCTTTGGCATATAACGGAGAGGATGGATTATACGAAAAATTCTGGCGGAAGTATGATGATATGCTTCGTAATTCGATGCGTCCTGTTACTACAAAAATGCTTTTAAAGGATATTGATAAACTCAATATTTCTGCCTATAAAAAAGTACAGATAAATAATCAAGAGGTTTTACCGAATGTCATAAAATATAATATAGGAAAAAACGTAGACACCGAATGTACTTACTTAACTACGAAATTGTATAATCCAATTTCCTCTGCTAAATCAGAATCCACTCATTTCCCTTCATCCAAATATCAATGGCGGATGAAATGGTCTAAAAGTGTTGGCGACCAATATAACTGGATGCAACTGAAAGAACAGCCTATAACCTTATTTCTTCCTCCCCCCACAGAGGCGGAATATAGTCGCGGTGGTAAATATCACGAAAAATCATACCCGTGCTGGTTTGCTGTACAGGTTGATTTGATCGGACATCCCGTTTTAGTTGATAAAATTTCAGGGACATTGACAACATGGCTGGAGCCTATACTCCGCGAGTGGTAATTGTCCTTTATAATTGTAGAAGCCTCTGGTATTTTTGATGAAAAATTGAATAATGGCAGGAGTAATAAAGAAACCTGATGCACTTAATCTGTCCGGAAACCTGAATGAGTTTGTGATGTCATCTTCCGGACTAGTCTCTTTTATCTTAAAGAAGGGAGACGATATACTTTTGCAGCAAAGCTATGAGCCCGGTCCGGATAACTTAATTAAAGTAGATGTTAAGGATGTAGTCGAAAGCCAACTAGCTTATACCCTGAATGCCAGTCAACCATTTTATATACAAAATAAATTGGCTGAAACTTTTGTTGCTACAATCGACGGAACAGACTACACTTTTCGTGTGATTCGTGGTGGTGTGTCTAATCTGGCTGACACGGCTGCAAACTGGCTAAAATTACATTTCCTTACCTGGCAACCGCGCGTTAAGTCGGTTACTTATTATTCGCCGGAATGGTTGACCTATTACGCAGTCGAGGAATGTACAGCAAAGCTCAAAGCAACATACCCCAATAAGTCAACCAAGATAATTACATTGGGCACTTGTGTTGCCGGGCATGCTACGACAATGAACCTGCAATACTCTGTGGTTGCCGGCAAACTGGGGAATACTTATCCGTCTTATTACGAGGTATGGACAGAGAAGTCCGGAACAAGGCTGTCTGAATCACAGGTGTATGCTTTTTCTGATCCAATGTCTGAAGATGAACAGTGGTATCTTTTCGAAAATAGCCTGGGAGGATTGGATACTTTCCGTGCGGCAGGAACAAACAACCTGAATGCGGAGCATGAACATAATATTGCCACATTTGGTGATATCCGGGAAGAATACCAGGTGGATACCGAGCGAAAGCATGTGAAGAATACCGGATATCTGGATGAATACTCCCGGCGTTGGCTACTGGACTTTTTTCCCAGTAAGGCAAAATATATATGTGAGGCAACTGCGATCCGAAAGATTGTTGTCATCGAAAGTAATGCTACATACGTGTCGAACGAATTGCCCAGCTCATATACTTTTACCTGGCAGCTGGCTGAAGTATCGACATATCTTAATTTAGTGAAAAATGAGAGCGATATCCCGGACAATCTGGTTGCTCCAGATCTGTCATCGCCGGATTTTATTTTACCCCCTCGGTTAGCTGAGTTTCCGAGGGTAACACTTTCAGAGGGGGTACTGATACCGGCGTTCGATCCGTTCAATCCAAAACCGACTGTCACAACATTTGGCGCAATACATAATACGATCAAAAATTCCGTCATCAAAGAACTGGAAGATGAGATCGGGAATATTGGCGGTGGACCTGGTGGTGATTGCAATCTTGAAATAATTGAATCATCTCAATTAGGCATAATATATCCTACCGATAAAAATATTTACTCTGCACTAAGCACTGAAATTCGTATAGCTGAAGAGCTTAATGACTTTCTTGTCGATATTGATGAGATGTATCTTCGAAAAGACATCGATGATCGTGCTCATGGGGTAATTACATTCGATAAAAAAATAGGATCTTCAATCTTTATTGACGGTTACGATGGTAAGGGATGGGAAATTACTGAAATTGGTGCCGGGTTATTTGATTCAGCCCGAGTTCGTTCAGACATCTTCATTGGTGGCAAATTTGGTTCACCCTCTTTTGCCTCTGGCTTTGCCGGATGGGGAGTTGAAATAGATATACCTACAGCTGCAGGTACTTTTGACTTCCTGACAGTCCGCAAATCCATGAAGGTTTACGAACTGGTGTACTCTCAGATATATGGTTTAGGTGGTTCTGTCATTATCTCTGATCTTAATAAGATTCTATATGTAGAAACCTGCCAAGGCTTCTATCGCTGTTACATGGATAGCATGGATGGCACAATGCGAATGAACCTTCGCAAAGATGATATCGTCCGGATGCAACGCAGCCAGGGTATCAATATCAGGTACTTTTACGGTGAAGTATTGGCCGTAACCCCGGATTACTTCGATTTGAAGATCATAGACGGTGAAGATTATCCTCAATTAGGTGATGTAGTATTTCGCTTTGGGAATAAATCAGACAAGAATCGGCAGGGAATAATCTATCTAACCAGTTCTGATGATAATGCACCTTATATAGATGTATTGGACGGTATTACAGATATGTCGATGTTCGAAAAGATTAAAGTCCGATTGGGTAACTACTCCGGCATACGAACAAAGAAGGGTGTACAACTAAAAGGGTATGGTATCTATGCTCAGGGAGGTGTATTTGAAGATACTGATATTTACCTTCAGGATGGTACAACGGTAGAACAGCAGTTCATAATCATGAACGGCAAGTTTGAAAGTACCATTGAAGGGCTTAAAAACGATATGTCACTTGAGAGCGGTAACATTCTTCGGAACTCATCATTTGGTAGCAATACGAACTATTGGTCACTGACTAATAATGTTCACTTTATTAACGTAGGCGGTAGTTTTCTTTGGATGGATGGGGCGTTTTATACTGAGAAAACCGCTGTAGCCGACATTTATAAAGACGGAAGTAAAAATGTACTCCGTATATTAAATACTACAATCACTCAATCAAACACGATATTCAAAGGAGAAAAATCAGAGGGAACATACTCTTTTGCATTTTATTATAAGGTATTACGTCCGGGAACATTGTCAGTGGGATTCACGGGTAAGGATTTATTTGTCTCCGAAGTATTGGAGATGTCTGATGGCTATCAGAAATTATTGAAGGTGGCTCAGTGGGATGGAACCGGAGACTTTTCAATCGGTTTTACCGGTGAAATACTGATCTATGGTGTATCCTTATTTAATGACGTGCTAGCGGACGCTCAAATTAAACTGCAGACACAGATTGATCAGACGGCCGAGTACATAAAGCTACTGGCTAAAAAGGAGTATGTAGATGCAGAAACCGGAGCCATTTATACAAAGTATGATGCCTCGCTAACTGTAATGGCAGAAGAAATAGCAGCTCGTGTTACCCGTCAGGATTTTAATACTGAAACCGGAGCTTTACGACAGGAAATAACTTCAGGTTTAAGTATTCAGGCTGGTCGTATTGAGGCTGTATCTACGAAAGTTGATAATGTACAGAAAACAATTGATACCGCAGGCTGGATTAACACGACTCAGGGGAATACCCTCTTCGCTGCTAAGACATTAGAGAACGGGCAGAATATAATATCATATATAAATCAGACGCCAGGGAATACAACAATTGCCTCTAACAGAATAAATCTGTATGGAGCCGTATCCTTTAATATGCTGTCTGATTATACAACAATAAATAGCCGGATCAATGGGA
The DNA here is from genome assembly GCF_023369805.1 of Parabacteroides leei. Classification (NCBI taxonomy): domain Bacteria; kingdom Pseudomonadati; phylum Bacteroidota; class Bacteroidia; order Bacteroidales; family Tannerellaceae; genus Parabacteroides; species Parabacteroides leei. The sequence goes on from NZ_JAMBQG010000016.1 coordinate 146,681, forward strand.
AAGCTGATTCGTCATCTTTAGGTGATTTGGCTTATCAGAATTATGTGTATAGTCGTGATCTGGCAAAAGAAATCACAGACACGATATCAGCGAAAGTATCTCCCGGTCAACTTCGTAACTACGCCTTCGCGAATGGAGCAAGTATAACCAAAGGAGACTTGATCAGTGCTTTGCAAACAGAGATTACTGGAAAGCTAACAGGAAGTTCAACATCCAGTGGGAATAAATTAGCATCTGTGATAGTCAATGGACAGACCTTGGTTGCCGGTGGATATATCCAGGCCAATCTGATCAATGTGGATGAAATATGGTGTACTAGCCTTGCTGCGGTTAGAGGGAAAATCGGAGGATTTTCTATTAGTGGAGATTCTATTATAAATTCTTCTTCCGGTATGAGGATTGATCCTATAGGATATATTGGATTTGAACAATCATATCAAAGATATGCCTTGTTCGGTACTAATGCTTATCATGCAGGAGTAAGATCTGATTCTTTTATAACTCTATATGATAATACGGGTAATTCGTCAATAGATTGTATTAATATTTATCCAAATGGAAGGTATAATACAGTTTTATTAGCAGACTACCACTCATCAGATTCCACTTCAAGAAGATCTATTGAATTAAGTATTAAGCCTCTTCCGAATGATGCCAGTTGGTATTTAAGAACATGTTTAACTATGAGTCATATGCCTGTAAAGCAGCAAGTAGGTACATCAGGAAATAACTATACCGTAAAGTGGAATGATATAAATGGCCATTTCTTTATAGAATAAATCATTATTAAATATCAGTATTTATTAAAAAACATAAAGTCATGAAAGTAAATTTTAACAAGTCATTTAAAGACTACAAAGGTGAAGAGGTATTAATTGAGAAGGAAGTCCTCAAAGATGGTAAGAAGGTTATAGAAAAACATCCTCAGATGATTTCCGAGATGGTTTGCCGTTGCTTATTCTCTGGAGAGACATTAGAACGTACCGGGGATGTATCTAAGGATAATGCGAATAAATTAACAGCGCATAATCTGTGTATGAGGATTTTCGCCGCTAAAGGGGCTATCGAGATAGTAACAGAAGAAGCGACACTGATTAAGCAATCTGTATCAAGCCTTAATGCAGGTGGTTATGCTCAGATTGTCAACCTAATTGAAGGAGGAAAGTAACATGAAAGTAAAAGTTGATGTTCGTAGCAGAACTGGGTACAATGATGTAGGTGATGTACATATCGGTTATGAGATTAATCAAACGACCGGTAATCCCGTGTCAAGTATTCGGGCTAACATTGAACGAAGCGATAAGCGAATCGGAACTGTGACGGTAGAGAGAGATGGGCGGATGTATATTTCGTTTGATTATGCTAATGATATATCCTTTGAAACAAAACGGCAAGTCCTGACTACAGTCTTGACAGATGCAGAAAATGTGTTTAATGAACCGGTAAATACAGTAGAATAACATGGCAGCAGGTGATATCATCATACCCGACAACACAATTACTCCGGAACTCTTAGATAAGATTGCAGCAGAAGTTCAAAATCGTATTTTATCTACATCAAAAGATCCGGGACAGTATGAAGAGGTGGACAGTTTGACTGGTATCACCTCTATACCCGTATTCCAACAATCCGGATCAACTTATAAGTTAGTCCGGGTATTACTGTCTATACTTAAAGGAGTGGACGGAAAAGAAGTACATCTGCAATCCACAGAAACGCATCTTCAGTGGCGTTGGACGGATGGCATGTGGAATAATCTTATTGCCTGGGCTGATCTAAAAGGTGATCCCGGTGATACTCCTGTCTTCCGTACCGGTTCGTCCGGAATTGAATGGAAGTATGAGTCGGAAGAGGAAGCGGCTTGGAAAGTACTTGTTACATTCGAAGTCCTGAAGTTAAAGTTTGCCGATTTGACTGCCGAACAAATCGCTGCTTTTTGGCAGGCAATACCGGAAGATGTACTGGTTCTTTTTCAAAAACCGGCCACGGACGCAGCCGCCGAAGTGCGGGAGCAAATGGTTCAAATCTCCCAAAATGCGAATGCTGCGATTGAGGCTGCTAACACGGCCGCTGGCAATGCTCAGGATGCTGCGGATAATGTGCAAGACGGTAAGACACCTATACTCGAATCTGTCAATGCTCAACCCGGAGATACACCTTCCGGAGACTTTACCGCAAATGGGGTGGATGCTTTAGGTAATCCGAAATACATACTAAACCTGACTCTTCCTGCCGGCAAAGATGGTCAGCCGGCAGTCTTCGAGCAAGGGACAACAACAACCGTTGAACCGAACGGATCGGCATCTGTGGAAGTTGTAGAAAATGGCACGACCCCGGAAGGTAACCCTAAGTACATTCTTAACTTTTCCATCCCTAGAGGTCAACAAGGTCCACCCGGTGCCGGTTCAGGCAATGTGTCAGCTGACGGTACCGGTCTTATCTCAGGTAAAAAGTATCTGTTCGTCCCATCCTCAGACGATAGCACAACCGGTATGTTTATCGAGTATGTAGCTCCGGAAATACCGGAACAGATACAACCGGACTGGAATGCGACAGAAGGAAAGGCTGCAATCTTAAACAAGCCGGGTAACGCCACCGCCGACACCTCTGGTCTCATGTCTGCTGACCAGTTTCAAAAACTGGAAAAGGTGAGCCCTGATGAGTATGTCAAGAAAGATGGTAGTACTCCATTTACAAATGAACAAGATGTAAAAGTAGATGGTAATGCAACGATTAGATTTAAGGATTCTGATGGGACTATCAGGGGATATGTTGGGAAAATCGCGAATAATACAACTATTCCTGTTGAAAAACATGGTATATGGTTAAGAAACCACAAAGCAGATAAAACAGTCATGCTTAGAGATAACGGCGATCTCACATACAATGATACTAAAATAGTACTTTTGAATGATGATTCAAAAGTGACTCAATCCGCAAATGGGCTTATGATCTCTGTCGACAAGAAAAAGCTTGATCGTATAGGCTCATACACTACTGCAACGACAGTAGCAAATCTTGATGCAAATTACGAAAATATTGAAATTAGTCTTAATGCAAATGCATCGCTATCGGTTAATGCGGCGGGTAGAAATTATGATGGGCTTGAAATGAATGTATTTGTTTATTGTCCATCGACTCGAACAATAACAATCCCAACATCTGGGAATTATGAAAGCATGTGCGGAAGCTCGCATACTTGCCCGGCTGGTAGACGGGTAGAATTTAACCTTAAATGCTATGCGGGTATCTGGCATATTGCAAAACTTGAACAAGAATAGGAGGCGGTATGAATAGAAGAAGGTTTATGGCAAATGCAAAGAAGCCCCTACTAGTCAAATTGACAAGTAGCCCCGGCAGCAATATGTCTTATACATT